>SFHK01000070.1 GCA_004556395.1 Clostridiales bacterium
CAACTTCATTCTACCAGATGACGCTGACCTTGTCCCTTGTTTTGGGGACTGTTTTCAATCCTCCTGTTCTGGAATTTGCGCAACTTATTGTACCTTATCCGGCCAATAGCGTTAAACGTCAAAGGTGCGTAGCATCAACGAAGGTTCCATTTCCGTTTACATGTAACTCAACAGCCGTCGCGTTCAAATCTGGAAAGGAGACGTTGCTATTCTTACCGGATAAGTTATTTGTTATGCAAGGCATAAAAGTTGGCGCGGTGAGTTATTGTGACGTAACCACATCGGTTCGTGGAACAAGGTTTGTAGAAGAAGAACTCGTTCCAAAGGATGCGAAAATTGTTGATTATACTTGGCAGTATGTGAATAAATCGGGAGCCCCGGACAAGCGATTTCAAAATAATAAAAAGATCCCAGTATGCCTTTATGGGGAAATGGAAGTTCGCTCAGGAAATGGGATAAATACCGTTATTATGTTCTCAAATGTGGATATTCAATAGTTGATAATATGAATAAATTCCCGGCTGAGATATAATACGGTCGGGAATTTAAGTATGCATTCCTCTCGATTTCAAAAACATGTTCATTTTCGCGGCGCGCCGGGTTCCTCCATTCCGCGCTTGCATTTCGGCGGAAAATGTGCTGTAATAGAGATAGACGACACGCTGGAAGGAGACGGTTCCTGTCATGAACGAGCGCGAAGGCCGCGGGTATCGGGCGCTGTATCTTTATTTCTTCATTTCCTACATCGCAAGGTCGTTCCCTGCACTCGCGCCGAAGCTGTACGCGGAAAAGGGCATGGGCGAGGGACTGATCGGCGTGATGACGAGCGTGCCGAGCCTTGTGGCGATGGCGTTCATGCCGCTTCTCGGCTCGCTGGCCGACCGCGCGCCGCGAAAGCGCACGGTGCTGCTGTTCGAGCATCTGCTGATGGCGGCGGCCTGCTTCCTGTTTGGCGCCATGCGCACGTTCCCGGGCATGCTGGCGGCGGCGACGCTGTGCGTCATTTTCTCGAACGCCTCCATGCCGAACGCCGTATCCATCGCGCTTGAGCACTGCGGGCAGGTGAGAAAGCCCTACGGCCCTGTGCGGATGATCGGCACGGTGGGCTATCAGGCGGGGCTGCTGCTGAGCGCCGTGCTTCTGGCGCGCAATCTGGATGGGCTGTATCCCTGCATGGGCGCGGCCGCGCTGCTCGCCGGAGCGGCGGCGTGCCTGATGCCCGCGGTGAAGGGCCACCAGCACGGGCGGCAGAACGTGCGCCTGACGCAGCTGTTTTCGGATTCGCACCTGCGCTGGCTGTACGGCATCATCCTGTTCGGCACGGTCTCCACGCAGTTCTATTCGTCCTTCTTCGCCAAGTATCTGGGCGACATGGGCATGAGCAATTCCAGAATTTCCATCATCACGTTCCTCTCCGTGCTGCTGGAGGTGCCGTTCCTCTGGTTCGGCGACCGGATCAAGCGGCTTACGAACGTGTGGAACTGGCTTCTGATCGGCCTTCTTTTAAACGGCGTGCGCTGGCTGGGGCTGGCGCTGTTTCGGCAGACGCTGCCCATCGTGCTGATTCAGACGCTCGCCGTCACCACGCTGGCGCTGTTTGAGTTCATTCCCGCGTTCTACCTGCGCAGCCGCGTGCGGCCGGAGCTTCTGGGGCGCGCGCAGAGCATGCTCACGTTCATCTCCTTCGGCGCGGGCAACGTGATCGGCGGCATGCTGGGCGGCCTTGTGGCGGAAAAAACGGGCATCGCGCCGGTGTTTGCGTTCAACGGCGCGATGCTGCTGCTCGGCGCGGCGGCGCTGTATCGCCCCACGCGCCGGCTGATCCGGGAAGACGAGGAGAATCCTACTTGATCTGCCCGTTCAGCGCGGGACGGCGCAGGTAGTAGGGCGCGAAGATCACAAAGCACGCGAAGCACAGGATGGAGCAGGCGAGGAACACCGCCTGCCGGGAGAAGCGGTCGGCTAAGAAGCCGCCGCCGAAGTAGCCGATTACGCGCGCCACGCCGAAGCCGAACACGCTGATCAGCAGCTGGCCGGACGCGCGCCGGTTCGCGGGCACGGTCGCCTGCACGTATTTGGACACCGTCACCGTGATCACGATGAAGCCCCACGAGTGCAGAAGCTGACTGAACATGGCCACATACGCGCTCTTCGCAACCGAAACCAGCAGCCAGCGCAGCGCCAGCGTGATGGCGCTCACACACATCAGCTTGCCCGCGCCGTACTTTTCAAACAGCCGGTCGGAATTGATGAGGAACGGCGTCTCGCTCACGGCGGAAATGAAATAGCACCAGCCCAGCAGGCCGTCGGTCGCGCCGGGCAGCGTGCGGAACAGCGGCGAGAAGAACGCGTAGAAGTATCCCAGCGTGATCTGCAGCGGCACCATGAACAGGAACAGAATCAACAGCTCGCGGTTTTTAAACAGCATCAGCATGCCGCGCGCGTCGTCCTTCTGGCGTATAAAGCCGGTCTTCGGCAGGTTCAGCGCCGCGAGCGCGATCACAAGGCACAGCGCCGAAACCGTGTACACCACGTACCTCCGGTCGCCCAGCGCGTCCAGCACGTTGCCGAACAGCATCGCCACCACGGCGAACGACAGCCCGCCCGCCATGCGCACGGGGCCGAAGCGCCGCCCATTCTCCGCCAGCGAGGCTAAAACGATGGAGTCGCCCATCGGCTGAAGCGACGTATAGAACGCCGCGAACAGGCACGCGGTCACCAGAAGCGCCCAGAACATATCCGAAATCAGATACGCGCCCATAAACGCCGCGGCGGCCACGGCCATCAGCGCCAGCAGACGATTGCGGCTCTTCGCGCGGTCGCCCATCTCGCCCCAGAATTGCATGAAAAACACACTCACCAGCGCAATCATGGCGTTGATCGTGCCGATTTGCGTGTTGTCCAGCCCGCGATCGGTGTAATACAGCGACATAAAGCTTTGAAATACGCTGTTGGTCACGTAATAGGCCATCATGAACAGCGCGCACTTCACGCTTACGTCCTTGAAGAATTTTTTCATTTGCAGCCTCTCCTTATACGCCTGAGGACGCGGCCTTTGTCCCGCCATAGCCAACGCTGCCGGAGCCCACGCGGGTTGCGGCAGCGTATGCGTGCGGGGAAACGAGAGAAACGCGAACGGATTCCCTCTCGGCCCCTTGAGGGGGTGCGGGGGAGCGACGCTCCCCCGCCTTCCCGGAGAATCAGCCCTTAATGCCGCCGCGGGCGACGCCGCGAACGATCTGCTTGCGGGCAAACAGGAACAGAATCAGCATCGGCAGCACGACCATCGTCGCGGCCGCCATAATGATTTCGTTGTTCGAGCCGCTCTCGGTGGTGAAGGTAAACAGGCCGTAGGGCAGCGTGCGGAATTCGTCGTGCACGATCACGAGCTTCGGCCACATGAAGCTGTTCCAGCTCGCCATGGCGTTCAGAAGCAGGATCGTCACAAGGCTCGGCCGCGCGATCGGCACCATGACCTTCCAGAGGTACTTCCAGTTGCTGGAGCCATCCACCTGCGCGGAGTAATACAGGCTGTCCGGAATGGACATGAAGAAGTTGCGCAGGATGTAGGTATAGAAGATGGAGCTTGTGAACGGCAGCACGAGCGCGTACAGCGTGTCGTAGATACCCAGCTTGACCATCGTCTGGTAGTTGGTGATGACCAGCAGCTCGAAGGGAATCATCATCATCGAAAGCAGCAGCGTAAACAGCAGGTCGCGTCCCGGGAATTTCAGGCGCGAGAAGGCGAACGCCGCCAGAATCGTGGTGAACATGACCACGCCCACCGAGCAGAAGCACACCACGATGCTGTTCAGGAAATACGTTCCGAACGGCGCGGTATGCCACGCGGTCACGTAGTTGTCAAAGTTGAACCAGTTCGAGGGCGCCATGCGCGGCGGGAACAGGTTCATTTCCGCGGCGGTCTTGAACGACGACGCGATCATCCAGTAGAAGGGGAACACCATGATCAGCGCGCCGAGAATCAGAAGCAGATACAGAAGCGTGCGCAGAACAACTCGTTTCATGTGTTTCGCCCTCCTTCCTTATTGGTAGACCCATTTGCGCTGAATGACCTTCTGCACCATCGTGAACACGAAGATGATCAGGAACAGCACCATGGCCGCCGCCGCGGCGTAGCCCAGCGAGTGGGTTCCGTCGGCGGTGTTGATGTTGTTGTAGATGTACCACGCCACCGTCTCCATGCCGTAGCCCTCGGGCGTGCCGTTCCACAGAACGACCACGTCGGTATACACCTTAAAGGCGGAAATGGAGTTGATAATCAGCACAAGGCCGATCGTCGGAGAAAGCAGGGGCACGGTAATGCGGAAGAAGATGCGCGCCGCGCCGCTTCCGTCCACGCGCGCCACGGTGTACAGGTTCTCGTCGATGTTCTGAAGGCCGGACAAAAGCAATATGATCGTGAACGGCAGGCTCGACCACACGCCGTAAATCACCAGCACCGCCATGGACACCGCGTGATTGCCGGACTGCAGCCAGTTGATCTTCTCCCCGCCGAACGTGGTGATGATGGCGTTGATCAGGCCGAAGTTCTCGTTGAACATCCATCTCCACACAAGGCCGACGGCCGTCGCCGTCGTAACCATGGGGATGAAGTAGGCGGTCTGGAACACGCCGTTGAACCTGATCTTCTGGTTCAGAAGGTACGCCATCAGGATGGACAGCGCCGCCGTAATCGGCACGGTGAGCAGAACGTACAGCGCGGTATTCCTCAGGCTGCGCATGAAGATGTTCGTCGTGCCCTCAAGGCCGAACAGCACGAATTTGTAGTTGCCAAGCCCCCACCTGATGAAGCTGGCGTTCGCGTTCTTGCCCAGCGTGTACTTTTCCTGAAAGCTCATCACCGCCACGCGGATCATGGGATAGAACGTGAACACGCACACGCCCACGAAGAACGGCAGAAGGTAGTCCACCGGTTCGAGCAGCGCGCCCAGCGCCGCGCGGCCCTCTTCGTCGCGCTTCAGCCACAGAATGAGCAGCAGCACGGCGAGCGCCGTCAGAATCGCGCCGATGATCAGAAGCGCCTGCCAGTAGAACATGATGGCGTAGTTCTTCGTGGAGGAAACGCTCATTTCCTTCTTCACGGAGGCCATCGTAATCGCGTCCGCCGCGCCGTCGGTGATGCCCGCGATCGATTCCACGATCTCGTCCAGCTTTTTTTCCGCCTCGGCCTTTACGGCCGCCTGCGCGTCGCTGCCCTCCAGCTTCGCGTCCACGCTGGCGATGTAGGTTTCCAGCGCGGCGCGAATCACGTCGCGCTCGTCGTTTCCGGCGTTCAGACCGTCCTCAATGGCGGTCTTCACGTTTTTCTTCTTGGCGCTGAAGCCGGTCTGAATGGTCTTCTGCGCCTTCGCGTCGTCCGTCGCGGCCTGAAGCGCCGTCTTGAGCAGCTTTTCGGTATTTTCGTGAATGGCCTTCACGCGCGCGGGCAGGCGCTCGCTCTCCGCCTTCTGCGCAAGCAGGCTGCGTCCCGCGACGCCAAGGCCGATGCCAATCAGGCCGATCAGCGCAAACAGCACCACATGCACGAGCACGCGCTGCACGCCGCGCCGATGCTTTCTTTTGATTCCTACCATCAGTAGCGCACCCCCGTATTTTCGTCAAACAGGAACACGCCGCGCTTTTTGAGCCCCAGATACGCGGTGTCGCCGGCCTTGAAGCCGTAGTCGGACGCGATGTAGGCGCGGAAGTCGGTGCCGCCGAAGGTCAGAATGGCCATTTCCTCCTTGCCCATCTGGTACACGCTCTTCACGGTGCAGACCAGCGTCTCGGCGCTTTCCTGCGGCTCCACACTGAAGCTCTCGGCGCGCACGGCCAGATGCACGCGCGTCTCGCCGTCCTTCTGGAAGCGCGGAATCGAAACGGGCTTCGCGCCGCCGTCGCCATAGAACACGCCGTCCTTAAACGTGCCGGGCAGGTTGTTGATCGGCGGATTTCCGAGGAAGTCGGCCACAAACTGGTTCGCCGGCTCGTTGTACAGCGCCTGCGGCACGTCGTACTGCTGCTTCACGCCCGCCTTCATCAGCACGATGTGGTCGCTGATGGACATGGCTTCTTCCTGATCGTGGGTAACGAAGATGGTGGTCACGTGCGTTTTCTGCTGAATGCGGCGAATTTCCTCGCGCATTTCCAGACGCAGGCGCGCGTCCAGGTTGGACAGCGGCTCGTCCAGAAGCAGCAGGCGCGGGTTCTTCACCAGCGCGCGCGCAATGGCCACGCGCTGCTGCTGGCCGCCGGACAGCTGCCTGGGCTTTCGATCCAGCATCGTCTCCACGTGCACCAGCTCCGCCATTTCCTTCGCGCGGCGAATGCGCTCCTCCTTGGGAACCTTCTGAATTTCCAGCGGGAAGCAGATGTTGTTCAAAACCGACATGTGCGGGTACAGCGCGTAATTCTGGAAAACGAGACCAATTCCGCGCTCCTCCGGCGGCATTTTCGTAACGTCGTCCCTGTCAAACCAGATTTTTCCGTCCGTCACCGGCAGGATGCCGGCGAGCATGTTCAGAATCGTGCTCTTTCCGCAGCCGGACGGCCCCAATAGCGCAATCAGCTCGCCGTCCTCCATTTCCACGTTGAAATGATCCACGGCGGTCAGCGTACCGAACTGTTTGGTCAGGTTCTCCATCTTTACCCGCATTGGCGTATCCCTCCACGTAAGCGTTTCTACTCCAAACTAATTATACCAGACGAAACCGGAAATGCAACCTTTCCGGCGACTTTTCTTTTTAGCCGCGCGTAAAATGGAAGGAAGAAGCGCAAGCAAAGGCAACGGATACGTGGAAACCTGCCGCTTGGAAATTCAGAATGTTTGGAATGTCAGGGAATTCGGATTGATGATAGACACTCGTTTTCCGAGATTTTGAGCATATAGCACGGTGTTTTGAGTTCCACCTGCCCTCCCGTTCCACACAGCAATGATGTAATTTGCGCGGTCAACCATATAGCGGTTCCTTCTATCCATACAGTCAGGCGTATACAACTGCTGAAGTACCGTTTTCTTATTGCATTCAGCGAGAATATGGTCGTATCTCTTTTTCCAGACGGGATTCCAGCGCGCGGTCTGTGTTTCACATGGGATGACGCATTCCAGAAAAATGGAGGGATATTTCTGCCGGAGAGCCAGCGTGATCTCTGCGGCATAAATATCGGTACCCATGGCCATTCCTGAAATAAAGTACGATACGTTGTACAGCTCAATATGGTTGACGATTTGTGTCTCAATCACAGCTTTTAATGCGATGCAGCGCGGATCTTCTTCATTGAAACCAAACGGCAGTTTTTGCGGCCGATGGCCGGTAAACGCACACGCTTCTCCGCAAATGTCCTTCCTCTTGGGTTCTCGCATAAGAAGTGCTCGCAGCATAATTTCCCATCCCCTGCATTCGTTTCCATTATCCTATCATATAAATGGTCACAAGTCAATGCATTGCACTTATAAAATAAACGGTATTGCAATGTGGATAAACCCGCTCCCATTCGATACACTACCTAATGAAAGCGGGTGTGCATATGCGGGAGAGAAAAAACATCAATCTGGAAGTTGGTCGAAACATACAGACCGCGCGGGAACAGGCCGGCTATACGCAGGACGCGCTTTCGGAGCGCATGGGCATAACGCCGAACCACCTGAGCGCCATTGAACGCGGCGTATCCGGCATTTCGCTGGAAACATTGAGCCGCCTTTGCCGCCTGCTTGGCGTCAGCGCAGATCGAATTCTGTTCGGCTCATCCGTTGCGGATGCAGACGCGCAGGCGCTTGCCCGCTGCCTTTCAGAACTCTCCCCGTCCCAGCGCGAAGCCGCCCGCGCTCTCCTGTCCGCTATCGCCAAAATGCTTTAAAAATGCATTCAAAAAAAGCCGCCGAGACCGGATTTCTTTCCGTGCGCAGCGCCGCGAGATGACCATAATGATCTCACCTCCTTCAACTTTCGTATTCAGAGGTAAAAAGCCAAGCGCCATCTGTTCCCTCTTGCTGGAAGCCTGAGGGTTCTGTTGCTATTGCATCATAAACAGTGTGTATCTGTCAAATTCTATTTTGATACAAGAACCATTTTTGTCCCGAACTCTATATAAAAAACGAGTCAATTCGCAAATTCAGTAAAAGCAAAAGGGTCTGCCGCAGCAGACCCTTTTGATGAGTTTTCTTTGAAGAATTATTCGCCCTTCAGCGCGGCGTTGCAGAGGATCTCGCACTCGTTCCAGGCTTCTTCGACGGTCTTGCCGTTGTTGATGACGTTCTTGACGGCGTTGACGATCTCCTTGCGGACGGTGGAAGCACCGGTGACGGAGGGCAGAGAGCCAGCGATGTCGAGGTGCGCGGACACGGCGTTCAGAGACTTGATGGCGAGGGTATCCTCAGCGAGGTATGCCTTATAGCCTTCCAGCTCCTTGGTCCAGGAGTAGGGAGCCAGCGCGTTGACAGCCTTGACCCAGCCAAGGTTGACGTCGGCGGAGATGAAGTACTTCACGAATTCGTAGGCGCCTTCCGCGCGGGCGTCATCGTTGTAGTAGAACACGATGGGGCCGCGGTTCCAGGAAGGATACCAGGTGGTGGCGGGCATGGGAGCCATGGCGAACTCGAATCCGTCGGGCGCGATGTAGGGGTAGCCCGCGCAGGAGCCGATGTAGGAAGCCACGATGCCGCTGTTGAAGTCGGTGGAGAAGTAGTCGCCGGAGGAAGCGATGGTGAAGTAGCCGGCGTTGACGCAGTCAACCAGCCACTGGATCTTCGCCTTCATGCTCTCGGTGTTGAAGGTGACGCACTTGTTCTCGGTGTCGATGTAGCCGCAGCCATCTTCCATGATGAACATCTGGATGCAGTCGGTGAGGGAGTCAAAGCCCAAGCCGGGGATGTTCTTCTTTTCCTTGATGACCTTGCAGTTCTCAACGACCTCGTCCCACGTGGTGGGCACGGTCAGACCCAGCTCGGTGTACAGGGTGGCGTTGTAGTACAGGATGGGGCCGGTGGTGTAGGCCGGCAGATAGTGGATCAGGCCGTCGGAGAAGCCGTTGACCTCGCCGTCCATGACGCCCTGCGCCAGGGAGGTGTCAAAGCCCTCGATGCCGTTCTCGTCGGAGTAGATGTACTGGCTCAGGTCGGCGACCAGACCCAGATCCACGTACTCGGCGGCTTCAGAAGCATAGTTGAAGATGATGTCCGGGCCGACGCCATTCTTGACGGCGGTCTTTACGGTGTCGGTGAATCCGGAATACGCCTGGCTGAGAACCTCAACCTCGTACTTGTCGGAGAGCGCATTGAAATCCGCGGCAGCCTTTACAAGGTACGCTTCCTGATCCTTGGTGAAGGTGTGCCAGATGGTGACCTTGGTCTTCGCTTCCGCGGCAACGCCGACGGACGCGCAGGCCAGCAGCATGACGACTGCGAGGAGCATAGCCATGACAGAGCGCAGTTTCATAAATGGTTCCTCCCGAATTGTATTACGCCGTGGTCTTCCACGTGCTGTGTATAATATAGAACATTCCGCGCCAAAACGCAAGAATAATTCGCCGGTATTTCTGTTAAGTCTCGGGCTCTCTGTGAATGCCGGTGGCGTTCTGCTTCCATTTTCCGGACAATATGTAGACAAGCGCCATAAGGATCGCGGCCAGCGTCGCCGCGGGCGCGGCATAGCCGATACCGGCGATGTCCAGACCCGCCCTGGACAAAAGCACCGCCAGCGGCGCGCGCAGGATGATGGACGAAAGCATCGAGGAGAGCATCGAGAACAGCGCGTGTCCCGCCGCGTTGATCAGCGAGTTCATATTAAAGAGGAAGGAGACGAACAGGTAATCAAAGCAGAACGCGCGCAGATATTTCGCGCCCAGCCGAATGACCTCCGCGTCGTCGCTCTTGAACAGGCGCAGAATCGGCTCGGCAAAGAGCTGGCTCAGCACAAACACGAGCACGCCCACCGCCAGCGAAATGCCGACGCCGTCGCGCATCACGCGCAGCGCGCGATCGGGGCGCTCCGCGGCGATGTTCTGCGCGGCAATGGCGCTGACCGACGAGGCCATCGCAACCACCGGCAGGATGGCCACGGAATTGAACTTGCCCACGATGCCGACCGCCGCGCCCGCCTCCACGCTCAGGCCGTTGGCCAGCGAGGTCATCAGGATGAACGAAAGGTTCGTAACCACCGACTGCGCCGACGACGGCAGACCCAGCTGGAACAGGAGCTTCACCTTGTTTTTGATCAGCGCGAAGCTCTTCAATTTGAAATCGAACACGAAGCCCTTCTTCTTCAGATACCACGCCGCCAGAATCAGGCTGACCGCCTGCGCGATGATCGTCGCCCACGCCGCGCCCGCCGCGCCCATCTTCAAGGGGCCGACCAGCACGTAGTCCAGAATGATGTTCACCACGCACGCGACGCCCACAAACCACAGCGGATGCTTTGAATCGCCCATGCCGCGCTGCACGGCGGAAATGGCGTTGTAGCCGAAGATGAACACCGTGCCGTAGGTGCAGATGCGCAGATAGTCCTCGCCCGCGTCCAGCGCCACGCCGTCCAGCTGCATGAGCTTCAGAAGCGGACGTGCGAAGATCAAAACCAGCGTCGTCAGCGCCGCCGCGCAGATGAGCAGCAGCGTGAACATCGTGCCGATGGTCTCGGAAACGTCCTTCGGCTTGCGCGCCGCGAAATACTGCGCCACCAGCACCGTGCCGCCGACCGACAGGCCACTGACGGCCATCGCGACCAGATGCGTAATCTGGCTGCCGCTGTTCACGCCGGTGAGCACGGGCGTTTCGCAGAACCAGCCCACGACCAGCACGTCCACCATGCCGTACAAAGCCTGCAGAAGATTCGCAAGCAGAAACGGAATGCAGAAGGAAATCAGATGCCTTGATACATTGCCCTCGGTAAAGTCCTTTTCCAGTGCGTTCGCCAATACAAACAACCTCCCTTAAAACATGTATATTTTAATCGAGAAACGTAAATTTCGTCCGGAGAAAAGCAGGTTTTTCGCGCCGCGCGGCGAAATTTCTCTATACTTATCACTTTTTGAACCGCACTGCGAGGGGAATGCCATGATCGACGAACGCTGCCCGGCGACGACCCACGGGGCGAATTTCCCGCGCCGGACACGGATTCCGATAAATCGAAGGAGAAGGGCATGACCGACGAACGCTGCCCGGCGGCGACCCGCGGGGCGAATTTCCCGCGCCGGGCGTGGATTCTGATAGATCGAAGGAGAAGGGCATGACCGACGAACGCCGCCCGGCGGCGACCCGCGGGACGGATTTCCCGCGCCGGACACGGATTCCGATAGATCGAAGGAGAAGGGCATGACCGACGAACGCTGCCCGGCGGCGACTCGAAGGAGAACGAAATGATCGACGAACGCTGCCCGGCGGCGACCCGCGGGACGGATTTCCTGCGCCGGGCGTGGATTCCGATAGATCGAAGGAGAAGGGCATGACCGACGAACGCTGCCCGGCGGCGTTTTCGGATGAAGACCCACGGGGTGGATTTCCCGCGCCGGGGCGCGGATTCCGATAAATCAAAGGAGATAGAAATGATCGACGAACGCTATCCGGCGGCGTTTCTGGACGAATGCCGCGAAATTTTGAAGGACGAATTTCCCGCCTTCCTGCGCGCGCTCGCGCTTCCGCCGCGGCGGGCGCTGCGCCTGAATCCGCAAAGAAACGGCGCGGAGCAAGCCGCCGCGCCCTTCCTGCCGGACGGCGCGCCGCGGGTTCCGTGGGAGCCGCTGGGGCGCTATCTGGCAGCGGACGCGAAGCCGGGCGCGGGAATCGCCCATGCCGCGGGCGCGTTTTATCTGCAGGACGCATCCGCGATGGCGCCCGTGGCGGCGCTCGACCCGCGGCCCGGCGAGCGCGTGCTCGACCTGTGCGCCGCGCCCGGCGGCAAAAGCGGGCAGATCGCGGCGCGGCTGAACGGCCGGGGCTTCCTGCTTTCCAACGAGATCGAGTTTTCCCGCGCGCGCATCCTGCTCGGAAACCTCGAGCGGCTGGGCGTGACAAACGCGTTCGTGACCTCCGCGCCGGCGGAAGCGCTGGCGCGCGTCCTGCCCGCGTTTTTCGACCGCGTGCTGGTGGACGCGCCCTGCTCCGGCGAGGGCATGTTCCGCCGCGACCCGGAAGCCGCGTCCCAGTGGAACCCGGACGCGCCCGCGGGCTGCGCCGCGCGGCAGACGGCGATTCTGAACGACGCGGCGCGCATGGTGCGCCCCGGCGGAAAGCTGGTGTATTCCACGTGCACGTTCAACCGGCTGGAAAACGAGGGCACCGTGCGGGAATTTCTGCGCGCGCATCCCGACTTCGAGCCGGACGCCTTCGATCTGCCCGGTGTCGGCACGTCGCGGGACGGCTGCCTGCGCCTGTGGCCGCACCGCATCGAGGGCGAGGGGCATTTTCTGGCGCGCTTCACCCGGAAGCCGGAGGAAACCTGCGCTCGAAACGTCTCCCTGCCCGAAGTCCGCGCGTCGGTAGAAAGCAGACGCGTCGAGTCCGAAACGTTCTCCGTCCGCGCGCAAATCAACGACGGCGCGCCGTCCGAAGCCCGCGCGACGGCGGAAAGCGGACGCATCGAGTCCGAAACGTTCCCTGTTCGCGCGCTGCCCGAAGCCCGCGCGTCGGCGGAAAGCGGACGCATCGAGTCCGAAACGTTCCCCGTCCGCACGCTGCCCGAAGCCCGCGCGTCGGCGGAAAGCGGACGCGTCGAGTCCGAAACGTTCTCCGTCCGCGCGCAAACCAATGACGGCGCGCCGTCCGAAGCCCGCGCGACGGTGGAAAGTGGACGCGTCGAATCCGAAACGTTCCCCGTCCGCGCGCTGACCGAAGCCCGCGCGTACGAAGAAAGCGGACGCGTCGAATCCGTAACGTCCTCCGTCCGCGCGCAAATCAATGATGGCGCGCCGTCCGAAGCCCGCGCGACGGCGAAAAGCGGACGCGTCGAATCCGAAACATTCTCCGTCCGCGCGCCGTCCGAAGCCCGCGCGACGGCGGAAAGCGGACGCATCGAATCCGAAACGTTCCCCGTCCGCACGCCGTCCGAAGCCCGCGCGTCAGTAGAAAGCGGACGCGTCGAGTCCGAAACGTCCTCCGTCCGCGCGCCGTCCGAAGCCCGCGCGACGGCGGAAAGCGGACGCATCGAATCCGAAACGTTCCCCGTCCGCGCGCTGACCGAAGCCCGCGCGTACGAAGAAAGCGGACGCGTCGAGTCCGAAACTTTCTCCGTCCGCGCGCCGTCCGAAGCCCGCGTGACGGCGGAAAGCGGACGCATCGAATCCGAAACGTTCCCCGTCCGCGCGCAAGTCAATGACTGTGCACCGTCCGAAGCCCGCGCGTACGAAGAAAGTGGACGCGTCGAATCCGAAACGTTCCCCGTCCGCGCGTCAAAGGGAAGCGGACGCTTTGAATCTCCGAATGCCAAACTTCGGACGGACAATTTCCGGCGCGCGCCCGCGCCGAAGAGCCGCGCCGCCGCATCCCGCGCTCCGCGCGGAAAGGGAGCGCCGAAGCCCGACCTGTCCGAATTCGTCCGCGCCCTGCCGGAGGGCGAAATCGTCGTGGACGGCGACGAGGTTCGGCTCGTTTCCGCGCTCGCGCCCAACCCCGCCAAGCTGACGGGCGTGCGCGTGCTGCGCGCGGGGCTGCCGCTGGCGACCCTCGGCCGAAGCCATATCGAGCCCGCCCACGCGCTGGCCATGGCGCTCGACCCCGAAACCGCGCGGCAGACCATCGACCTCACGGACGAACAGGCCGCGTCCTACCTCTCCGGCGAAGCCTTTCCGGTCGACGCGCCGTCCGGCTGGACGCTCGCCGCGTGGCGCGGCCTGCCGCTGGGCTGGTGCAAAATCACCGGCGGCACGCTCAAGAATCACCTGCCCAAGGGTCTGCGCAGGCGCGGATGAGGACGCGC
>SFHK01000122.1 GCA_004556395.1 Clostridiales bacterium
GCTTGTCGAAGAAGCGGAACTTCCATCTTCAACAAGCGCCGAGACGGCGCTTCCCCTTTTGATCCTTACCTCGCCATAGGCGAACAGCGTCACACCATCGATGAAGTTGGTGCCGATGGGGAAGCGGAACGCATCGGGAAAATCGATGCGCTCCCAGTCGCAGTAAGCGCCGCGCGCGGTCCAGTTGGGGATTTGGTTAGTTGGTTGTTGGTGGTTGGTTGTTGGTTCGGGCGGCGGCAACATCATTGGTCGCGGCGAGAAGCACATCATCGTTGGCGAATTTGTCGGCGACGAAACGTCATCCGGCGGCGCGTTGGTTCCGGCGGGCTTGGCGCCGCCGTAGAGGACGGCCTTGACGACGAGAACTGCGAGGACAAGGTGTTTCAATTTAAACTTGTATTTCATGGAGACTACCTCAGAATCAGGCGAAAACCTGTGTTGTAGAACTTGGCGAAAACTGCGACATTGGTGGCGGCGACATTGTGCGTCGTCACCTTGGCGAGATTCCAGCTGAGCTTCGGACACTTGAGGTCGAAGACCCCTTCTCCGCCGCCGAGCCACTCCCCGCAGTCGCAGCCGACACGGACCTCTGTTTCCTCCGGCGCGAGGTCTCCGTCTGCATCGGCATCGCGTCCGAAGGCGACCTGCACGGCGTTGGTCGGCGACGGATCGAAGGCAAGCGTCACCTTGATGTGACGGCCTTCGTTCGTCGGCAACGATATGTTGACACTTGACTCGGCGTCGACGTATTCGCTCGGCGGCGGGGTCGCCAGCTGATGGGTGGATCCGGCGGCAGCAACTGCCGCAACAACAAGCCCGGCGAAAAGCGCCGGAATTGACTTCTTTTTCTGTATTTTCATTTTTTGACGAGCGCCTTTTGACGCTCCCTTTCCACCCCCCAATGCCCCCCTCGCAATTTTTTTTGCACTTTTCCCTGCAAAAATTTTCGCGAGGGGGGCATTGGGGGGTGAAAGGAGGATGCACACATGCACCCTACACAACCGAAAAGCAAACAAGGAAAGTTATCAACAGGCCCCTTTTCGGCTTCAAAGAAAAGCGGAATGAAAAGAGAAAATCCCCCCTGCACCCCCTATAAGAGAAAAGCAAGGGGAAAAGAAAATAACCCCGCGCGTACGCAGGCGCGTGCGAGCGCATCCGCGCACGCGAGGCGCGGCGCAAGCGCGAGATCGGGGCCGCCGTCGAGGACGCGCTCGTCGCCTTCTGCGGCACGCGGCGGAATCCGCTCTTCGACCTCGCGGGTTGGAAAGACCCGTGCGACGAACGGCTCTGGGCGAACGCCGCGTGGGATGTCGGACTCGGGAGGTTCCTCGACCTCATCGAGCTGACCAAGTCGCAGATCCGGCAGAAGCCCTTCGTTGTCCCCGACCGCGACAAGCCACGGTACTTCCAAGAGAACCTCAACCCCTTCTGGAAAGGCAGTGCAAGATGAAGCGCAAGCCCATCACCCCCGCCGAACTCGAACGCGAGTACCGGCGCTGCCTCGACCGCGAGCGCGACCGCTACCGCGAGTGGGCCAAGACGAAGCAAGGCGCGTTCGAGACCTACCAGGTGCTGCACTTCGACGCCGAAGCCGAAGAAGCCCGCGAGCGGGAGAATTCCACCTCGTGGCTCTCCGACCGCGGCAGAAGCGCCGCGGCGATCCGCCGATGCAACCCCGCACGGACGAAAGTCCTCCAGAAGCGCGAAGCGGCGGCGACAGAGAAAGTCCGCCGAAAGGCACCCCACCTTCTGCCCGTTTTTCGCCTCATTCTCAAGAACGGTTCCAACCGGGAGAAATCCATATGCGAGCTCATCAAAATCCACACGCGGAAAAAATAATTTACAAAAGCGCCGAACGCCTTTATTTTCGGCATCGAAACGCACTCTTGCGTCTCTTCAAAATCGGGTTTTCGTGTCAGTAAAACACCGAAATCCCTCCCCTCGGCGAGTGGAGGGGGTGCGATTGAAGTGAGGTACTTCAGCGACAGCCCCCTCCAAAGGGGAAGCGGCGTCTCGCC
>SFHK01000071.1 GCA_004556395.1 Clostridiales bacterium
TCCGTCGTTTCGCCGCGCTCGGACGATTCCGGCCTTCAGCGATCTTCCAAAGCAATCTCCACCAGCCGGTTATATTTCGCCACCCGCTCGCCGCGCACGGGCGCGCCGGCCTTTAATCCCTCCGCGCGCACGGCAACGGCGAGGTCGGTGATGAAATCGTCCGTCGTTTCGCCGCTGCGGTGAGAAACGATGGCCTTCATACCGTGCGCGTGCGCGGCGTGAATCGCCTCCAGCGTCTCCGTCAGCGTGCCAATCTGGTTCGGCTTGATCAGAACCGCCGTCGCCGCGCGCAGCTTCGCGCCGCGCTCGATGCGCGCCCGGTCGGTCACAAACAGATCGTCGCCCACCACCAGACAGCGCCCGTTCAGCGTCTCCGTCAGAAGCGCGAAGCCTTCGAAATCGTCCTCGCCCAGCGGATCTTCTACCGAAACGATGGGATATTTCTCCGTCAGCGCGCAGACGTAGCCAATCAGCTCCTCGCGCGTCATATCCGCGCCGCGCTTGGGCAGGCGGTAGCCGCTTCCCTTCACCCAGCCCGCCGCGGCCATATCCAGCGCGAAGCCCACGTCACAGCCCGGCTCATAGCCCGCCTTTTCGGCGGCTTCCGTCAGAAGGTCGAGCGCTTCCTCGTCGCTGGCCAGATCGGGCGCGAACCCGCCCTCGTCGCCCACCGACGCGGACAGCCCCCGCGACAGGATGCACGTCTTCAGCGCGTGATCGATCTCCGCGCCCATGCGCACCGCCTCGGCCGCGGACAGCGCTCCGTTCGGCACCAGCATGAATTCCTGAATGTCCACGTTGTTGCTCGCGTGCTTCCCGCCGTTCAAAACGTTCATCATCAGCCGCGGACAGCCGCCGTCCGCCGCGCCGCCCAGATAGCGCCACAGCGGCAGCCCGTGCGCCTGCGCCGCCGCGCGCGCCGCGGCCATCGACGCGGCCAGCATGGCGTTCGCGCCGAGCGCCGCCTTATTCTTCGTGCCGTCCAGCGCAAGCAGACGGCGGTCGATCTCGCCCTGCTCATCTGCGCGCATGCCCGTGAGCGCTTCGCGAATCGGCCCGTTCACGGCCTGCACGGCATAGCGAACGCCCTTCCCGAAGTACCGCTCGCCGCCGTCGCGCTTTTCGGCGGCCTCGTGCGCGCCCGTGGACGCTCCGGACGGCACGGCCGCGCGGCCGCAGCTTCCGTTTTCCAGCCGCACGCAGGCCTCCACCGTGGGCATGCCGCGCGAATCGAGAATCTCCCTTGCCCGTATATCTGCAATTTTCATGTTCTTCCCTCCCTCATTTTTTGCCAGTATTCCCCTGAAAAAACGCAAATATCCGCAAATCCCTCGCCGGGCGGATTGCGTTTTCGGCGCATTCATGGTAAAATAATGCAGAATATAAAAGCGGAGGGTTCTTATGCGCTTTGTTTTCGCCCCCGACTCCTTCAAGGGCTCGCTTTCCTCCGTGCGCCTTTGCGAAATTCTGACCGACGCGGCGCGCAGGCGCTTTCCGGACGCGGAGTGCGTGAGCATTCCCGCAGCCGACGGCGGCGAAGGCACGCTGGACGCGCTGCTTGCCGCGCTGGGCGGCGAGCGCATCTCGGAGACCGTCACCTCACCCACCGGCGACATGGTATCCGCGCAGATGGCGCGCCTTTCGAACGGCGCGTATCTGATTGAAATGGCGCAGTGCTGCGGGCTTCCGCTGGTAAAGCCGGAAAACCGCAATCCGCTGTACCTGACCAGCTACGGTCTGGGCGAGATGCTCGCGCGGGCGCTCAATCGCGGCGCGGAGGAAATCTACGTCGGCATCGGCGGCAGCGCCACAAACGACGGCGGCATGGGTCTATTGTCTGCGCTGGGCGCGGTGTTCACCGCCGCGGGCGGACGGCGGCTGGACGGCATCGGCATGGAGCTGAAGCAGGTAGAGGACATCGATCTTTCGAACCTGCACCCCGGCCTTGCCCGCGCGCACATCACCGTGATTTCCGACGTGACCAATCCCCTGCTGGGCAAGGACGGCGCCACCTGTGTATACGGCCCGCAGAAGGGCGCGGACGCGGAAACGCTCCGGCGGCTGGAAGCCGGCATGACGCACTACGCCGACCGGTTCTACGACCTCTTCGGGCTGGACATCGCTTCGTTCCCCGGCGCGGGCGCGGCGGGCGGCTGCGGTGCGGCGCTGGCGGGCGTTCTGCGCGCGGATCTGCGCCGCGGCATCGACACGGTGCTCGACCTGTGCGGGTTTGACGCGCTCGTGCCCGGCTGCTCGCTGGTCGTCACCGGCGAAGGCCGCGTGGACGGGCAGACGGCGAAATACGGCAAGGTGCCCGCGGGCGTGCTCGCGCGCTGCGGGGACGTACCCTGCGCGGTGCTGACCGGCTGCGTCGGCCCGGAGGCCGAGCGGCTGCTCGCGATGGGCAACTGTATGATCTTCCCCATCGCCGACCGACCCATGACCCTTGAATACGCCATGGAACACGCGGAAGCGCTGGCCGCTTCCGCCGCCGACCGCCTGTTCTGGGCGCTCGGCGCGTTCAGATAAAGAATCAGAAGGAGGCTTCCCCTATGCGCCTGATCGTCCATCCCGGCGTCCGAAAGTCCCTCATTCATCCGGAAATCTACGGGCATTTTTCCGAGCATCTGGGCCGCTGCATCTACGGCGGCGTATTCGTTGGAAAGGATTCGCCCATCCCGAACGTGAACGGCATGCGCACGGACGTGGTGAACGCGCTCAAGCGCATTCATCTGCCGGCGCTGCGCTGGCCGGGCGGCTGCTTCGCGGACGAATATCACTGGCGGGACGGCGTCGGCCCGCTTTCGTCCCGCGTGAAGATGATCAACTCCCACTGGGGCGGCGTGGTGGAGGACAATTCCTTCGGCACGCACGAGTTCTTTGAGCTGTGCCGGCAGCTTGGCTGCGAGCCGTACGTCAACGGCAATCTCGGCAGCGGCACGGTGCGCGAGATGCAGGACTGGGTGGAATACATCACCAGCCCGGACGTCTCCCCGATGGCCGATCTGCGCCGTGCGAACGGGCAGGACGCGCCGTGGGCGCTCAAATACTTCGGCGTGGGCAACGAAAACTGGGGCTGCGGCGGCAACATGACGGCCGCGTTCTACGCGGACAACTATCGCCGCTACCAGACCTACGTGCGCAACTACGGCGACAACCACATCTACAAAATCGCCTGCGGCGCGGGGACGAGCATCAAAAACCCCGGCTGCGACTGGACGGAAACGCTGATGCGCGAGGCCGGGCGCATGATGAACGGTCTTTCCCTGCATTACTATACCGTTCCATACGACAACTGGCAGCACAAGGGCTCGGCGACGGAGTTCTCCCGCGCGGATTACATGGACACCGTGGCGCGCGCCCAGTTCATGGACAGGCTGTGCGAAATGCACGGCGCGGTCATGGATCGGTATGACCCGGAAAAGCGCGTCGGCTTGATCGTGGACGAGTGGGGCACGTGGTACGACGTGGAACCCGGCACGAACCCCAGCTTCCTGTATCAGCAGAACACGATGCGCGACGCGATGGTGGCGGCGCTGACGCTGAACATCTTCAACCGGCATTCCGACCGCGTGCACATGGCGAACCTCGCGCAGCTGGCGAACGTTTTGCAGTCGCTCGTGCTCACCGACGGCGAACGCATGCTGCTCACGCCCACCTACCACGTGTTCGATCTGTTCAAGGCGCATCAGGGCGCGACGCTGCTCGGCTCGATGTCGGACACGGACGAGCTCTCGTCCGACGGCATGCGTTTCCCGCGCGTCAGCCATTCGGCCTCCGTGAACGCCGAGGGGCGCGTGCACATCACGCTGTGCAACCTCTCCCCGGACGAAGCCGCGCCGGTTTCCCTGCGCATCGACGGCCAGACCATGGCGCTCGAAGGCGCCGCGCTGCTGACCGGCGACATGCACGCGCACAACACGTTCGAATCTCCCGACGCGGTGAGGCCGCGCGCGCTTGAGGGCGTTTCCGTGCGCGCCGCGGACGGCGGAACCGAGATTTCCCTCACGCTGCCGCCGGTCGCCTGCGCGTCCCTCACCTTCGCGTAATGCCCTACGACGCCATGCCCCTCCTGTGCCGCCGCTGTCTGGACGCGCGCGTGCCGGAGGGTGAGCTGATCGCCTATCTCGACCACTATGTCTCCGAGCTGCCCGAGACCGTTCGGGCGAGCGAAGAAACCTATCTTTCGCGTCTGCGCCAGTGCGCCGAATGCGCGCACTTCCGGCAGGCGACCTGCGTGCTGTGCGGCTGCTATGCACAGGCGCGCGCCGCGAAACGAAACCAGCGGTGTCCTCTGCCCGGCGCGCCGCGCTGGACGGAGGAACCTGAACCCACCGAATGAAGGAGTGTGAACCCGGAAATGAAACTTCAGTCCAGTCCCTATCTGAGCAGGGTAACGCCGCTTCTCAAGCGGCTGGTCGCCGCGCTGCGCGAGCGGTTCCCTTATGCGTCCGTGCTGGCGCAGGATACGCTTTCCATGCAATACGCCGTCTCGTCCCATGGTGTGGGTGCGATAGAAACGTCGTTTTTGACCGGCCGCGGCTTCGTGGCGCGCGTGCACAACGGCCACGGTCTGGCGGAATACGCGTTCAATGAAATCAGCGAGGACGCGCTGCCCGCGCTGGTCGAACGCATTTCGGCGGTCGCCGAGAGCGCGCGCGGCGAGGATCCCGTGCCCGCCGACGAGCCCGCCCATGAAACGCTGAACGCCGAATACGAACTCGACCCGGATCAGCTGGGCACGGCGGAAATCGTGCGCCGTCTGACCGCGATTCGCGAAAAGGCGCTGAAGACAAACAGCCAGCTGCTGGACGCGGGCGCGCGCTTCGCGTGGCAGAAGGCGCACAAGCTGTTCCTCTCCGAAAACCGCGAGCTTTCCCAGAGCTACATCTGGACGAACGGCGCGATACTGGCGCTGGCCGCGCGCGGCGAGGAAATCAAGGACTATTTTGAAAGCTTCTCCGGCCTGTGCGGCTCGGAGCTTCTGAGCCGTCTCGAATCCGACGAAGCGATCGCCAAGGCCTGCGACACCGCCGTCGCGCTTCTGGACAGCCAGCCCATCCCGCCGGGCGAGTACGACTGCATCTGCGACCCGGAGACCACCGGCATGATCGTGCACGAGGCGTTCGGCCACGGCGTGGAAATGGACATGTTCGTGAAGGATCGTGCGCTGGCGAAGCAGTTCATGGGCAAGCGCGTGGCCAGCGACCTTGTCAACATGCACGACGGCGCGGCCGCCGCGAAGGAATGCGCCACCTTCCTGTTTGACGACGAGGGCACGCTGGCGCAGGATACCCGCGTCATTGAAAACGGCATTCTGGTCGCGGGCTACGCCGACGCCGTAAGCGCCGCGCGTCTGGGCGTGAAGCCCACCGGCAACGGCCGCCGCGAAAGCTACGAGCGCAAGGCCTATACCCGCATGACCAACACGTTCTTCGAGGGCGGCAGGGACAAGCTCGAGGACATGATCGCCTCCATACAGCACGGCTACCTGCTGGAAAACCCGAACAGCGGCATGGAGGATCCGAAAAACTGGGGCATTCAGTGCATGGTCAACATCGCCCGCGAAATCAGGGACGGCAAGCTGACCGGCAAAATCTTCTCCCCCATCGTGCTCACCGGCTATGTGCCCGACCTGCTCAAATCCATCTCCATGATGTCTCCCACGGTGGAGCTGGGCGGCGGCGGCTTCTGCGGCAAGGGCTACAAGGAATGGGTCAAGGTATCCGACGGCGGCCCCTACATCAAGGCGCGCATCCGTCTGGGCTAAGGAGGCTGAAAACATGATCGATCTGATTCTGTCCGCGCTGAAGGCGCAGGGCATCGCTGCCTATGTCATCAACGAACACACCCGCGAAAGCGCCGAGCGGTTCTTCATCCGTCAGCGCGAGGACATTCGCCGCGCCAAGCATGTGCGCGAGGTGGAAATCACCGTATACCGCGATTTCGAATCGGACGGCAAGGCCATGCGCGGCAGTTCCACCGTCAAGCTCCAGCCGAGCATGACGGAAGAGGAAATCGCGCGCAAGCTCGCCGGCGCCTATGAATCGGCGCTGTATGTGAAGAACCCGTTCTTCGAGCTGCCCGACCCGGTATGCGAAACGCTCGCGCCGGAAGGCCCCCTCGCCGCCATGACGCTGGACGACGCGGCCGACGCCATGGCCGAAGCGCTCTTCGCGCCCGACCGCATGGACGACGCGTTCATCAACTCCGCCGAAATCTTCGCCACCCGGCAGGACACGCGCACCATCACCTCCCGCGGCACGGACGTACGCTATTCCGCGTTTCGCGTGAAGGGCGAATTCGTCGTGCAATGCGTGCGCCCGACGGACGTGGAAATGTATCATTCCTTTGAATACGCCGCGCCGGACACGCTGGCGCTGTCCGACCTGTCGCTGGACGCGCTGACCACGGTTCGCGACCGCGCGCTGGCCGACGCCGCTCCGGAAGCGGGCGCGTACGACGTGATTCTCACCAAAAAGCACGTGTGCACGCTGCTGAGCGCCTATGTGGACAAGGCCGCCGCGGACATGGTATACGCCAAGTACTCCCCTTACGCCGTCGGCACGCACGCGCAGGGCGACGCCGTTACCGGCGAAGCGCTGAACCTGTCCGTGTTCCCGGACGCGCCCTTCTCCTCCGACGGCATTCGCATGACCGAGCGGCCGCTGCTGGAGAACGGCGTTGTGAAGGGCATCTACGGCGCCACGCGCTTCTGCCGCTATCTGAATCTGGAGCCCAGCGGCGTGTATGAGAACATCCGCGTGAACAACGGCACCCTCTCGCTTGAGGAGCTGAAGAACCGCCGCTGCCTGATGCCCGTGGCGTTCTCCGATTTCCAGATGGATTCGATGAGCGGCCGCTTCGGCGGCGAGATTCGTCTGGCATATCTGTTCGACGGCGAGGGCGGCGTACAGCTTGTGACCGGCGGCAGCATCAGCGGCAGTCTGCTCGAAAAGCAGGACCGCCTGACCTTCTCCACCGAGCGCTACACCAACAGCCACTACGACGGCCCCGCCGCCGTGCTGATTCCCGGCGTAAGCGTCGCGGGCTGCTGAAGCGGGTCGGATTTCATCCCGATTGCGGGACATTAACGCATCCGCAATATTGGATGAAAAATGGGTGTCATTTTTAACTTAATAGAATCAAAACAGAAACAAATACCTCTTGCTAACAGAGGTGCCAATGCGTTATAATTATGAACTGGAAATAACCACCTGAACGGGATTCATCACAACTGGGAGGATTGTCTATGGCAAAATACGTTTACCTTTTTAAGGAAGGCAACGCCAGCATGCGGAACCTTCTGGGCGGCAAGGGCGCGAACCTCGCCGAAATGACCAACATCGGCCTGCCGGTTCCGCAGGGCTTCACCGTAACCACCGAAGCCTGCACCCGCTACTATACCGATAACTGCACCATCGGCGAGGACATCACCGAGCAGATTTACGCCGCGCTGGCCGAGACCGAGAAGATCTGCGGCAAGAAGTTCGGCGACCTCGAAAATCCCTTCCTCGTATCCGTTCGCTCCGGCGCGCGCGCGTCCATGCCCGGCATGATGGACACCATCCTGAATCTGGGTCTGAACGACGTGGCCGTGCAGGGTCTGGCCAGGCTGACCGGCAACGAGCGCTTTGCCTACGATTCCTATCGCCGCTTCATCCAGATGTTCTCCGACGTCGTGATGGAGATCCCGAAGCCCCTGTTCGAAAAGGTGCTTGACGAAATCAAGGAAGAAAAGGGTGCGAAGTTCGATACCGACCTGACCGCCGAGGATATGAAGGACGTCGTCGCCCGCTTCAAGGGTATCTACCTTGAGAAGAAGGGCGAGGAGTTCCCGCAGGATCCCAAGGTTCAGCTGATGGAGGCCATCAAGGCCGTGTTCCGCTCCTGGGAGAACCCGCGCGCCATCATCTATCGCCGCCTGAACGACATCCCCTCCGACTGGGGCACCGCTGTCAACGTGCAGAGCATGGTCTTCGGCAACATGGGCGAAACCTCCGGCACCGGCGTCGCCTTCACGCGCGACCCCGCCACCGGCGAGAAGAAGCTGTTCGGCGAATACCTGATCAACGCGCAGGGCGAGGACGTCGTGGCCGGCATCCGCACCCCGCAGCAGATCGCGACCCTCGAGCAGGTTATGCCCGAGGTGTACCGCCAGTTTGTCGACATCGCCAACAAGCTGGAAGCGCACTATCGCGACATGCAGGACATGGAATACACCATCGAGCGCGGCAAGCTGTACATGCTGCAGACCCGCAACGGCAAGCGCACCGCGGCCGCGGCGCTGAAGATCGCCGTTGACCTGGTGAACGAAGGCATGCGCACCAAGGAAGAAGCCGTCGCCATGATCGACCCCCGCAACCTGGACGCGCTTCTGCACCCGCAGTTCGACGCGGCGGCCCTCAAGAAGGCCACGCCCGTCGGTCAGGGTCTCGCCGCTTCCCCGGGCGCTGCCTGTGGTCAGGTTTACTTCACCGCTTCCGAGGCGGCTGAAGCGGGCATGAGCGGCCAGAAGGTCGTTCTCGTCCGTCAGGAGACCTCTCCGGAAGACATCGAGGGCATGGTTCACGCGCAGGGCATCCTCACCGCCCGCGGCGGCATGACCTCTCACGCGGCCGTCGTGGCCCGCGGCATGGGCACCTGCTGCGTCGCCGGCTGCTCCGCGCTGAAGGTTGACGAAGAAGCCAAGACCGCCACTATCGGCGACAAGGTCTTCAAAGAGGGCGACTGGATGAGCATCAACGGCTCCACCGGCTACATCTACGAAGGCGCGATCAAGACCGTGGACGCCGCCGTTTCCGGCAACTTTGCCACCATCATGGAGTGGGCGGATTCCTTCCGCCGCCTGAGTGTCCGCACCAACGCGGACAACCCGCGCGACACCGCCACCGCCGTGAGGTTCGGTGCCGAGGGCATCGGCCTTTGCCGCACCGAGCACATGTTCTTCAACGCCGACCGCATTTCCGCCGTGCGCGAAATGATCCTCGCCGATACCGAGGCGCAGCGCCGCGCCGCGCTGGACAAGCTGCTGCCGATGCAGAAGGGCGATTTCAAGGCCATGTACAAGGCTCTCGAGGGCCGTCCCATGACCGTTCGCTACCTCGATCCGCCGCTGCACGAGTTCCTGCCGGCCAAGAACATGACCGAGGAAATCGAAGCCATCGCCAAGGAGCTCAACGTGACCGTCGAGCACATCATCCACAAGATCGACGAGCTGCATGAGTTCAACCCGATGATGGGTCACCGCGGCTGCCGTCTGGCCGTCACCTATCCGGAGATCGCCGAGATGCAGACCCGCGCGGTCATCGAAGCCGCCATCGAAGTCAACGCGGAGGACGGCTACGACATCCATCCCGAAATCATGATCCCGCTGGTCGGCGAAGTCAAGGAGCTGGCCTACGTTAAGAAGGTCGTCGTCGAGACCGCCGAGAAGGTCATGAACGAGCATAACACGCATCTGGACGTCAAGATCGGCACCATGATCGAAATTCCGCGCGCCGCTCTGACCGCCGACGAAATCGCCAAGGAAGCCGAGTTCTTCTCCTTCGGCACCAACGACCTCACCCAGATGACCTTCGGCTTCAGCCGTGACGACGCGGGCAAGTTCCTCACCGCCTACTATGAGAAGAAGGTTTACGAGAACGATCCCTTCGCCCGTCTCGACAAGAACGGCGTCGGCCGCCTGATCGAGCTGGCTGCCGAGCTCGGCCGCAAGACCCGCCCGAACCTCAAGCTGGGCATCTGCGGTGAGCATGGCGGAGATCCGTCGTCCATCGAGTTCTGCGATGCGGTCGGCCTGGACTACGTGTCCTGCTCGCCCTTCCGCGTACCGATCGCCCGCCTTGCCGCCGCGCAGGCCGCGCTCGCGCACAGAAAGTAAGAGTTTATCATCTGTATCGAGGGAAGGCCGCGGCTTTCCCTCGATTTTCCATTCTTCGCAAGCGCATGGAACGCCGCAAAACGCATACAATCGGTTTCCAAAGGAGTGAAAACGCATGAGCTATGTTCCCGCTTCCGACCGCTATACAAAAATGAGCTACCGCCGCTGCGGACACAGCGGTGTGAAGCTGCCGGCGATTTCGCTGGGGCTGTGGCACAATTTCGGCTCCATCACGCCGTTCGTCATTCAGCAGTCGATTCTGCGCACGGCCTTCGACTGCGGCATCACCCATTTCGACCTCGCCAACAACTACGGCCCGCCCTACGGCGAAGCCGAGCGCAATTTCGGCATGCACATGGAGCGCGACTGGAAGCCGCATCGCGACGAGCTGTTCATCTCCACCAAGGCCGGCTACGACATGTGGGAAGGCCCCTACGGCAACTTCGGCAGCCGCAAGTACCTGATTTCCTCCATCGACCAGAGCCTGAAGCGCATGCATGTGGACTATGTGGACGTGTTCTACCACCACCGTCCCGACCCGGAAACGCCGATTGAGGAAACGATGGGCGCGCTGGATCAGATCGTCCGCAGCGGCAAGGCGTTGTATGTGGGTATCTCCAACTACGACGCCGAACAGACGCGCGAAGCCGTCCGCGTGCTGAAGGAGCTGGGCACGCCCTGCCTGATTCACCAGCCCAGCTATTCGCTTCTGAACCGGCGCATCGAAAACAACGGCGTGCTCGCGACGCTGCGCGCCGAAAACGTGGGCTGCATCTGCTTCGCGCCGCTCGCCAACGGGCTGCTCACCGGCAAATACCTACACGGCATTCCGGCCGACTCCCGCGCCGCGCGCGACCCGCGCTATCTGAAGGCGGACAACATCACGCAGGAGCAGCTTCAGAAGATTGCCCGACTCAACGAAATCGCCATTCGCCGCGGCCAAAGCCTGACGCAGATGGCGCTGTCGTGGGTGCTGCGTGACCCGGTCGTCACCTCCGCGCTGATCGGCGCGAGCAAGCCAGAGCAGATTCTGGAAAACGTGAAGGCCATCGAGAACCTGACCTTCACCGAGGAGGAGCTGCACGAAATCGACGCCATCCTCGCCTGACGGCAATAAGGCTGTGCGGAAGAAACGCCGCGCAGCCTTATTTTTAGGGCAGCGCCGCACAAATGAGGTGGTCGTCCGGCGAATGGATTTTTCGTCAGATGCAAATGCAAATTTCGAAGGTTTACTGGAGGTAAATCGAGGAATTT
>SFHK01000072.1 GCA_004556395.1 Clostridiales bacterium
CCCGGCCATCCCGCCGCCGACGCGCCCGCCGGCCTTCGCCCCATCATAGACGAATTCGGCGCGCTCCCCATAGCCCGCCCCCTCCACACCGCCAGCCATCCAAAGCCGGCGGCGCGTTTTTCACCTGCGCGCGCTCGACACGCCGACCTTCGCCCCATCATAGACGAATTCAGCGCGCTCCCCATAGCCCGCCCCCTCCGCGCCGCCAGCCCTCCAAAGCCGGCGGCGCGTTTTTCACCTGCGCGCGCTCAACACGCCGACCTCCGTCCCATCGCAGACGAATTCGGCGCGTTCCCCATAGCCCGCCCCCTCCACACCGCCAGCCATCCAAAACCGGCTGCGCGTTTTCACCTGCGCGCTCGACACGCCGACCTCCGTCCCATCGCAGACGAATTCGGCGCGCTCCCCATAGCCCGCCCCCTCCACACCGCCAGCCATCCAAACCGGTTGCGCGTTTTTCACCTGCGCGCGCTCGACACGCCGACCTCCCTCCCATCGCAGACGAATTCGGCGCGTTCCCCATAGCCCGCCCCCTCCGCGCCGCCGACCCTCCAAAGCCGGCGGCGCGTTTTCACCTGCGCGCGTTCAACACGCCGACCTCCGTCCCATCGCAGACGAATTCGGCGCGCTCCCCATAGCCCGCCCCCTCCACACCGCCAGCCATCCAAAACCGGCGGCGCGTTTTTCACCTGCGCGCGCTCGACACGCCGACCTTCGCCCCATCATAGACGAATTCGACGCGTTCCCCGTAGCCTGCCCCCCTTCGCGCCGCCATCCCTCCAAAGCCAGCGGCGCGTTTTCACCTGCGCGCGTTCAATACGCCGACCTTCGCCCCATCATAGACGAATTCGGCGCGTTCCCCATAGCCCGCCCCCTCCGCGCCGCCAGCCCTCCAAAGCCGGCGGCGCGTTTTTCATCTGCGCGCGCTTCCGCTTTTCCCGCGAAGCGTCTCTCCGTTTTTTTCATTGACGAATCCGTGCGCACGGGGTATACTGGAAGGGAAATTCAGGCAGCATGGGGAGCGTTGATCGTGACGAAGAAAACCTCACGCGCGATTCTGTTCGCGGTGCTGGCGGCGGCGCTGTACGCGCTGAACGCGCCGGTCTCCAAGCTGCTGCTCGGCCGGGTGCCGGAGCGGATGATGGCGGCGTTTCTGTATCTGGGCGCGGGCGTGGGCATGGGCGCGGTAAAGCTGATCGGCCGGGGACGGCGCGAGCGCTCGCTTCGCCGGGACGATCTTCCCTATGTGATCGGAATGATCGCGCTGGACATCGCCGCGCCGATTCTTCTGATGCTGGGTCTTCGGCGCACCACGCCGGAAACCGCGGCGCTGCTCAACAATTTCGAAATCGTCGCCACGTCGCTGATCGCGCTTATCCTCTTTCGAGAGACGATTTCGCGCCGCCTGTGGCTGGCCATCGTTCTGGTCACCGCCGCCAGCGCGCTGCTTTCGGTGGAGGACGCGGGAAGCCTGCGCTTCTCCGCGGGCTCGATCTACGTGCTGCTCGCCTGCGTGTGCTGGGGCTTTGAAAACAACTGCACGCGAAGGCTGTCCGACCGCAGCCCGCTGGACGTAGTGATTGTGAAGGGCCTTTTCTCCGGCGCGGGCGCGCTGGGAATCGCCTTTTTCGCGGGCGAACGGCTGCCGGGCGCGATGGACGCGCTCGCGGCAATGCTGCTGGGCTTCGTGGCCTTCGGCATGAGCATCTTCTTTTATATCCGCGCGCAGCGCGACCTTGGCGCGGCGCGCACCAGCGCCTATTACGCGCTCGCGCCGTTCATCGGCGCGGGGCTGTCGCTCGCGATTTTCCGCGACATGCCCGGCGCGACGTTCTTTCTTGCGCTTGCCATCATGATCGCCGGCGCGTATCTGGCATCCTCGGACGGGAAGCCTGCCTGACGCCGGAAAATATACGGGAGGAAACGCATCATGAACTGGGATCTTGGAAAGCTTTACACCGGTTTTGACGACCCGGCCTTTGCCCGCGACATGGACGCGCTCTCCGCGGGCGCAGCGCAGCTGAAGACCGCGATTGCGAACGTGCGCGAGGGCGACGAGCAGAAGAACCTGCACGCCATCATCGAGCGGATGCAGTCGCTCAGCAAGCGGATGAGCCGCGTGGGCAACCTGATCTTCCTGACGCTGGCCGCCGACTCAAACTGCGAAGCGGCGCTTCAGCCGCGCGTGCGCTACATGGAAATCGGCAACGAATTCTCGCTGGTTTCCAGCGATTTCGTCCGCTACATCGGCGAAAACGACCACATCCGCGCGCTGTGCGAGGGCGACGCGCTGCTGACCGAGCACCTGCCCTTCTTTGAAAACGCGAAAAACGACGCGGCGCACCTGATCGATTCCGCGCTGGAGCCGACCGTGCTCAAAATGCGCATGGACGGCAGCGCCGCCTTCGCCCGCCTGCGCGACGAGCTGTTCGCAGGTCTCTCCATCGACCTGACGCTGGACGGCGAAACGAAGCGCCTGCCGCTGCCCGCCGTGCGCGCCATGGCCTGCGATGCGCGCGCGGACGTGCGCAAGGCCGCCTACGAAGCCGAAATCGCCGCCTATCCGCGGCTTGAAACCGGCATGGCCGCCTGCCTGAACGCCATCAAGGGCGAAGCGCTCACCATGTGCTCCCTGCGCAATTTCCCCTCGGTGCTGGACTGGTCGCTGATCGTCTCCCGCATGGATCGTGAAACGCTGGACGCGCTTCTGAACGCCATGCGCGGCGCCCTGCCGATGTTCCGCCGCTACTTCCGCCTGAAGGCGAAAATGCTGGGCTACGAGGGCGGCCTGAAGTTCTACGACCTGTTCGCGCCGGTGGGCAAGGTCACAAAGACCTACACGCTGGACGAGGCGCGCGACCTGCTGCTTCGCGTGTTCGGCGACTACTGCCCGGCCATTCAGAACGTGATGCGCCGCGCCTTCGCCGAAAACTGGATCGACGCGTATCCCCGCGAGGGCAAGGAGGGCGGCGCGTTCTGCGCGGGCGAGCCGTCGCTGGGCATCAGCTACGTGCTCACCAACTTCGATGGCTCATTCTCCGACGTTTCCACGCTGGCGCACGAGCTGGGGCACGCGTTCCACAACGACTGCCTGAACGAGGTTTCCCCGCTCATGACGGACACGCCCATGCCGCTGGCCGAAACCGCGTCCACGTTCAACGAGCTGCTGCTGGCCGAGCGCATGCAGAAGCTCGCGAGTCCGGAGGAGGAAGCCGCGCTGCTCGAAATGCAGCTGAGCGACGCCGCGCAGGTGATCGTGGACATCATGAGCCGCTTCCTGTTCGAAAGCGAGGTCGTCGAGCGCCGCAAGACCGGCACCACCTCCGCGCGCGGCCTGTGCGAAATCATGCTGGACGCGCAGAAGCAGACCTACGGCGACGGACTGGACGAGAACTGCCTGCATCCCTATATGTGGGCGTGCAAGTCGCACTACTACTCCGCCGACCTGCACTTCTATAACTTCCCCTACGCCTTCGGCCTGCTGTTCGCCACCGGCCTGTACGCCCTCTGGCAGAAGAAGGGCGACGACTTCTGGCCGCTGTATAAGACCATCCTCCAGAAGAGCGGCTCCGATACCATCCGGAACGTCGCCGCCTCCGCCGGCATCGACCTCACCAAACCCGACTTCTGGCAGGACGCCATCGCCTTCTACGCCAAAAAGCTCGACCGCCTCGAGACCCTCGTGAACGCGGAGAGCAACTAACCCCATTTTAATCGCCGTTCGCCGCCCTTCTCTTCCGGAAGGACGGCGAACGGCATATTTTTTATGACTCTTCCTCTTTCTTCGCGCTGCGGTAGCAGCTGGGCGAAACGCCGTAGTACAGCTTGAACGCGCGGTAGAACGCGCTGGTGGAAACATAGCCGCTGTCCTGCAGAATCTGGGCGATCGGCAGGTCGGTCTTTTGCAGCTGGTCGGCGGCGTACTTCATGCGCTTCTTTTCTATAAAGGAATGGAAGCTGTCGCCGTTAAACCTGCGAATGGCGTTCTGCAGCTGCGTCTCCGTTATGCCGAGGGCTTCGGTCACGTAGCTGACGCACAGGTTCGGGTCGCGGAAGCTTTCGTTCAGGTAGGCGATAATCTGCCCGTCGCGGCTGCCGGAGGCGTAAGATTCCAGCATCTGCCGGTGCAGCTCCTCGTGCACGGCCACGGCCGCGTCCATCAGCGTCTGCAGCGCGTCCTTCCAGTTCATGCCCGGCGCGTACTGGGGCAGCACGATCTGCGCTGACGCCGGGAGAGACTCCATCAGCAGCACGAATTCGTTTCGATAGTTATAGAACAGCTGCACGTATTCGTCCTTGCGCACCTCCGAAAAATCCTTTTTGAACAGCTCGAACGCCTCGTCCATCCGGTTGTGCAGGATCAGGTCGGAAAAGCGCCGGTGGTTCTGCGTAAGCGGCGTTACCTGCGTATCCGCCGAGGGCTCCCCGCTCAGCATGATATACGGCGCGCCGCTGGTTTCCGGGAACGCTTCCAGCGCAAAGCGCAGGCGGGAATACTCGGCAAACAGGCACGCGGTATCATTGAACTCGCCGCTGACGGCAATCCGCCCCGGCTCGAAGGCGTACCTCAGGTCTCCGCTCTGCGCCTTTTGCAGCATGTCGTCTACCCGAACGTCGTTGCCCAGAATGCACACCACGTATTCATGCTGAAAATGCACCAGCGGAATTTCCGAAAGCCGCTGCCGGATAAAGGATTGCAGAATCGCGCGCTCCTCGGCGTTCAGCTTCGCGTATTCGTTCAGCTTCAGCAGAATCAGGCGGAACGGCCTTGGAAAGTCCGGGAACCATTTCGCCACCGTGCGCTCATGGTCGGTCGTGTAGGGATTGCACAGCAGAAGCTCCAAATGGCTCTGCCGCAGAAGCTCCTGCTGCTGGGAAAGCTGCTCCGTGTTTTGCAGCTGCTCCTGATGCAGCCCCCGGAACAGCGCCGTCAGCGAATCAAACGCGTTGCCGTCGGCGTTCGCCTGATGGACGGGATGGTTCTTCTGCGCTTCGTCGACGATTTTCAGCAGCGGAACGGCGCTGTTGCGCACGAAGAAAACCGCCATCACGCAGCCGACCAGCAGATAACTGACCATCACGAGAAACACCATCAGATAAATCGCGCCGAGCGACGCGGTGATCAGGCTGTGCGAAACGCGCGCCTGAACGGCAAGGCCGTGCAGGCCTTCCACGCGGATGAGCTCGCTGCTTTTTCCGTCTCCCGGTTTGGAAATCAGGCTCACGCGGCTCCCGTCCGGCACGCTCACGGTCAGGCTGTCCAGCATGGAGTCCATGCCGATGATCTCGCGCATCCGCTCCGTGCTGAAATACGCAAAAAACGTGGTCTGCATGGTGTAATACGAGCTGGAAAACGGCAGGATGAACAGCACCGCGTCATAGGCGGTCCCGTCCGATTCCACCCGCGCGGCGCGCAGGCAGCTGCTTCCCGAAATGTCCTGCATGGACTTCAGCCATTCCTCCGCCGTGGGGTAGCCCTCCTCGCGCAAAAACGTTCCATAATATTCCCCGACGCTGTTGTGAAGCTGGTTTGCGCACAGCACGCCGCCGTTTTTCATGATCAGCCCATAGTTCTCCATGATGCTCTGAAACTTGAAGCCCTCGGAAAACTGTGTGATCGCGTTTTTCACCATAAAGGTCTGCCTCCGGGAAAAGGGCAGCTGCGTATTGGCGAGCAGAACCACCTGATAATTGGAAGCCAGATTCGTGGCGGTCTCCGTCACCGTGAAAATCTCCCGGTTCAGGCGCTGCACGCTCTCCGTAAGCTGCTCCCGAACCAGCTTGACGCTGTCGCGATACGAATACCGGACAAAGACGGCGCACGCCACCGCGGTCACGATGAATACACACAAAAACACGGTGCTGTAAATCTTCAGAAAATGCCGTACCGTTTTATTCGAAAGCCATGCCCTCATAGAGTCCTCCGCACCGACCATTGATTTGATTTTATAAAGTATGGGTAGATAATACTACACGCGTCATTTTGATTCAAGCAAACTATGCAAATTTTGTATTCCCAATACACAGAAACAGCGTTTTCGTAATTGAAATCGGGCGCAAAATCGGATATAAAGGACTCAGCAAGTGGTCTTGCCATTCAACAAAGGAGGAAAGCCCATGAAGAAATCCCGTTTTCTGACCCTGGCGCTCGCGCTGGCGCTGCTGATGTCCGTGACGACGCTCCCCGCCGCTGCCGAGGAACCCGTGACCCTCACCATCGGCGTACAGCGCTCATCCGTCGTGGAGAACTGGGACACCAACCTGCAGACGCTGAAGATTGAAGAGATCTGCGGCGTAAACCTCGAGTTTGTGGAATTTCCCTCGAGCAACAACGAATGCATGCAGAAGGTCGACCTGATGGTCGTGGCGGGCGGCGACGAGCTTCCCGACGTGCTGATGTTCAACCTTCCCACCAGCGTCATTGCCAAATACGGCAAGGCCGGCATTTTCGTCGACCTGACCGATCTGTATGACGGCGTGCACGACAAGAACTTCACGGAGCAGTCCACGAAGAGCGCGCTGGGCAAGGAAGGCATCCTGAAATACATCACCAGCCCCGACGGCCGCATTTACGGCATGCCCTACGTGGTCGACGCGATGGACAACGAATACGCCAACAACCGCATGCTGATCTACGAGCCGTGGCTCAAGGCGCTGGATCTGGAAATGCCCACCACCATCGACGAATTCGTCGAGGTGCTGCGCGCGTTCAAAACGCAGGATCCCAACGGCAACGGCGAGGCCGACGAAATCCCCATACTGGGCAACATCGCAAATAAGCAGGGCAACTTCATCCGGCCGCTCATGAGCCCCTTCATCTACACGCAGGATAACTACTATCAGAACGTGGACGGCAAAATCGAATACGTCGCCAACACCGAAAAATGGAAGGAAGGCCTGCTCTTCATCCGTTCGCTGGTGGACGAGGAGCTGCTTTCCCCGCTGACGTTCACGATGGACTTCAACCAGTTCAAGGCGATCATGACGCAGGACACCGTCGTCGTCGGCGTGCAGGGCGCGAACTCGTCCTCCTACATGCCCGCGGACATGGAGCGCCGCATCGAGTACATCATTGCAGCCCCGCTGGAGGGCCCCGACGGCACCAGACAGTGCACCGTGAAGCCCCAGCTGCCCTCCACGAAGATGTACATCACCCGAAATTGCCAGAACGTCGAAAAGGCCTTTGAGGTGGGCGACTTCCTGTGCAGCCAGCTGATGAGCGTGTGGGATCGCTACGGCATCGAGGGCGTGGACTGGCGCTACGCGGTAGAAGGCGAGCACGGCGCGTTTGAAGCCGCCGGCATTCCGACCGTCTTTGCGACCCTGACCTCCAAGTGGGGCACGATGCAGAACACCTGGTGGGGACACGTCGGCCCGCAGATGCTGATGAACGACTTCGTCATGGGCGTGGTCTGCGGCCCGCTGGATCACTTCGTGCCGCTGGGACGCTCCATCTCCCCGCTGATGGAATGCGCCAACACGGAAAACGGCGTATGGGGCCTGATTTTCACCGATGAGGAGCAGAAGATCGTCGACGAATACCAGAACGTGCTGAACGACTACGTCATGGAGTCCGTCGGCCGCTTCGTCACCCGCGACCTGAGCCTTGAGGACGACTGGGACAACTACGTCGCCAGCATCGACGCGATGGGTCTTGAAGAATACCTTGGCGCCATTCAGAGCGCGTTCGACCGCACCCTGTAATCGCCAGATCTCAACGCCGGAGGGCGGCGCGGCACGCGCCGCTCTCCTTTTCCCGGATGGAGGCATGCCTCCCGAATCCGCACAGAAAGGATTGACTTCCCTGTGAAGCGTTTTTTCCAGAGACGACTCCCGTACTGGCAGATGTATCTGTTCATGCTTCTTCCGGCGGTGTATATCATCACCTTTGCCTATGTCCCGATGGCGGGACTTCGAATTGCCTTTCAGGAATTTAACATCACCGCGGGCATGAACGGCAGCCCGTGGGTGGGGCTGTATTACTTTAAGCACTTTCTGAAGGCGTATCAGTTCAAGAACGTGCTGTATAACACGCTGTCCATTCAGCTGTACGGCCTTTGCGCCGGGTTCCCCTTCCCGATTCTTTTCGCCATCGCGCTCAACTCCGTCCGTTCGGTTCGGTACAGAAAGTTTGTACAGACCGTGACCTACATGCCCTATTTCATCTCCATGGTGGTCATGGTCAGCATGCTCATGCAGGTGTTCAACCCGCTCACGGGCATCTATGGCGCGATCAGCCGCGCCCTGTTCGGCGCCACGCCCATGGATTTATTCGGAAGCACCAGCGCCTATCCGCACCTGTACGTGTGGAGCGGCGTCTGGAAAAATTTCGGCTACGACTCGATTATCTATATCGCCGCGCTGACGGCCGTATCGCCCAGCCTGCATGAAGCCGCGATGATCGACGGCGCGAACCGCTTCCAGCGCGTGCTTCACGTGGATATTCCAACCATCATGCCCACGGTCGTAATCATGCTGATTTTAAGCGCCGGGCGAATCATGAGCATGGGCTTTGAAAAATCCTACCTCATGCAGAACAGCCTGAACCTGAGCAAAAGCGAGGTCATCGCGACCTTCATCTATAAAAAAGGACTGGGCTCCGGCTCCTCCAACGACTATTCCTACGCCACCGCGATTGGCATGTTCAATTCCCTTGTAAACACAATCATGATCGTGCTCGTCAACACCATCGCCAGACGGATTGGCGAGACGAGCCTGTGGTAAAGAGGGGAAACGCATGAAAGATTCCTCCGCGAAGCCCCACATGAAAACCTCCGGCAGCGACCGACGGTTCTATTGGACGGTGGAAATCCTCGTGGCGCTTCTCGCGCTGATCGTCCTGTATCCGCTGGTGCTGACCCTGTCCAGCTCCTTTTCCTCCGGAAAGGCCGTCACCACCGGAAGAGTGTTCCTCTTCCCGGTTGAGTTCACGCTGAAGGGCTACGAAGAGGTGTTCAAATATCAGAAGGTGTGGATCGGCTATAAAAATACCTTCCTCTACACCTTCGGCGGCACGTTCATAAACGTGTGCATGACGCTGATCTGCGCGTATCCCCTTTCCCGGCGCGAGTTCCCGGATCGGAAGTTCTTCACGTTTCTGTTCACGTTCTCCATGCTGTTCAGCGGCGGCCTGATTCCCACCTATCTGGTCATGCGCGATCTGGGCCTGATCAACTCGCGCTGGGCGCTCATGCTGCCGGGCGCAATCGGCGTAACGCAGATGATCGTCACGCGCACCTTCATCCACAGCACCATCCCGGAAAGTCTGGTGGAGGCCACGCAGATCGACGGATGCAGCTTCACGCACTTTTTCTTCCGCTTCATCCTGCCGCTTTCAAAGGCGGTTATCGCGGTTATCAGCCTTCAATACGCGATCGCCCACTGGAACGCCTACTTTAACGCCTTTATCTACCTGTCCGACTATAAAAAATACCCCCTACAGGTCTTCCTGCGCGATATTCTGATTATGAACGAGGTGGCCGAAAACGCCACCGGCACGGAAGCCGACATGCTCGCCGAGCGTCAGGGCATGGCGGACGTGCTGAAATACGCCCTGATCGTCGTCTCCACCGCCCCCATCCTCTGCATCTACCCGTTCGTACAGAAATACTTCGTGCAGGGCGTGCTGATCGGCTCCCTGAAGGAGTAATCCGCCGGGCGTCCTCCCATACGAAAACCTCCCGGAATTGAAATTCATTCCGAGAGGTTTTTTCATTGCCGCGCGCTTAGTCCTTCTTTCCGCTGCGCTTTACGGTCTTCAGCACCAGCATGATCGCGGCGAACAGCACGCCGGCGATGGCCCAGATGAACCAGCTATACTGAGCATTGCCGTTTCCTTTAGGGCCAAAGGTATAGTAAAGGAAGATCGCCGTGACCAGCAGCCAGTAGCCGCCGCTCACCGCGCCGATGACGGGGCTTCTCGCCTTGCTCAGGCGGGTGTACTCGCCGTCCTCGAGCAGCTTTTCCGTGGCGGACTGGATCGTGCCGCCGTACACGAACGCCATGCAGCCGATGCCCGCCACGACCAGCAGCAGGCAGACCGCGGCGACGTAGAAAATGTCGGTCGTGTTCATGCAGGCGGCCACGAACAGCGGGATCACGGACAGGATGCACAGAAGCGTGCCCACGATATTCAGGCGGGTACAGGTGGGCGCGAACGCCTTTCGGCGCTCCTTCACCATGCCGCTCACGCCGTACTCGGTTTCGAATGGCTCCTTTTCCAGAAATTCGTACTCCTTCACCTTTGCCCCGCAGGACAGAAACAGCGCCACAGCCACCGCCGCAAACACCGTCAGCACCGAAAGGCCGATGCCCGCCGCGGCGTTTTCCGTGATGTGGAACCGGCTGAACTCGCTCATCGCCGCCAGCATCATCAGCGGAATCGGCGACAGGATGCACAGGAACGTGGCAATCGCCATTTTCGGCGCGGCCGCCCGGCGCAGCGCCAGATAATCGGAGGCCTGCTGCATCGTCACCCGGCGCAGCGGAGAGGCGCTTTCTTCGCCGGTGACCTCCGGCTCCTCCATGTCGTCCTTCAGAAGATAGTCCGTCGTCACGCCGAACAGACGGCTCATCTGAAGAATCCGGTCGATGTCCGGCACCGACTGCGCGCTCTCCCACTTGGAGACCGACTGACGGCTGACGTTCAGCCGCTCGGCCAGCTCCTCCTGCGACCATCCTGCCTTCTTGCGAAGCGCGATTACCTTATCCGCGAAAATCATAGGTTTTTCCTCCCTGTCCGGCCGCATTTTCCGCGACCCTTGTGGCACCTATCGTACACCTTCCGGCGGTTGCGCGCCAGAAATCCGACCGTATAATTCGTCAACCGGCGGTTGCGATTGGCCGCAAAACGCGGAAAAATCAGCCCATCGGCAGAAATCGGCACATTTTCCGCCCCAAAGAGGAAAAATCCGGCATATTTTCAGAATGGCGCGGCTTCCTCGACTTCCCCGTTCTGACGCGCGCGCAGGAGCGCCTGACTCATCCGCCTGCCGCGCTCGGCGCAAGCGCACGGAAACACCGGAGTCTTTCAAACGTCCTTCAAAACGGCGCGGCTTCCTCGACTTCCCCGTTCTGACGCGCGCGAAGAAGCGCCTGACTCATCCGCATGCCGCGCTCGGCG
>SFHK01000073.1 GCA_004556395.1 Clostridiales bacterium
TTGTCAAGCAAATTAACTTGACAGACCGCGGGTGCGGTGGTAGAATGAACAGGCTGTGAAAAGGGCGAAGGAGCGTCGGGTGTGGAGAAGAGAGTGGAGTATGGCTGGCTGCTCGATTTCTACGGCGCGCTTTTAACGGAGCACCGGCTGCGGGTCATGCGGATGTATCTGGAGGAGGATCTTTCCCTTCAGGAAATCGCGGACGCGATGGGCATCACCCGGCAGGGCGTGCACGACGCCATCAATCACGCGCAGAAGCAGCTGGAGGCCTACGAGGCCAAGCTGGGACTTCTGAGCCGGTACAGGCGGCTGACCGAGGCGGTCGGCGAGTGCCGGACGGAGCTGGACAGGGCCATTTCCGGCGAGGACGCGCAGGCGCTCGTTCGCGCGCGCGAAGCGCTTCGCCGCATTGAAGATATTGAGAGGTGATTTCCGTGGCGTTTGAAGGACTTTCCGACAAACTGCAAAACGCGTTCAAAAAGCTCTCCGGCCGCGGAAAGCTGACCGAGGCGGACGTCAGGGCCGCGATGCGCGAGGTGCGCATGGCGCTTCTGGAGGCAGACGTCAACTACGCCATCGTCAAGGACTTTGTGAAGACCGTCACCGAGCGGTGCGTGGGCGCGGAGATTCTCGAAAGCCTCACGCCGTCGCAGCAGGTCATCAAAATCGTTAACGAAGAGCTGACCAAGCTCATGGGCGGCGTGAACGCCAAACTCACGCATTCGCCCACCGCGCCCACCATCTACATGATGTGCGGCCTGCAGGGCGCGGGTAAAACCACTATGTGCGCCAAGCTCGGCCGCATGCTGAAGAAGGAAAACAAGCGCCCGCTGCTGGTGGCGTGCGACGTGTACCGCCCCGCCGCCATTCGTCAGCTGCAAATCGTCGGCTCGCAGGCGGGCGTGGAGGTTTATGAGCGCGGACAGGGCAATCCCGTGCAGATCGCGAAGGAAGCCGTGGAGCACGCGCGGTATTACGGCTTCAACCCCGTGATCATCGATACCGCCGGCCGCCTGCACATCGACGAAAAGCTGATGCAGGAGCTGCGCGACATCAAGGCCACCGTCAAGCCGCAGGAGGTTCTGCTGGTGGTCGACGCGATGACCGGCCAGGACGCTGTGACCGTGGCGGACACGTTCAACAAAGAGCTGGGCGTGGACGGCGTGATTCTCACCAAGCTGGACGGCGACACCCGCGGTGGCGCGGCCATTTCGGTCAAGGCCGTCACCGGCAAGCCGATCAAGTTCGCCGGCGTGGGCGAAAAGCTGACGGACATCGAGCCCTTCCATCCCGACCGCATGGCCGGACGCATTCTGGGCATGGGCGACGTGCTCAGCCTGATCGAGAAGGCGCAGGACGCGTTTGACGAGAAGTCGGCCGAGGATCTGGAACGCAGGCTCAAGAGCCAGCAGTTCAATCTGGAGGACTACCTTCAGCAGATCAAGCAGATTCGCAAGCTCGGCTCCGTGGGTGACATGCTCAAGATGATCCCCGGCGTGGGCTCCAAGCTCTCGAACGTGGAGATCGATGAGGACAAGATTGCTAAGGAACAGAAAAAGACCGAGGCCATCATCCTCTCCATGACGCGCGCCGAGCGCCGCCATCCCGACATTCTGAACGCCAGCCGCCGCCGCCGCATCGCCGCCGGAAGCGGAACCACCGTGCAGGACGTGAACCTGCTGATCAAGCAATACGAGCAGGCGCGCCAGATGATGAAGCAGGTGATGGGCTCCAAGGGCAAGCTGCCATTCGGCCTGCGCAAGGGCTTCCGATAATTCGCGGAACACCGGGAAACCCGGATTTCCATATAGGACACAATACAAGGAGGAACACCCCATGGTTAAGATTCGTCTGAAGAGAATGGGCATGAAGAAAGAGCCTTTCTACCGCGTCGTCGTTTCCGACAGCCGTACGCCCCGCGACGGCCGCTTCATTGAGGAAATCGGCTACTACAATCCCGTCGAAGATCCCGCCGTTATCAAGTTTGACGAAGAGCGCGCCAAGTACTGGCTCAGCACCGGCGCTCAGCCGACCGACACCGTTCGCGGCCTGCTGAAGAAGGGCGGCCTGCTGTAATCCGCAAGGACAGCAGACCCTGAGGCAAGATTCGTGGATATGGTCGAACTTGTGAAGTTTGTCGCCCAGAAGCTGGTCGACAAACCGGACGCGGTGGACGTGCGCGAGGTAGACGGGCCGGAGTCCGTCGTGATCGAGCTGCGCGTCGATCCGGACGACATGGGAAAGGTCATCGGGAAGCAGGGCCGAATCGCCAAGTCGATCCGCACCGTTGTGAAGGCGGCGACGCTCAAAAACGAAAAGCCCGTGTTTGTCGAGATTATCTGAATGCAAAAGCGCAAAAGCCGCCCGGCGGGGGCGGTTTTTTTGTGGCATTCTGGTCGAAATTATGCCATATTGCATAGCAATAATTAACAATCTCCTCGGGAACTTCGCCTCCGTCCTCTCCGTCTATAAGACATCACACGAAATGGAGGACAAAAACCCTATGAAACTGATTTCCATCATTCTTTCCATCCTGCTCGCCTTCGGCGCATGCGCGACCGCTGAACCCGCCGCTGAAACGATTACCGGCGTTGTGACCGAATACGTCCATGGCCAATACATGGTGATTGAAAACGCGCAGCTGGGAACCGTACAGGTGAATCTGGCTCCCGAAACGCCGATTGAAGCCGACCGCGCCATTCAGGCGGGCGATTACGTGTACGTGTCCTTTGACGGCGCGATGACCGCCTCGCTCCCGCCGCAGATCAGCGCGAAGAACGTCGTCATGCGCACGCTCACCGGCGACGTCGTAAGCGTCGACGCGAAAAACAACGACGTCCTTATCCGCACCGCGGATGGGCAGGAGGTTCTCGTGCACATGCCCGACGAGTGGAAGGGCGCCAAGATCGACTTCCCCACCCTGACCGCCTACTTTGACGGCGCCATGACCATGTCCCTGCCCGGACAGATCAGCGCGGGCATGGTCGTTCCCGGCTATATCGTGGACGGCGTGGTGGAGGAGATCGGCGAGGACTTCATCCTCATCGACGCGAACGGACAGAAGCTTCAGGTCAACGTGGACAGCATTCCCGAGAATCTCAAGCCCGAGGATGTAATCCGCATGCGCTATAACGGCCAGATGACCAATTCCATCCCCGCTCAGATCTTCGCCCTCGAAATCATCCGCGTAAGCCGCTAAATCCAATTCCACTCGAAGCCAGCCGGCACGGCTGGCTTTCGTGCATTCGGGAACTTCGCATGAGAAAGAAAACGGAGGGAAGCCCATGAAGGAATCGTGCGCGCCGATTCGCGACCTGCTGCCGCTGTACGCGGAGGGAAAAGCCGCGCCGGAAACGCGCGCGTTCATCGAACGGCATCTGTCGGAATGTCCGGAATGTCAGCACAGATTTTCCGAGCTTCGCAGCGTCGATCCGCGCGCCCGCCGGAAACGCTGCTGGCTTCGCGCGGCTATCGCAGATCTCTGCGTCTTCGTCGCGGTCTTTCCGTATGTCGTACGCATGACCAGCGTCCAATGGCTTCCGTGGGAGGACGGCCTGATTCAGGTGAAAGGGTCGCAGAGCATGTCCCCGGACGGCTTCTATTATGAAGGCGATGATATTCCGGAATCGGTGGACGTGCTCAGGCTTCAGATGGACGGCCGAATCGGCGGAATCAGCGAACGCACGGTCATCGAAAACGACGGCAGGGCGACCGCCACCCTTCAGGCATGGCGCGGCGCTTCCGCTCGCGAACCTTACATGCGCTGGCTCTGCCCGACGCCCGACCGGCTGATTTACAGCGACGGCATGCGGCAGATTCTGCTGTGGGAACGCGCGCCCGGCGAATACGGCGAAACCCCGATGCGCCCCATCGTGCCGTATGCCGTCCTCCTCGCGGCGGCGTTTGCGCTCATCCTCGGCGTACTCTGGCTCGTCTTCCGCACTCGAAGAACGGCCACTCTTCTCAGACAACTGTTTTTCGCGCCGGCCGCATACCTTGCCGCTAACATCCTGCTAAAGGGAATCGATGCGGCAAGCCCGCGGCATACGTTCATCCTGTCAGTCGCCCTGTACGCGCTGCTTTCCCTGACCGGACAGGCGCTGCGCCAGCGGAGAAAGTCCATATAAGAAAAACAGAACGATCGCCGGACAGATTTTCGGATGATCGTTCTGTTTTTTTGTATGCTTCTTTAAACGCCCCCGAAGGAGAGCTCGAGAGGGCCGCAGCCCTCTCGAATTTCAATCTCAGGCTGGCGAAGCCGGGCTTCCGCGCAGGGAGGAGGAGGTGCGGAGGGGGAGCGAAGCTCTCCCTCCGCCTTCGGGGAATCAGCGAATGCCGAGCACGGCCTGTTCGCGTTCCTCCTTGAACTGGTTGGCGTAGAGGTTATAGTAGTAGCCGCGCTTCTGGATGAGCTCCTTATGCGTGCCGCTTTCGGTCACCTCGCCGTGCTGAATCACGAGGATGCGGTCGGCGCTGCGGATGGTGGAAAGGCGGTGCGCGATGATAAAGGACGTGCGCCCCTTGAGCGTGGTAACGATAGCCTTCTGAATCTTCTGCTCCGTTTCGGTATCGACGGAGGAGGTGGCCTCGTCCAGCACGAAGATGGCGGGCCTGGCGATCAGCGCGCGGGCGAAGGAGATCAGCTGCTTTTGTCCCGTGGAAAGGCGGTTTCCGCCCTCGCCGACGTCGGTATCATAGCCCTTCTCGAACTTCAGGATGAAATCCTCCGCGTCGACCAGCCGGGCGGCCCTTTCGACTTCCTCGTCGGTCGCGTCCAGACGGCCATAGCGGATGTTCTCGCGGATGGTGCCGGAGAACAGGTGCGGCTGCTGGAGCACATAGCCCAGATGCGACTGAAGCCACAGCTGCGAGCGCTCGCGGTAGTCCACGCCGTCGATCAGGATGCGTCCCTCGGTCGGCTCATAGAAGCGGCAGATCAGGTTTACGATGGTGCTCTTTCCGCTGCCCGTTTCGCCCACCAGCGCGATGGTCTGGCCCGCCTCCACGTGCAGGTTGAAGTCTTTCAGCACCTTTTCGCCGCCGGAATACTGGAACGACACGTTCTCAAACTGAATATCGCCCTTGAGCTCCGGCCAGTTTGAGCGGTCGGGGTTGAAGTTGTTGCCGAAGGCCTTTTCGACCTCGGGCGTATCCTTGATTTCCGGCTCGGTTTCGATCAGCGTGAACACGCGCTCGGCGGCGGCCTGACTGTTCTGCATGTCGGCCAGTGTACGCACGATGGCCACGATGGGGTCGAAGATGTTGCTGGCGTAGTTCACAAACGCCGTCAGCGTACCGAGGGAAATCGCGCCGAAGGCCGCGCTCATGCCCAGAACGCTTTCGCCGCCCTTCCACAGGGCGATGGCCACGGTGATGGAGCCCAGCGACATGACGACCGGGAACAGAAGCGCGCTCAGAAGCGCCGCGTGAATGGAGCGCTTTTTCATGGTGTCCGTCAGCTGCACGAACTCGCGGGCGTTTTCCTCCTCGCGCACCAGCGTCTTCGTGGTCTTCGCGCCCATGATGCCCTCGTTGAACGAGCCGGTGATCCTGGAATTGGTCTTGCGCACCTCGCGGTAGTTCTTCAGAATCTTCTTCTGAAGGATCATCGTCACCACGGCGATGACCGGCATGACCGACAGCACCACCAGCGCCAGACGCGGGCTCAGGGCGAACATGTGAATCGCGGCCATGATGATGTAGCCCACGCCCCACGCAAGGTCGATCAGCCCCCAGCCGATGGTGTCGCCCAGTCTCTGGGTGTCGCTGCTCATGCGGGCGATCAGGTAGCCGACGGGCGTCTTGTCGTAAAACGAGAACGACAGCTCCTGAAGCCGGCGGAAGCCGATTTTGCGGATGTGGTGCGTCATGCCCGATTCAATGCGGCCGGACGTGAAGCAGAAGATGAAAATCAGCGCCACCTGCGCCAGAATCACCAGCGTGTAGCGAATGGCGAAGCCCGTGAAGCCCTCCAGCGTCTGGTTGGCGATGAAGGTATCGATGGCTTCCGCCGTCAGAAGCGGGATTTCCACGTCGATGCGCGCGCTTAAAAACATGCACACGCACACGAGCAGCAGCTGCAGGTGATAGGGCTTTGCGTATTTGAACAGCTTTCGCCAGAGGGATGCGTCAAATCGTTTGGTATAATCCTGTTCTTCCTGATATTGCACGTTCGTTTCCCTCCCTTACGCGCTTTCTTCGGCGTCGTTCAGCTCCTCCTCCAGCGCGGACTGGATGAGGTAGATGCGCCGGTACAGGCCGTCCTGGTGGATGAGCTCCTCGTGCGTGCCCGTCTGCGCCACGCGGCCGTTCTGCAGAACAATGATCCTGTCGGCCTCGGACAGCGTGGTCAGGCGGTGCGAGATGATGAACGTCGTCGCGCCCTTCCCGCCCTCGGCGCGGCTTTCGCGCAGCGCCTCGCGGATGGCCTTGTCGGTCTCGGTGTCCACGGCGGACAGCGAGTCGTCAAAGATCAGAATGTCGTTTTCGCGAATCAGCGTGCGGGCGATGGCCACGCGCTGCTTCTGTCCGCCGGACAGCGTTACGCCGCGCTCGCCCACGATGGTGTCGTAGCCGTTTTCAAAGCCGGTGATGAACTCGTGCGCGCTGGCCGTGCGCGCCGCTTCGAAAATCTGCTCGTCGCTCGGCTCGCGCACGGCGATGCCGATGTTGTCCTTCACCGTTCGGGAATACAGGAACGGCTCCTGAAGAATCAGGCCGATGCGGCTTCGAAGGTGCGACTTGCGAATCCTGCGGATGTCCGTTCCGCCGATGCGGATGGCGCCGCGCCCCTCGTCCACGTCGTACAGGCGCTGAAGCAGGTGCATCAGCGTGCTCTTGCCGGAGCCCGTCGCGCCCAGAATGGCCACGGTCTCGCCGGCTTTCACCTTGAAGTCCACGTCGATCAGCACGGGGTTCATCTTCTCATATTCGAAGCCCACGTGGTCGAACTCGATGTCGCCATCCACCGGCGCGTCGGTTGCGTCGGGCGCGTCCTCCTCCGGCTTCGCCGAGAGGATCTCGTCCAGTCGGTCGAAGGAGACCATGGACTTGCCCATGTCGGACAGGATGCGGCCCATCTGGCGAATCGGCCACAGCAGCATGCCGATGTAGCTGACGAACTTGGTCATGTCGCCCACGCTCAGGCCGCTGGTGGACGCGGTGGCGGCGAGAAACACGCCGTATACCAGCGTCACGCCGGTCTGCGCCATGCTCAGGAAGTCGCTGCCCGGCCAGTAGATCGCGAGCAGGTCGCACAGGCGGCGGTTTTTCTTCCAGAGATCGTCGTTCGCTTCGTCGAACTTGTCGATTTCGAACTGCTGCCGCCCGAACGCGCGCACCACGCGCACGCCCGTCAGGTTCTCCTGAAGGATGGCGCTCATCTTGCCCTCGGCCTCGTCCGCCAGCGTGAAGCTTTTGCGAACCCACTTGAAAAACAGCATCGCGAACACGAACAGCGGCGGAACCAGCACCATGCTGACCAGCGTCATTTTGACGTTCATGCCCAGCATCAGTACCAGCGCCACAGCCAGCATCAGCACCGCGCGGAACACCTCGACAATCTGCGTCTGCAGGAAGCGGCGAATGGTCTCCACGTCCGACGTGCAGCGCTGAATCAGGTCTCCGGTCTTGGCCTTCACGTGGTAGTCGTAGGGCAGCGTCTGCAGGTGCGCGTACAGCCGGTCGCGCATGTTCTTGGCGATGGACTCGGACGCCGTCGCCGTCCAGCGCGCACGCAGATACTGGAACACGCCGTTGAGCAGGTACAGCGCGATGATCACCAGACCCACCAGCCACAGGTTGTGAATGACGTAGGAAAGTCCCCCGCGGGCCTCAAAGAACCGGTTCATGAAGCCGGGGAAGTTGAGCGGGTTGTTCTCGTGCATCAGCCAATCGTGGATGGCGTCGGCAACGCCGCCGAGCATGCTGGGCGACACGAAGCCGACCACGCTCGTCACGCCGACCGTCGCGATCGCGCCTATGTAGCGCAGGCGATTGCCCTTCATGAAATCGTTCAGTCGCTGAAGTTTCCTGGATGCCATAAAACCCTCCGTTTCTTCGTTCGAAGCGCGCAAAAACCGCCGGGCGCGCAGGTTCGCCCGACGGTGAAAGCATGAAAAAAGGACATGAAGAGACTTCTATTGCTTCACTCGAGGGCGCACCATGATTTCGAAACCATTGCGAGAAAATACACGCGAAAAGTTCTTCACTGGCTTCGCCCCCCCTCTTCAAACATTGTTATCAGTATACGCCTATTGTCCTGTAAAATCAAGGGTTATGCCCTGATTTTGCCCAATTTAACGGCTGTTTTACCGCGCGTTCGTTGTCAGCGCTTCTTCTGTGAAGCGGCGGGCTTTTTCACCGGCCATTTTTCCTGTCCCTCGGAGAAGAGGAACCAGCCGCGCAGGTAGTCGTTCAAAATGTCCGCGTCGGTCTCCATGCTCATGTGCGCCGCGCGCAGCATGTGCGTTTCCGCGTCCGGCAGGCGCTTTTTCACCCTCGCGGGCAGCTGGCCGCCGAAAATGCGGTCGTTCGTGCCCCAGATCAGCATCAGCGGCCCCTTGCTCTGATACGCGTTCTCGGGCAGACGGTAGCCCTCGCGCATCAGCCGCGCCAGCGTGTCCGGCATGCCGCGCCGGCAGATCGAGCGCCTGAGCGCCTCCATGCGCGCCTTGCTCACGCGCCCGCCGTATACGCGGCGCACCAGTATGGCGAAGCCGCGCCGGTCGAGGATCTTTTTGCGGAACCAGAGGTCGATCAGCTTCTTTCCAACCGGCGTTTCCAGCAGGAGCTGAAGCGGATAGGGCATGAAGCGATCGAACACCGGACTGATCAGCACGCGCGATTTCACGCTGTCCGCCTGATACAGCGTCATCATCATGATGGCGGCGGCGGCGCTTCCGTGGCCGATCAGGTGCCACACGCACTGCTTTTCGCCGCGGCGGCGCTCCACCTCGTCTAAAATGCCCCACAGAATCTGCGCGCGCGTGTCGTTGTCCTGAAACACGCCCGCCCCGCAGGCGCTCGCGCCGTAACCGGGTAGCTCCGCGGCTACGCACAGGCAGCCGTTCGCGGCGAGCATGCCCGCCAGCTCCGTCCATGCGTCCGCGTCGGCCAGAGGAGAGCTTACCATCAGCACGCGACGCGTCGCCTGCGCATCGGGCGTGAATACGCGAAAGCGCACCCTCAGCCCCTGAAACGACAGACGGATCTCCTCGGTTCGCATGCCGGCAATCTCCTCCCTTCAAACGCATATGGACATACCATCTTATTTTAGCATACCCATCTGAGCGATAGATTTCCATTCTATTGAGCTTTCGCTACAATTCACTGACAATCTTCAGCCCTGCCCGCGCCGGAAACGCAGGTTTTTCCGAAAAAATGCGAAAGTGTCCCTTGACGAAATACATGTGTGCGTGTATAATGGACATTGATTCGAAAACCGGAGGCGGAGCATGGGCGTAAAGGCGGTAAAATTCGGCGGTTCGTCGCTGGCGGACGCGGGACAGTTTCAAAAGGTAAGGGAAATTCTTCTTTCCGATCCGGCGCGGAGATTTGTGGTGCCCAGCGCGCCGGGGCGGCGGTTCGACGGGGACGACAAGGTGACCGATCTTCTGTATCGCTGCCATTTCGCGGCGCGCGCGGGGGAAAACGGCTATGTGTATTTTGAAAAGGCGGCCGCGCGCTACAGGGAAATCGCCGCGGCGCTGCACCTGAAGACAGATGTGGACGCGCTGCTTCAGAAGACCTTTTCGCAGATTCTCGAAACCGGCACGCCGGACTTCGCGGCCAGCCGGGGCGAGTACCTGTGCGGGCGGCTGCTGGCGGACTGTCTCGGCTGGGATTTCGTCGACCCGCGCGAGTTCATCCGCTTCGACCGGAGGGGCGTGTTCGCCTCGGAATGGACGAACGAGGTGCTGCGCGCGGAGCTGAAAAAGCACGAGCGCGCGGTCGTTCCGGGCTTTTACGGCTCCTTCCCGGATGGCGAGGTGCGCACGTTCTCCCGCGGCGGCAGCGATATTACCGGCGCGGTCGTCGCGCGCGCGATTGACGCGGAGCTTTATGAGAACTGGACAGACGTTTCCGGCTTCCTGATGGCCGACCCGCGCATCGTGCCGAACCCGCGCGGCATTCGGGAAATGACGTATCAGGAGCTGCGCGAGCTGAGCTACATGGGCGCGACGGTTCTGCACGAGGAAAGCATCTTCCCCGTGCGCGTGGCGGGCATTCCCACGCAGATCAAAAACACCAACGACCCGTCGCATCCCGGCACGATGATTCTGGCGCGCCCGTCGAAGGACGGCGGCGTGATTACCGGCATCGCCGGACATAAGAATTTCACGCTGATTTCCATCGAAAAGGGCATGATGAACGCCGAGCGCGGCTTTGGCCGCCGCGTTCTGCAGGTGCTGGACGATTTCGATATTTCCTTTGAGCACCTGCCCACCGGCATCGACACGATGTCCGTGGTGATTTCCACGGAGGAGCTGTCGACGCGCCGCGGCGAAATTCTCAAGCGCCTGAACGAAGCCTGCCAGCCGGACTCCATCGAAATGACGGACGGCATCGCGCTGATCGCTACCGTCGGCCACGGCATGGTGCGCAACCCCGGCACCGCGGCCAGACTGTTCGCCGCGCTCGACCGCGCGCATGTAAACGTGCGCATGATCGATCAGGGCTCCAGCGAGCTGAATATCATCGTCGGCGTGGACAGCGCCGACTTCGAAACCGCCGTCCGCGCGATTTA
>SFHK01000074.1 GCA_004556395.1 Clostridiales bacterium
CCTAATCGGCATCAGGATTCCCAATACTGTTACATCCATTGGTGACGATACGTTCTTTTACTGCAAAAAACTTGTTATTTACGGTGAGACGGGATCGTATGCGGAGAGCTACGCCAAGAAGAAGGGCATTACGTTCAGTACAAAGCCTATGCCTACCGTCTGACAGGCGCGTTTCCGCGAAGAACTTTCGGAGTTCCGGGTAATGGGGCTCCGATTTTGTTTTGCCGCTGAACTGAGGGGCTCATAGAAGCAGTCTCTGTCTTTGTGCATCTGCGCCTTTTTTTTACCAAGTTGCCGCCTTCATTACAAGCAATATCTTGTAAATCGCGATTGCAAAATGCGCGTTTTCATGGTATCATAGAATGAAATCTGTTTCGGAAGGAAGATACACATGACGATCAAGCCCGTAACCGGCCGCGCTTTCAAACCCTTTGGCAGAGTGATTAAGGGATACTACCTCCGTTCTCTCATTGAAGAGATGGAGAAAACCGAATGTCCGAGCGACAGGGTCGTTTACGAGCCTTCCGTTCGCAGTCTCGAAACGCTGAAGATCAACCGGCAGTTTTCCGAGGAAGCCTACGGCGGCATGCCCATCCAGATCGGCTACTGTAACGGCCGCAACCATCTGCTGAACGCCGTGGAATATCACCGCGATTCCGAGCTGAACCTTGCCTGCACCGACATGATTCTGCTCGTCGGCAAGCGGCAGGACATTGGCCGCGACTACACTTATGACACCGGCAAAATGCAGGCGTTTCTCGTGAAGAAGGGCACGCTTGTTGAAATCTATTCGACCACGCTGCACTACGCGCCCATCAGCGCCGGTGAACACGAAAACTTCCGCTGCGTCGTGGTGCTGCCCAGGGGAACCAACGAGCCGCTGCCCGCCTGCCGCGGCAAGGCGCACACGAAGGAGGATCAGCTGCTCACCCATGTGAACAAATGGCTGATCGCGCACCCCGAAAGCGGCCTTGACAAGGACGGCGCCTTCGTGGGTCTGAAGGGCGAAAACATCCGCCTGTAATCCGTATTCCAATTTTGCACGCCGTCCTTCGGGGCGGCGTGCGCAGTGTAAGGAGACGTTCCGTGACCGATTCCGTAAACCGCATCCTGTCCGCGCTTTCCGCCGTGCGCGTGCCCGCCGCGCCGGGCGAATACGACCTGCACGCCTTGATCGCCGCCGCGCTCGACGAAGCCGGTATCGCCTATGCGCATGAAGCAAAGCTGGCCGACGGCGCGCGCATCGATTTTCTGACGGGCTCCGTCGGCATCGAGGTCAAAAAAAGCCGGCCGGAGCGCGCTCGTCTGCTGCGTCAGGTGGATAAATACCTCGCGTGCGCGGAAGTGGACGCGCTGATCGTCGTGTCGCAGCGGGCAATTTCGCTGCCGGCCGCGTGCCGTGGAAAGCCCGTGATCCTGTTTACGCTCAACCGTCTGTGGGGGGTGTCGCTTCCGTGAACGAGCAGGAATACCCGGTCTATCTTTCGGACGCTCCCGAGGGCGCGCACACCTACGGCACGCTTTCCTATAACCGCCGTTCCAAGTGCTGGACGATCAAGGGCGAGCCGTGCGTGACGGAGCTGGCCAAGCGCCTGTTTCCCGGCTGCGACGGGCGCGGCCGCGGCGTCGCGCGCTTCACGGCGCATCGGCGCATCATCGGCGACCTGAACTGGCTGATGCTGCGCTATCCTCTTGAGATAAAGGAAGCCGACCGCGCCCGCTGGGCGGAGGCTCTGAAGGACGCGCGCGAGTACGCCATTCGCCGCGAACGGAGTCTTACCTCCCCCGCTTCCGTCACCCCGCCGGACGACGAGTTCCGCGGCGACCTGATGCCGTTTCAGAAGCTCGGCGTGGGCTTTCTGCTAAGCAGCCGCCGCTGCCTGCTGGCCGACGAAATGGGGCTGGGCAAAACGGTGCAGGCGCTGGCGTTTCTCGCCACGCTGCGCGCGTATCCGGCGCTGATCGTCGTGCCGCCGCATCTGGTGCGCAACTGGGTGCGCGAGTGCGAGCGCTTTCTGAAGCCCGACGGCAGCCTGCGCGTGCACATTATCCGCGGTCTGAAGCCCTACGACCTGCCCGAAGCCGACGTGTACATCGTTCACTATCTCCTTTTGCGCGGCTGGAAGACGGCGCTGCCGGATTATCATTTCGGCTGCGTCATCTTCGACGAGATTCAGGAGCTGCGCCATTCCGGCACGGAAAAATACTCCGCCGCCAGCCTGCTTTCCGACGCGTCCGAAAACGTCGTCGGCCTGTCCGGCACGCCGATTTACAACAACGGCGGCGAAATCTGGAACGTCGTCAACATCATCGATTTTCACTTTTTGGGCGACTGGGAGAGCTTTTCCCGTGAATGGTGCTACGGCTACGGCAACATGGTCGTGGCAAAGCCGGAGCTGCTGGGCGAGCATCTGCGGCGCGAGGGACTGATGCTGCGCCGCGTGAAGAGCGAGGTTCTAAAGGAACTACCGCCCAAGCGGCGGCTGGTGCAGGAGATCGACTGGGACGACCGCGTGTATCGCGAGCTGATGCGTCCTGTGGCCGAGCAGCTGCATCTGCTCGACGGCGCGGAAACCGCCTCCGCGCGCGCGCTGATCGAGGAGCAGATTTCCCAGACCCAGCGGCAGGCCACCGGCGTCGCCAAGGCGCCGTATGTCGCCGCGTTCGTGCGTGCGCTTCTGGAAAATGGCGAAAAGGTGCTGCTCATGGCGCATCATCACGCCGTGATGGACATCTACGCGAAGGAGCTGAAGCCGTTCCATCCGGTCTTCATCACCGGACGCGAAAACGACGCCAGAAAGGACGCGGCCGCCCGCGCCTTCATGGAGGGGACGACGAATCTGTGCGTCGTGTCCCTTCGAAGCGCAAGCGGCCTCAATCTGCAGCGCGCCAGCTGCGTGGTATTCGGCGAGCTGGACTGGTCGCCCGCCGTGCATTCGCAGGCGGAGGATCGCGCGCACCGCATCGGCCAGAGCGATTCACTCGTGTGCTATTATCTGGTTTCCCCGCGCGGCTCGGACAGCGACATGCAGGACGCGCTCGGTCTGAAGGTCAGCCAGTTTGTCGCGCTGATGGGCGACGAGCAGACCGACCGCGCGCAGGACGTGCTCATGCAGTCCGAAGCACGCGACCGCATCCGCCGCCTTGTCGAACGGCTGCGCGGCGAATACGCATCCGCTCCGCCCGATATCCCTTCCTGAGAAACGTATACCGTCGTTTGCCGCGCGCAAAGCGTACCCATACAGTCTCTCCTTCTTGCCCCGTCGTCAGGCAATCAGCAGGGACAAAAGCGGCAGCGTCACGATGCTCGCGAGCGTCGTAAGCAGAACCACGTTGGCGCTCAGCTCCTGCTCGCAGCGGTGCAGCTCCGCCAGCGACAGGATGACCGCCGCCGAGGGCGCGGCGCTCAGAACCAGCATGCAGTCGCGGAACGTCTCGTCCAGACCCGGAATCAGAAGCACAATGCCGTAGGCTACAAGCGGATACACGATCAGCTTCATCGCGCACACGCCGTACACAAACGGCCGGCTGAACAGCCGCTTCAGCTCCACGCTGGCAAGTCTCATGCCCAGCACGATCATGCACAGCGGCGTGGTCGTCTTGCCAAGCAGCGAAAGCGCACCGTTCAGGCTCTCGGGCAGCCGAATTTTCAAAAGATACAGCGGAAGCGCCACCAGCGTGGACAGCGTGGTGGGATTCAGCACGGCGGCGCGCAGCGAAATATAGCTCGGATCCCGCCTGATCGCGTATACGCCGATGGTGAACACCAGCAGGTTCATGCCGATCAGATACGCCGAGCTGTAGCAGCCTACCAGCGGCTCCGAGGGAAACAGCGCCGTGACGACCGGCAGCCCGAAAAAGCCCACGTTTCCCCAGACCGATGCAATGGACAGAATGCGATATTTCGCCTGTTCAAACCGTTTCCGGAACACGAAAAACAGCGTGCCGAACACCGCGAGCTGCGCCAGCATTGACAGAAGAAAGAACCAGCCAATTTTGATAAAATCCGCCCGGTTGTACTCCATCGCCTGAAACGTGCTGATGATCATGCCCGGACAGCAGATGTACAGAAGAATCGCCGAAAGCGTCTTCGCGTGGCTTTCGTGCCCCTTCCCGCTGCGAATCAGCAGAAATCCGCACACGACATACAGAAGAATCATCACCATGTTTCCCAGCACAATCGAAAAAGCCATCGAATTCCACCCTCAGCCAGTCATTTCTTCCAAAATCAAACGATATACCCGCCGCCCAGCAGGCGTTCGCCGTCGTACAGCGCCGCCGCCTGTCCCGGCGCGGGCGCGCGGACGGGTTCGTCGGTCACCACATGGGCGCCATGCTCCGTGAGCACCACCGTGCACGCGGGCGTTTCCCATCGCGTATGGCGCACGCGTACCGCCGCGCGGAACTCATTTCCGGGCGCGCTGCCGTTTACAAAGCTCAGATTCGCAATGTCAAATTTGCGCCTGAACAGATCGTCCCACAGGCACAGCTCCAGCTCGTTGCTCTCCGCGTGAATGGCCGATACGTACAGCCTGCGCTCATGCCACAGCTCCGGCCAGCGCTGCCCGACGGTATAATGATGAATGCCCTCGTGCATGCCGATCACCTCATCGCCCAGCCGCGCCGCACCCGGCCCCGGCATAGCCGCCCGGCTTTCCAGCCACTCGGCATAGGTCTGCCCCCTGATGAAGCAGTTCTCGCGGCTGTCCGGCTTGCTCGCTACCCGCAGTCCCATCTCGGCCGCCATCTCGCGCACGCGCTTCTTCTGATATGCGCCCAGCGGCAGCAGCAGCCGCGAAACCTGCTCCGGCCTCAGCCGCGCCAGCATGTAGCTCTGGTCGTTGTCCGGATTGCCCATATAGAGATTCTGCCCATCGCAGCGCGCGTAATGCCCGGTGGCAATCAAACGCGCGCCCAGCTCGTCCGCGCGCCGCAGAAGCGACGGAAACTTGACCTCCGGATTGCAGCCGATGCACGGATTTGGCGTTCGCCCAGCCAGATACGCGCGCAGAAACGGCTCGCATACATGCCGGTTCAGCTCCTCGTGAATGTCCGCCACCTGAAGCTCCACGCCCAGCCGCTCCGCGCTCGCCAGCGCATCCGCCCGCGCGTCCGCCCCGGCAATGTCCAGATATACGCCGTGCACCTCATATCCCCGATCCATCAGCACGCGCGCCGCAACCGCAGAATCCACGCCGTCCGACAGACCCAGCACCACTTTTTCCAAAACCTTCTCCTCCACCGACAGGCTTTTTCTCCGCCGATTTAAGGCAGCGCCGCACAAATGAGGTAGTCGGCCGGCGAATGGATTTTTCGTCAGATGCAAATGCATATTTCGAAGGTTTACTGGAGGTAAATCGAGGAATTTGCATGCCGCAGATGGCGGAAAAGACTTCGCCCGACGCGCCGCTGAATTGTGCGGTGGTGCCTTAAAAGCGCCGATGCCCTCGGCATCGGCGCGCGTTTTATGCCTTTCGAACCTTCGGGCCGGTCGCGGTATCCTCGATCGCGTAGCCCATCTCCGTCACACGTGCGCGAATCGCGTCCGCTTCGGCGAAGTTTTTCGCCTTCTTCGCGTCCTGCCGCGCCTTCAAAAGCGCCTCGACCTCCGGGTTCTCATCGCAGCCGTCAAACGTCACGGCGAAGGCACCCGCCTTGGCCTGCTGCTTTTTCAGCTCCTCGCGGCGCGCATCGCCCTTCTTCACGACGTCCAGCCCCAGCACGGAGTCAAACCTTCTCAGCGCTTCCAGCTTGGTGTCGTCGTTGGTATTGTACTTCAGCGCGTCATACAGCGCCGTCACCGCCAGCGACGTGTTCAGATCGTTGTCCAGCGCAGCGCGGAACTTCGCGTCCAGCGCCTTCAGCGCTTCCTCGTCGATCTCCGCGCCCGCAGGCTTCAGCGCAGCGACCCTGGCAATCAGCTTGTTGTAGGTCGTCTGCGCGTTGTCAAGATTCTCCCACGTGAACACCAGTCCGCGGCGATAATGGCTCTGCAGGCAGAACAGACGATACGCCAGCGGGTCGTAGCCCTTTTCTTCCAGCAGCGAAACCGTCAGGAACTCGCCCTTGCTCTTGGACATCTTGCCGCCCGTCGTGTTCAGGTGGTACACGTGCATCCAGTAATTGCACCACTTGTGACCCAGATAGGCCTCGGACTGCGCGATTTCGTTGGTATGATGCGGGAACGCATTGTCGATGCCGCCGCAATGAATGTCCAGATCCTCGCCCAGATGCTTCATGGAGATGCCGGAGCACTCAATGTGCCAGCCCGGATAGCCTACGCCCCACGGCGAATCCCATTTCAGCGCCTGATCCTCAAACTTGGACTTGGTGAACCACAGCACAAAGTCGTTTTTGTTGCGCTTGTTTTCGTCGGCTTCCACGCCCTCGCGCACGCCCACGGCCAAGTCTTCCTCGTCAAAATCGTTGAACACATAGTACTTTTCCAGCTTCGACGTGTCAAAATACACGTTTCCGCCGGCAAAATAAGCGTAGCCCGTGTCCATCAGCTTCTGAATGATCCTGATATATTCGTCAATACAGTTCGTCGCGGGCTCCACAACGTCCGGCCGCTTGATGTTCAGCTTCCGGCAGTCGGAGAAAAACGCGTCGGTGTAATACTTCGCGATTTCCATCACGGTCTTGTGCTCGCGGCGCGCGCCCTTGAGCATCTTGTCCTCGCCCTCGTCGGCGTCGCTGGTCAAGTGACCCACGTCGGTAATATTCATCACGCGCTTCACGTTGTAGCCGATGTAGCGCAGATACTTTTCCAGAACGTCTTCCATGATATAAGAACGCAGGTTGCCGATGTGAGCAAAATGGTACACCGTCGGCCCGCACGTATACATCTTCACGATGTCCGGATGATTGGGCTTGAATTCTTCCTTCATGCGGGAAGCGGAATTGTACAGATACATCGAAGTTCCCCCTCGGTTGACGTTATTAATTCCCTATCTTATATATCATACAACAATCCGCCGCCGAGCGCAAGCGCTGAAAGCGGTAGTTTGGTAAAAAAAGACCGCCTGCACTGCCAGACGACTTATTATCTCTTGCGCAAGCCAAAAATTTGTTATCATTCTCAGGGTATTTCGCTTTGCGAGTTCCTTGCTCCCGCTGCTTCTTACGACAAAAAGATGCAGCCAGGCACATCGACACAATGAAACGAAGCCCCCCCCTGCACGGCTCGTTAACTCCATTCGCGTGCCGCCTATCTGGCAATGCGACACTGCGGCGGCGCAGAGCGGCTCCGTTTCATTCCTATTTCAAAAGACGCGTTCGGATTTACATCTGCGATCAATCACACTTCTTTCTCAACAGGAAAATTTCAAATCAAGGTTGACCGTTTTGCGAAGGCGCTGTATAATAGCATTTGTAATCGGATTGCGTGCATAACTGCGCGGAAGCGCCGCCTTATAAAGGGCGAAGGGAACCGGGTGCGAATCCCGGACGATCCCAGTCACCGTGAAGCGGACGGACGGGCACCATGTCACTGCGTTCAATCGTGGGAAGACGCTCGTGCCGGATGAGGCAAAGTCGGGAGACCTGGTTATGCGGCACGCTCAAACAGGCATTGCTCCTGGGAAGGGGAACATGCAGAAAAGGCGGCGGAGCTATGTCCGTCTGTGCTTTTTTGTCGTTCCCGAAGGGGAACGTTTTTTTCTTTTCCCGGCGCCGTCCGCTTACAATAAAAGAAAGGGAGAAGAACCATGAAGAAACTTGGACTCATCGCTCTCGTACTCTGCTTCGCGCTCTTCACCTCCGCGCTGGCTTTCGCGGAAACCGACACCTCCGTTACCGTTACCGACATGACCGGCCGCGAAGTCACGCTGGACAAGCCCGCCACGCGCATTGTCGCGCTGACGCCGTCCGACTGTGAGATTCTGTACGCCATCGGCGCCGGCGACACGCTGGTCGGCCGCGGCAAGTACTGCGACTATCCGGCGGAGGTTCTAAACGTGACCGCCGTTCAGTCCGGCCGTGATACCAACCTCGAAGAGATCATCGCCCTCGAGCCCCAGGTGCTGCTGATGAGCACCATGGCGCAGACCGAGGAGCAGGTTCAGGCGCTGGAAAACGCCGGCATCAAGGTCGTCGTTTCCGACGCGCAGGATATTGAAGGCGTTTACACCGCCATCGAGCTGATCGGCAAGCTCATGGGCAAGGACGCCGAGGCGGCCGCCGTGATCGAATCCATGAAGGCCACCTTCGCCGAGGTCGCTGAGAAGGCTTCCGAGAACGCGGGCAAGACCGTGTATTTCGAGGTTTCTCCGCTTCAGTATGGTCTGTGGACGGCTGGCAAAGGCACGTTCATGAACGAAATCGCCAATATGGTCGGTCTCACCAACTGCTTTGAGGACGTTGAGGGCTGGTCTGAGATTTCCGAGGAGCAGGTTATCGCCCGCAACCCGGATTACATCGTCACCATCTCCATGTACTACGGCGAAGGCCCCACGCCCGTGGAAGAAATCCTTGGCCGCAAGGGCTGGGAAGAGCTGACCGCCATCAAGAATCAGGCGGTCCTGAATCTGGCGAACAACGAGCTGTCCCGTCCCGCGCCCCGTCTGGCCGACGGTGCGAAGATGCTGTACGACTTCATCAACACCGAGGTCGTCGACAAGGCCGCGTAGGTTTTCTCTCGTCTCAAGGCGATCCGGAGTCCGTCTCCGGGTCGTTTTTTCTGTTCGGGGCTTTACAGGTGTGATATAATAGAAGAGCGTCGGGAGCGTTCCCGATAATTACGCGACTGTATACGGGAGGTGGCATGCCATGCATGACGAGCTCACGAAGGTAGATATTCAGAAAATGCAGGAAGAAATCGACTACCGCACGCATGAGCAGCGTCCGAAGATCATCGAGGACGTGAAAACCGCGCGCGCGTTCGGTGACCTGAGCGAAAACTACGAATACAAGGCGGCCAAGCAGGAGCTGCGCCGGTGCGACAGCCGCATTCGCTTCCTGAAGCGCATGATCGCCTCCGCAAAGGTAATCGACGCAACCAGCAAGGACGACGAGGTCGGCCTGTTTGACAAGGTGGAGCTGTTCTACGAAGAAGACAACGAAAGCGAGGTCATCGAGCTGACGACCACGCTGCGCCGCGACGTATTCCACCAGTGCATCAGCAAGGAATCGCCGCTGGGGCAGACCATCATGGGACATAAGGTTGGCGACCGCGTGCTTGTGAAGGCCAGCGACACGGTGAGCTATTACGTGCAGATTCGTTCCATCGAAAAAGGAACGGACGACGAAAGCCTGCCGATTCGCCAGTTCTGAGGTTTTTTGAAGGAAAAACGCCACTCCTCCAAAAAACCCTTATCCGGATTAACTTTTTGAGCATCTGTGCGCCCGTTGTAACGCGGTTTGTAACGCGTTACGCCTCCGAAGGGCATACGTCAGGCCTTACGCGTGCGCCCGTGCGCGTTGCCAGGCGCTTGACAGGGCGCTGATCACGTGCTATCGCGCGTGCGTGTGTGCGACCCTCCCGGCCTCCCTCGTGCGCGCGTGCGCTTAGGCTATCCAGACCGCCAAGACCACTCTGGCCTACTCAGACACCGTCCTAACCACCTTGACCGCCTTAACCGTCTAAACCATCTAAGCCATATTGACCATCTTAACCGTCTTGAGTGGCTTGAGCATCTAAGCCGTCCAGAGCGTTTCCGAGGTGGGGGACGGTCTAAGTATCTAAGATATCTTATATGTCTAAGATGTCTAAGATGTCTAAGATGTCTAAAATGTCTTAGACGCTCAAGCAACTTAGACCGTCTATGCCGTTCCCGGGCATCCACGTCACTATTATACATTGTAGCAGATGTCAATTTACTTTTGTTTAATACTTTTTTACTTCATCAAAATTTAACACAGCCCCGGATAAAGCAGAGCCGTAAATGGTCACTTGTTGGCCTGCTCGCGCTGCATGCGCTCCTCGACGGCCTGGAGAATGTAGGCATTGACGGACTGCCCGACCGCGTCAGCTGCGGCCTTGATCGTATCCTTACCGCCCGCCTGCGTCCGTATCATTATATTGTCCAACTTGGCCAGGTATCGCCTGTTTGCCTCTTTGCGCTGCTCGTATCCCTTGGTCATTGTGTCACCTCCTCCAAGATTATACCATTCAGCGCTGCAACATGCAAGCATGTAATATTGCACAAAAGCCCGCCCGTAATGTTGTGAACTATTCCGTCTTGCAATACATGCTTACATGTAGTGTAATGTATACAGTTGAGAGGGAGACAGAGAAGCCCCCACAAAAAGGGAACCGTCTCAACCACGGTTCCCGTCGGGAGAATCCCTGATGTATCCCGAAGCCACTCACGCCCGGAGGTGGGGCACTCCCACCTCCATTATAACCGAACAGCCTGCGGGCTGTCAAGGAAAAGAAGGAGAAGGACACGGAAATCAACTTTCCAAGACCGCACACAAAAGGTCAAGTTCCAGCAGGCAATCCAGCATAATTTGTGACAACGGACGTTTGGAATTTGTCTGCGCT
>SFHK01000013.1 GCA_004556395.1 Clostridiales bacterium
AGCGAATGTCCTGTCAAGTTGCGGATAGAAATGGTATAAAGGTTCAGACCAAAATTCGGCTTCTCCTTCGGCCTGAAAACGCATGATACTCTGTATTGTGTAATCGACACCGGGATTTATAAATGTAACTTCCATAAATCGTTCACCTCTGTGTTATTTCCTCGTATATCTTTCTCAACTCGGTATTCGGTGTACCAAACATTCTGAACTTCAGCTCCACGCAACTGCTAACCATATTGAACGCACAAGCAATCAACTTTTTCATTTGCCGTGTCTCCTGCCCGCCGGCGTGTACACACAGTATATCACAAGGATAGCTCTGTTTTCAATAGAATACTCGGAAGTTATCACCCTAAAATGTAACTTTTCTGCGAATACAAGCCGATTTTCCGTTTTCCAACTGTTAAACATACACTGCATTGAAATAGCCACTTATCGGTTTTACAGTTTTGTGAGATATTATGCACAGCCGCAAATATACGCACTCTCAAGCGAACCGTATGCACTATGCAGTGATTCGCTGTTTTACAAAGGAACTGTATGCGAGCGAGAACTATTTCACCCTTTTTACGATCCTTGCTTTACAGAGCAGAAAATCGGCGATTTTCAACCCTTAGATGTACAAAAACAGGCGGCACCCAACCGAAGCTGAGTGCCGCCTGTTTTGTTGTCCAATCCTGCTTAGCAGATGCCGATTTTGTAGTTTTCTCAAATTACTGTCTTATCGGCACACGGCAAATCCCGAACGGCTTTTGGCCGAGGGGATTCCCGCCGCGGTTTATTTGGAATGATCAGCCGATGGTCTTACCGACGGAAGCGGCGTTCACGAAGCCGTTTTCCGTGTAGACGAAGCTTTCGCCGCCGGTTACGGGCGTGCGGTAGACGTCGCCGGTGGTGCCGCGGTAATACACATAGTCGCCCAGCACGCACATGGAGAAGTCGTTCAGGAAGGAGGTGTTGGGCAGCGCCACGAGACGGACGCCCAGCCCGGTTTCGTTCAGATCCTTGCGGTAAATACCCAGGGACGCGAGGTATTCGGGGCTGTCGTCATAGAAATTGGTTTGGTTGCTGCTGCCTACGTAGTACAGCGTGGTGCCCGTCAGGATGGACGGCGTGTAGTACTGTTCCAGCGCGAGCTGCGTTTCCGTGCCGTCCGCGTCTACGCGCGTAAGGCGGGTGGCGATGAAGTCGCCTTCGCTGTCGGCCAGAGAGACCAGCATGCTGTCGCCGAAGGGAAGAACCGCGTTGGAAATGTGATAGAACTTGCCCACGTCGCTGTAGAGGTTTTCGCGCTCCGGCTCGCTGCGGTCAAAGGTGGAAAGCACGTTGCCGTCGGTGTCCAGAATGGTGTAGTTCACGTAATCGTAGGCGTATACGGTGTCCTGATAGCCGGTCGCCAGATACAGACGGTTCTCATCCAGCGCGAGCTGCGCGCAGTCGTTGCCCATAACGCCGGTCAGCGTGCGGAGGTTCTGGCCGTCCACGTCCATGCGGAACAGCGCGATGCCGTTCTGGTAGTGTCCGGCCACCTCGGTCTTTTCTTCCTGTCCGTCCTCGTTTTCAAACGTGCCGCAGCAGGTGTAGGAGCCGCTCTCGTTGGTGTTGCCGAGGAAGTAAATGGCGTCCGGCGTGACGGTGAAGCAGCGGTAGCCGATCAGCATGTCGATGTTGCGCGTGCTGTCGTCGTCGCCGAAATCGTATACCTCGCCGACCTTGCGTTCTTCGCCGAGCACGCGGCGGTCGCTGCCGTCGGGCAGGCAGCTCACGGGCGTTTCGCCGAGCTTGCGCTGGTCGCCGTATTCATCCGCGCCCCAGTTTTCGGCAATGTAATACAGGCGGCCGCCGACGAACTGCAGCATGGAAGCGCGGTCGGTCGAGATCTGCGCGCTCGTGCCGTCGGCCTGAAGGCGGGTGATGCCGTTCTGCGCGGCGAAGAACAGGTCGTTTCCGTCCGCGTCAATGAACGCGCCGTTGTTGAGATTGCCAGCGCTCTGCGCCAGCGCGGGAACCGCGGTCAGCAGCAGACCCAGACAAAGAATGAAGATAAACAGTTTTCTCATGGAATCCATCTTCCTTTCCAAAGTTTACAGGTTCATAGACGGACGCTGTGATGGAAAAGTTGCAGAAAAAATCGCGGCGAAGGCGCGAAATTGCGCTCGCCGCGGAAAAAGTTAGAAGGCCATTCGCACGTGCTTTTCGGGGTGAGCGGGCTCAAGCCCCAGCATCTCGCGGGCGGTGTTCACATAGTAGCGGTAGTTTTCTATGGAAACGCCGTTGGGAATGCGGTGATCCAGTCCCAGCACGCAGCCGCCCTTTGTGACGGAGGGGACGAGTTTGCGCTCGAGTTCCTCGCGGATGGCGGCGGGATCCTTGCGCAGGGCGAACTTGTCGATGCCGCCCTTCAGGGAAAGCTGCTTTCCATATACCTTGCGGATGGCGACGATGTCCATGCCCGCCTGCGGCTCGTTGGGATACATGCAGTTGAGGCCGCTTTCGAGGAACGCGCCGATGTCGGGCACCATGTAGCCGTCGCTGTCCTGCGAGAAGATGCGCGCGCCCTGCGCACGGGCGGCGTCGATCAGGCGGCGGTAATACGGCGCGATGAATTCGCGCACCATGTTCGGCCCCAGCAGCGGGCCGGTCTTTCCGGCCATGTCCTCGTGGATGTGCAGCTGGTCGACGGGGCAGACGGAGGAAACGATCTCAAGGTTCCTGAGCGCGGTGTCCGCGAAGGTGTTCAGCATGTCCTCGATCATTTCCGGCTCTTCATACAGCGCCACGCACAGGTTTTCCTCGCCCATCAGCTGGCGCGGCTCGTCGAAGCCGCCGGGAATGTCCATCATGATGTGCGCGCCCTCGTCGCGGCGGCGGCGCAGCTCGGCCAGCTTCTCGCGGTTCACACGGTCGGGGGAGAATGCGTAGCGCGGCCTGATCTTTTCCCAGTCCTCCGGCGTTTCCACGGGATAGCCCATCGGCAGCGGAATGGTGGCGCTGGCGAAGCAGAGCTTGCTCTTGCGGCCATAGGAATCCATCAGAATTTTGTATTCGCTCGTGCGCTCGATTTCGCGCTCCGGAAGGGGAATGATGCCGTTGTTCACGGGCGCCCACGCGTAGTCCAGACTGTCGAAGCCAAAGGCCTCCAGACTGATTTCGTCCTCGCTCGCGCCCTGCGCGCGCCATTCGCCCTCCAGCTGCTTGAGCGGCCCGAACAGCTCGCAGAACATCGTGCGTCCCACGTCTTCGTGATCCGCCAGATAGCTGATATACATATCGCGTTTCCAGATCATAGACGTCCTCCACATAAAAAACATATGTCTTTACTATTATAACATGTTGCAGCGAAAATGACGATGGATTTGATCGAGGAAAAATTGTAAAAACACGAAGAAAGGCGGCGGAGAGCCGAAGCCCTTTGCCGCCGGGAAGATGTTATTCCATTTCGAACGCGCCGGTATACAGCCGGTAATAGGTGCCCTTTTCGGCGATCAGCTTGTCGTGATTGCCGCGCTCGATGATGCGGCCGTGGTCGAGAACCATGATCACGTCGCTGTTCATCACGGTGGACAGCCGGTGCGCGATGACGAACACCGTGCGCCCCTTCATCAGCGAATCCATGCCCTTCTGCACCAGCGCTTCCGTGCGGGTGTCGATGGAGGACGTGGCTTCGTCCAGAATCATGACCGGCGGGTCGGCGACGGCCGCGCGCGCAATGGCGATCAGCTGGCGCTGTCCCTGCGAAAGCGACGCGCCGTTGGAGGTGAGAAGCGTGTTGTAGCCGTCCGGCAGGCGGCGGATGAAGTCGTCCGCGTTCGCGAGACGCGCGGCTTCGTAGACCTCCTCGTCGGTCGCGTCCAGATTGCCGTAGCGGATGTTCTCCATCACGGTGCCGGTGAACAGGTTGGTGTCCTGAAGCACGATGCCCAGCGAATGGCGCAGGTCGGCCTTCTTGATCTTGTTGATATTGATGCCGTCGTAGCGCACCTTGCCGTCGGCAATGTCGTAGAAGCGGTTCAGAAGGTTGGTGATCGTCGTCTTGCCCGCGCCGGTCGCGCCGACGAAGGCCACCTTCTGGCCGGGCTCGGCGTACAGGGTGATGTCGTGCAGCACGGGTTTTTCGGGCTCGTAGGCGAAGTCCACGTGTTCCATCGTCACGTGTCCGGCCAGACGGGTGTAGGTGGTGGTGCCGTCGGAGTGGGGATGCTTCCACGCCCACATGCCGGTGCGCTCGGGGCATTCGACGATTTCGCCGTTTTCCTCGCGGGCGTTGACCAGCGTCACGTAGCCGTCGTCCACCTCGGGCGTTTCCTCGGTCAGCTTAAACACGCGCTGCGCGCCGGCCATGGCCATGATGATCGAGTTGAACTGCTGCGAAATCTGGTTGACCGGGTTGGTGAACTGCCGGGAGAGCTGCAAAAACGAGATAATCGCGCCCAGCGAAAGCGCCGTCCTGCCGCTGATGGCGAGCAGACCGCCCGCGATGGCGAGGAACGCGTATTGCAGGTTGCCCAAGTTGTTGTTGATCGGGCCGAGGATGTTGGAAAACTGGTTGGCGTTGGTCGCGTTTTCGCACAGGTCGTCGTTCAGAATGTCGAACTCTTCCTTCGTTTCGTCCTCGTGGCAGAAGACCTTTACGACCTTCTGGCCGTTGATCATCTCTTCAATGAAGCCGTTCAGCGTGCCCAGCGACTGCTGCTGGGACAGGAAGAAGCGCCCGGCCAGCCCGCCGACTTTGTGCGTCACGATCATCATGATGGCCAGCGAAAGCAGCGTGCACAACGTGAGCCAGAAGCTGGTGCTCAGCATGGCGACGAACACCACGATGATGCTGATGACCGAGGAGATGAGCGAGGGGATGGACTGCGAAATCATCTGCCGGAGCGTGTCGGCGTCGTTTGTGAAGTGGCTCATGATGTCGCCGTGCGCGTGGGTGTCAAAGTACTTCACAGGCAGGCGCTGCATGCTGCGGAACATGTCGTCGCGGATGCGCTTGAGCGTTTTCTGTGCCACGTCCGCCATGATGTAATTGTACAGATACGACCCCGCGATGCCGACGGCGAACAGCGCGCCGACCTTCGCGATCAGAAGCGCCAGCCCGGTGAAGTCGCGCGAGCCGCTTGTGATCATGGGGTTGATGTAATCGTCCACCAGCGACTTCACGAACAGCGAGGACTCGACGGACGCCAGCGCCGACACGAGAATGCACAGCGTGACGATGATAAATTTGAAGATGTTCGGCTTGAACACGACGGCGATCAGCTTTTTGAGCGTGCCCTTGTCGATGCTCTGTCCGGGCGTGCGGAAGCCGCCGCGCGGGCCGCCGGGCCCACGGCCATTGGGCGCCTTCTTCATGGCATTGCGGCCATACCGCGCCTTTACGCTTTCGGCCTTATTCATCATAATCGCCGCCTCCCTTCGTCTGCGAGGTGTAGACCTCGCGGTAGATTTCGTTGGTCTGCATCAGTTCGTCGTGCGTGCCGAAGCCGTTCACGCGGCCGCCGTCCAGCACGATGATCTTGTCGGCGTCCATCACGGAGGACACGCGCTGGGCGATGATGAAGGTGGTCGTGCCCGGGATGATCTTCTTCATGCCCTCGCGGATGAGCGCGTCGGTGCGCGTGTCCACGGCGCTGGTGGAGTCGTCCAGAATGAGAATCTTCGGCTTCTTCAAAATGGCGCGGGCGATGCACAGGCGCTGCTTCTGACCGCCGGATACATTCGAGCCGCCCTGCTCGATGAAGGTGTCGTAGCCCTGCGGGAAGCCCTCGATGAACTCGTGCGCCTGCGCCAGTCTGCAGGCCGCCACCAGCTCCTCGTCGGTCGCGTCGGGATTGCCCCAGCGCAGGTTTTCGCGGATGGTGCCGGAGAACAGCACGTTCTTCTGAAGCACCATGGCGACGCTGTTGCGCAGCGCTTCCAGATCGTATTCCTTCACGTCGTGCCCGCCGACCTTCACAACGCCCTCGGTGGCGTCGTACAGGCGCGGAATCAGCTGCACCAGCGTGGATTTGCTCGAGCCCGTGCCGCCCACGATGCCGATGGTTTCGCCGGAATGGATGTGCAGGTTTACGTCCTCGAGGCAGAGCCGCTTTTTGTTCCCGGCGTAGGAGAAGCTCACGCCGTCGAAATCGACGCTGCCGTCGGGAATTTCTGTGCGCGCATTCTCGGGGCTGTGCAGGTCGCTCTGCTCGTCCAGCACCTCGCAGATGCGCTCGCCGGAGGCGCGGGAGATCGTCAGCATGACGAACATGAAGGAGAGCATCGTCAGGCTGCCGAGAATCTGCATGGAATAAGTAAGCAGGCTGTTCAGCTCGCCCGTGGTCATGGCGTTCGGCTGTCCCACGGAGGACAGAATGAACTTCGCGCCGAACCACGAAATCAGCAGCGTGCAGGCGTACATGGCGAACTGCATCAGCGGGCTGTTGAGCGCGATGATGCGCTCGGCCTTCGTGAACAGCGTGCAGACCTGTCCGGAAATGTCCTCAAACTTCTTGTCCTCATAGTCCTCGCGCACGAACGACTTCACCACGCGCATGCCGCGCACGTTTTCCTGAACCACGTTGTTCAGGGAGTCGTAGGTCTTGAACACCTTGCGGAACACCGGGTGCGCGTGCGTGGCGACGTAGGTCAGCCCCACGGCAAGGAACGGCACGACGCACAGGAAGATCAGCGCCAGCCGCGCGTTCACGCGGAAGGCCATGATCCCCGAGAAGATCAGCATCAGGGGACTGCGCGCAGCCATGCGAATCAGCATCTGAAAGGCGTTCTGCACGTTGGATACGTCGGTGGTCAGGCGGGTGATCAGCGAAGAGGTAGAAAATTTGTCAATGTTTGAAAAGGAATAGTCCTGCAGGCGGTAGTACATGTCGTGCCGCAGGTTGCGGGCGAAGCCGGATGACGCACGCGCGCCGAACACGCCGCCCAGCAGGCCGCTGAGAAGCGACAGAATCGACACGCCGGCGAGCAGCAGGCCGTCGCGCCAGATGACGGCGCTGTTTCCGGCAGAAATGCCGTTGTCGATGAGGTCGGCCATGATAATCGGCAGAAGAACCTCCATGATGACCTCCAGCGTCATCGACAACGGCGTGAGGATCGTATCGCGCTTATACTGGCGGATACTGCGTGCGAGTTTTCGAATCATACTCCATCCTCCGTTCTCTGATTGAGTGCGTTTTCCATTTTGTCAAGGGAGCGCAGAAGCGCTTCTTTTTCCTCCGGCGTGAGCGCGCTTTCCAGACAGTCGTTGATTTCGTTGATGGCGGCGACGGCGCGCGCGTGAACGGCGCGTCCCTGCTCCGTGAGCGTCAGCTTTTTAAGCCGCGCGTCCTGCTCCACGCTTTCCCGGCGAATCAGCCCCCGCTTTTCCATCAGCGAGAGCGTGTTTGAGATCGTCGCGCGGGTGATGCGGAATTCCGTCTCGAAATCGCGCTGGAACACGTCGCGGTCGGCATGCTCGCTCAGATAGCGAATGACCAGCGTCTGCTGCGGCGTGAGCCCGCTTTCATGGATGCGCGTGCGCGCGTCCATGGCGCGGCGTATGCGGTTGTCCAGCATCTTCAGCCGAAAGGCAATCCCATAGCGCATGAAGCTTCCTCCCTTCAAGATTGTTAGCTCACTAACAAATTCGAATTATACGCGCGAAACAGGGGGATTGTCAACGGAAATCGACCGGTTTTCGTGATTTTTTCAGATTTGAAGGAAATGTGGCGAAAACGGTAACGAAACGCGCATTGTGCGGCGTGGCTCCGCGATTTATAATCTATATGGAAGGGAAACGGAGGGAACCGCCATGAAAAAGCGAACGACGCTCAGGGGCTTTCTGACGGAGAAAAAGGGATTGACGGCAGCTTTTCTGATTTCCACGCTGGCACTGGCCGTCGTCGCGCCGTATAAGAGCTACATCATGCAATGGCTGATCGACGCGGAAAATCGCCGGGCGGCGGTTCTGAGCCTTCTTACGGGCATCGGCGTGATTCTCGCCAGCCACATTCTGGAGTATTTCAGCCGGGATACCTTCACGCGCATGGCGTGTCGGGGCGTTGAGCGTGCGCGCGGCGCGCTCGCGGAGGGGCAGCTTCGAAAGCCGCTCAGCCGGCATCTGGCCGCCGCGCAGGGCGAGGCGCTGTCGCTGTTCACCGGCGACATGCGGCAGATCTACGACGATTATTATATGAACCTGTTCAACCTCGTCTTCTGGGGCTTTATGGGGCTGGCGAGCGTGTGCATGCTGGCGAAAATCAATCCGCTTTTGATGCTTGCGTCCCTGCTGCTGGGACTTCTGCCGCTGCTTATTCCCGGCTACATGGCGAAGCGCATGAAGCGCACGCGCGCGGCGTACAGCGAGAATCTGGCGCGGTACACCGGACTCGTCGGCGAGCTTTTGCGCGGGTTTGAGACGCTGGCGGCGTTCGGCGCGGGCGGCTATTTTCGCCGGGCGCAGCGGAACGCGGCGCGCGAGAACGCGGCGGCCGAGCTTTCCGTCCGTCGCGAACTGAGCCTTTCGCAGGTGCTGGTTTCGCTTCTGTCGTGGGCACCGTCCGTCGTGATACTGGCCGTTGGCGTGCTGCTGGTGTTTGACGAGAAGATTTCAATCGGCCAGCTGGTCACGGCGAACAGCCTGTCCACATTCATCCTGTCGCCGATGCGCCTGTGCTCCAGCGCGTACGCGGGGCTGAAATCCGTGGCGGCGGTGCGCGAGCGGGTGGAGGATGAAATGAACCGTCCCGAGCCGCCGGACGGAAGCGAAGCGCTTTCCGAAATTCAGTCGCTTTCCTTTGAGCATGTGCGCTTTTGCTATCCGGGCGCGGACGCGCCGGTGCTTTCGGACATGAGCTTTTCCGTGCGCCGGGGCGAGAAGATCGCGCTTGTCGGCGCGAGCGGCGGCGGAAAGTCCACCGCCATCCGGCTGCTGTTCCGCTATTACGACGGCTACGAGGGCCGCGTGCTCATCAATGGAACGCCGGTTTCGGATTTCAAACGGGCAGATTTCTACCGGCAGGCGGCCATGATTCCCCAAACGCCGTTCGTGTTTCCGGATACGCTGCAGCAGAACGTGTGCCTGTACGGCGCGTACAGCGAAGCGGAGGTGGAAGCGGCGCTGCGCGAAGCGGGGCTGGGCGAGCTGATCGACGCGCTGCCAGACGGGCTCCAGACGCGCCTGACTGGCGACGGGCGCGGGCTTTCGGGCGGACAGGCGCAGCGGCTCGCCGTGGCGCGCGCCATGGTGCGCGGCTGCGGGCTTCTGCTGGTGGACGAAGCGACCAGCAGTCTGGACGCGGCGACGACGGCGCGCGTGATGGAGAGCCTTTTAAAGCTGCCCTGCACCGAGCTGGTGGTCACGCACGACATCTTCGGCGACTACATGCGCCGGTTCGACCGCGTGATCGTGCTGGAAAACGGCCGCGTGGCCGAGGAGGGCTCGTTTGACGCGCTGCTGTCCCGCGGCGGCGTTTTCGCGGCGATGTACCAGAATCGCGCAAAGGACGATTGCGGCGGGGCGCGGGATGTGGTATCATAGAGGCGAGGGCGTCTGCCTGTGGATTGCCTGAACCTGTCTATCGCGTGCGGGAATACCGCGTCAAAGGGTTTTTGGATAGGAGGAATACGTATGATTCGTTATGGAGCCGTGGAAGCCGGCGGCACAAAAATGGTGCTCACGGTGTGCGGCGAGGATTTGAAGCCGCTGGAAAAGGCGGTTCTGCCCACGGAGGAGCCGGGGCGCACGCTGCCCGCGATGATCGATTTCTTCCGCGATAAGGGCATTTCGGCGCTGGGCATTGGCAGCTTTGGCCCGCTTCAGTTGAACCCGGCGGCACCGGATTACGGCTCGATCACGAGCACGCCGAAGCTCGCGTGGCGCAGCGTGCCGATTCTGAAGGCGATGACGGACGCGCTGAACGTGCCCGGCGAAATCGATACCGACGTGAACGCCGCGGCGCTGGCGGAGTTCGAGCTGGGGGCGGCGAAGGGGCTGCGCAGCTGCCTGTACGTCACCGTGGGCACGGGCATTGGCGGCGGCGTCGTTTGCGAGGGGCAGCTGGTGCACGGGCTGCTTCATCCGGAGTTCGGCCACATGCTGCTGCGCCCGGATCCCGCCGATCCCATGCCAGACGGCGTATGCCCGTATCACAAGGGCTGCCTTGAGGGACTGGCGAGCGGCCCGGCGATGGAAAAGCGCTGGGGCGAAAGCGCCAAAACGCTGCCGGAGAATCACGACGGCTGGCGCATCGAAGCGGAATATCTGGCGCAGATGTGCGCCAACGCCGTGTGCTGCCTGTCGCCCGAGAAGATCATTCTGGGCGGCGGCGTGATGCACCGCACGTCCCTGTTCGCGCGCGTACGGGAGCGTACCGGCGCGCTGCTGGGCGGCTACATTCAGAATGAACGGATTCTGAACGGCATGGAGGATTACATCGTTCCGCCCGCGCTGGGCGATCTTGCGGGCGCGACGGGCGCGGCGCTGCTCGCGCGGCGCGCGCTGAAAGCATAGAAAAGAGGAAAACCACGATGAAAGCGGCATTGCTTGGGGGCAGCGACGTCATGCTGCACCGGGTGTATTCAGAGAAAAATTTCGCGGCGCTCGAAGCGCTTTTTGAGGGAGAGATTCCGGTTTGCACCGACTCGCACGACGGACGGCTGAAGGACGCGGAAATTCTGTTTTCCACGTGGGGCATGCCGGAATATACGGAAGCTGAAATCGCGGAATATCTGCCGCGCGTGAAGGCGCTGTTCTACGGCGCGGGCTCGGTGCAGAAATTCGCGCGGCCGTTTCTGAACCGCGGCGTGCGGCTGTTCAGCGCGTGGCGCGCGAACGGGCTGGCGGTGGCGCAGTATACCTACGCGCAGATTCTGCTGGCGCTGAAGGGATATTTTCCCGTGCAGCGGCGAATGAGCGAATCGCGCGCGGCGGCGGCGGAGCTGGGACGGAATTATCCGGGCGCGTACGACGTGAAGGTGGGTCTGCTGGGCTGCGGCGCGATTGGCAGCCTTGTGGCCGAGCAGCTGAAGCAGGCCGACGCGGAGGTGCTCGTGTTCGACCCGTTCCTGCCCGACGCGCGCGCCGAGGCGCTGCACGTCCGCAAGACCACAATGGAGGAAATCTTCGAAAGCTGCGACGTGGTTTCCAACCATCTGGCCAACCTGCCGACGACGGTGGGCATCATCAGGCGCGCGCATCTGCTTTCGATGAAGCCGTATTCCACCTTCATCAATACCGGCCGCGGCGCGCAGCTGGACGAAAAGGATCTCTATGACATGCTCACGCGGGACGAAACGCGCACGGCGCTTTTGGACGTGCTGACCGACGAGAGGCACACGGATGAAAATCCGCTTGCGAAGCTGACCAACTGCTTTATCACGCCGCATATCGCCGGCGCGCTCGGCCTTGAGGTGCGGCGCATGGGGCGGTATATGATTGAGGCATTCGAACAGTACCGCGACGGCCAGCCGACCGACTGCGAGGTCAGCCTGAAGATGCTGGAAACGATGGCGTAAGGAAGGGACGGGATACGATGACACTGCGCGAACGGGCGGCGCTGGCTGAAAAGGCGGCGCGCGCCGCGGGAGAAATGCTGCTGGCGCATCCGCACACGCCGGCGCGCCATAAGGCGGAAAATGATTTTGTGACGGAGTTTGACGTGAAGAGCGAGGAGCTGATTCGCGGCATCCTGCTCGCGGCCTGTCCGGAGGACGGCTTTTACGGCGAGGAGGAGGGCGGCAGCGAACAGGCGGCGAGCCGCTGGATCGTAGACCCGATCGATGGCACCTCCAACTTCTACAAGGGCGAAAAGCTGTACACGATTTCCATCGCCTATGAACAGAACAGCGAGATGGTCGCGGGCTGCGTGTTCTGCCCGCCGACGAACGAGCTGTTTCTGGGCGTGAAGGGCGAGGGCGCGACGCTGAACGGCAGCCCCATTCACGTCTCGGAGGAAGCCGTCACGCGCAACGCCTACCTGCACATGTCGTTCTGCCATCGCTCCAAAGAGAATAACGCGCGCGTGATTCGGCTTCTGCCTGAAATCTGCCAAAGCTTCAGCGACCTGCGCCGCTCCGGTTCCGCGGCTTACGACCTGTGCTCCGTGGCCGACGGCCGCTGCGAGGGCTTCTTCGAGCTGGGACTGCACCTGTACGATATCGCCGCGGGCGCGGTCATCCTGCGCGAAGCGGGCGGCCTTCTGACCGCGTGGAACGATGCGGAAAACCCGCTCGAAACCGGCAACGTGCTGGCGACGAACGGGCGGATTCATGAAAGACTGAAGGAACTTCTGAACAAATAATAGACAGAAAACGCGTCCACATCCGCGGGGCGCGCTTTCTGCGCGAAGCGGGCGGTTTTCTGACCGCGTGGAACGAGACGGGAGAACCGTTTGAAACCGGCAATGTGCCAGCAACGAAAAGAAATTTCTGAATACAGATAGAAAGCGCGTCCGTTTCGGTAGGACGCGCTTTCCGCGTGAGGGGTTACAGTTCCAGCAGACAGGCCTTACAGGCTTCGACAGTGAGGGTGATATGGCCGTCGTGCGATTCGAAGGTTTCGCCGGTCAGCACGTTCCGCGCGCGGGGGCGGTCGGTGCGGATGGACACGGTCTTGGGCTGCATGGTCAGGTTGGACAGCACGCCCAGCACCCGGTCGTTTTCATACAGGCTCAGGTACGCGTCCTCCGTTTCGCACGCGGCGATGGCGTTCGGCTCCCAGTAGGGATGCCAGACGGCGGTTTCCGCGTGGAACTCGTCGAGCGCGCGCCACAGGGATGCGATATAGTCCAGATCGACCGTCACGCTTTCGAGCGTCGAGCCGCCGCTCATGCGCGGGCGGGGCACCACGTCGTGAATGAGCGTCAGCGCGCACAGCTTTTCGATCGTCCAGCCGATGTCCGGGTTGGAATAGGCGATGAACTGGTCGATCAGTCCCAGATTCTTGCCCATGTACTCGGTGCGGAAGGCGGGCAGGCTCAGGAAGGACGTGAGCCCGCGGTTCTCGGTGACGGCTTTGATGAGCGCGTTCTGAATGTTCTCGCCGTCGTAATAGCTGTCGCAGTAGGCCAGCGTCGGCGCGATGCAGCAGGAGCTCTGGTGAGTGTCGATCCGGCCGCCGCGCTCGTGCACGGCTTCATAGAGCCTGCGCACATGCTCGCGCACGGCGAAGAGAGGGAAGGTGGCGTGGCGCCTGCCGTCGCGGCCGGTGTAGCCGCAGCCGTGGCGCGCGTTGGCGCATTCCCACGGAACGAAGGTTCCGTCGGTATAGATGCCGTCCACGCCGTATTCGTCCATCACGTACCGGACGCGCTCGATCATGTCCGCGCTGTAGCCGCCGCGGTAGCATACCATGAACGCCCTCTGCGGGGGCATGCGCTGCCAGCCGCCGGTGTAATGGCCGTCGACGGTCTGAATCAGGTAGTCGCCGGCCTTTTCGTACCACGTCGGCGCGAGCGTCGAAAATTCGTAGCCGAAGTACAGCATGGTCTTCATGCCGTGCGCGTGGCAGGCCTCGATGAGCGCGCGGAAGCGCTCCGGCTCCTCAATCAGGCCGTAGTTCTGTGCGCGGCTGCTGGTTTCGTGGAAGATGACCCATTTCACGCCGGACTGCTCCAGCCGCTTAAGCGCGCCGGGAATTTCGTGCAGATAGGCGGCGCGCGCGCCGGTCTCCCGGTCGATGTAGAAATTGGAGAACACGTGGAACGTGCGCCAGTCGCGCCGATGCTCCGCCGTGACGGGCTTGACCGGCGTGGCCATCAGGCCGATGCGGTAGTTGATGGGGTTCAGTGCTTTGCACCACTGATCCGCGCGTCCCTGCCACGCCGCGGGCATGTGGTCGAGCAGATGAACGCGCAGGACGACCTCATCCTCGCCGGGAAGGAACTCGCACTGGTTTCCGTCGCATTCGATGAACTCGTCGGTCTCCATACTCACGCCCAGCCCGCGGAATTCATCGCCCAGCCACAGGTAGGGCTTGAAGGGAAACGCCGCGCCGTTTTCGGGCAGCGCGCCCGCGTTGACCACGTTGGCAGCAGGGATAATGCTGGTTTTGTCGTTCGGCCAGTAGTGATACAGCCGGGCGAATTCCTTTTTCACGGGAATATCGATATACAGCCTGTCAAGCCGAGGAATCTGCTGCTGATCCGGCGAGAACGACCAGAAGGGAATCACCGAAAAGCAGACGTCGACAAAGCCGTCGAAATCGCAGGTAATCCGGCCGTCGATCACCGTGTTGTTCATGCGCGAGGCGAGCTGAAACACGCACCGCTCGTCGCTGTTTTCCAGCGCATAATAGCTTGTGTCGCTCAGCGCGCGCTCCGTCGTGCCCGCGTAGCGGCCGACCAATTCAATGGGACGGCTGAGCAGCGCCTGCCCCGCCGCGGTTACCGAGGTGGGAAACAGGCTTTTGTGAAACTGATAGCCGCGGTTCCAGACGTGAATCTTCACGTCTTCCGCCGAGATAACGCTCTTCAGGGGCTCCCAGGCTGACCATACCGATTTCATAAGGGCAACCGCCTTTCTGTTTGCTTCCGCGCTGTATTCTACCATGTTCCGCCGCAAAAAGCAAATCCGGCTTCGGCGGCGAAAATGGCTTGAACAATCGGGAAAACAATGGTATACTGGTATCATAGTGAAATCTGCGCCTGCGCGGGAGGAATTGCCTGCATGTATGAATCGCGAATCATGAATGAACGCACCGATCGGCTGGTGGACGCGCTTCTGAAGCTGGAAACGCGGGAGGAGTGCTATCGTTTGCTGGAAGACCTGTTTACCATTCGGGAAATCGAGGATCTTTCCCAGCGCATTCAGGTGGCGGAGCTTTTGAGCGAAAAGGCTACCTATGCCGAAATTACACAGAAGACCGGCGCTTCGTCGGCGACGATCGGCCGGGTGAACCGCGCGCTGACCTATGGCGCGGACGGATACCGAATGATTCTCGACCGGCTGAACGCCACGGGGGATACGAATGATTGATTTAAACAAGCTGAATCCGGAGCAGAAACAGGCCGTACTCACCACCGAGGGGCCGCTTTTGATTTTGGCGGGCGCCGGCTCCGGCAAGACCCGCGTGCTTACCTACCGGGCGGCGTACCTTCTGGAAAAGGGCGTGCCGCCGTGGGCGATTCTGGCGATCACGTTCACCAACAAGGCGGCGCGCGAAATGCGCGAACGCATCAACCGTCTGGCCGGGGAAGCGGCGGACGATATGTGGGTGATGACGTTTCACGCGCTGAGCGCGCGCATCCTGAGACGCGATATTGAAAAGCTGGGCTACAAGCGCGAGTTTTCCATCTACGACGACGACGACCAGATGACGCTGATCAAGCGGATTCTGAAAAAGCTGGACATCAGCGACAAGAGCTATCCGCCGCGCGCCGTGAAGAGCGTGATTTCGGATGCGAAGAACCATATGCTGTCGCCGGAGGAATGGCTGAAGGACAACCCGGACTTCCGCTCGAAGCCGTATTACCGCGCGTACTGCGAGTATGAAAAGGAGCTGAAGGAAAATAACGCGCTGGACTTCGACGATCTGATTCTGAAGACGCTGGAGCTTCTGACCGAGCATCCGCCGGTGCTGGAGGTGTACCGCCGGAAGTTTTCCTATATCATGGTGGACGAGTATCAGGACACGAACATGGCGCAGTACATGCTCGTCCGCACGCTGGCGGGCGACAAAAAGAACGTGTGCGTCGTGGGCGACGACGACCAGTCGATTTACGGCTGGCGCGGCGCGGATCTTCGAAACATTCTGGAGTTCGAAAAGGATTACGGCGGCTGTCCGGTGATCAAGCTGGAGCAGAACTACCGTTCCACCGGCAACATTCTGGACGCTGCCAATCAGGTCATCGCGCACAACACCGGCCGCAAGGAGAAGGCGCTGTGGACGGACGCGGACGCGGGCGACAGGATTAAGCTGTATCACGCGCTGGACGAGCGGGACGAGGCGGCGTGGGTGTGCGATGTCATTCAGAGCCTCACGCGCGGCGGGTACGAGCTGGGCGACATGGCAGTATTGTACCGCACGAACGCGCAGAGCCGCGTGCTGGAAGAAGCGCTGGTGCGGCGCGGCATCCGCTATGGCGTGTACGGCGGCTTGAAGTTCTATGACCGCAAGGAGGTCAAGGACGTGATCGCCTACCTGCGCGTGCTGGTGAACCCGGACGACGATATTTCGCTCAGGCGCATCATCAACGAGCCGCGGCGCGGCATCGGCGATTCCACGGTGGAAACGATTGCCGCCTACGCGGCGCAGCACGGGCTTTCGCTTCTGAACGCGCTGATGGAAGCCGAAAACGCGGGGCTTTCCAGCCGTGCGCTCACCGCCGTGCGCGGCTTTACGGAGCTGTTGATCACGCTGACCGGCGACATGCTGGACAAGCCCGCCAGCGAGTTCATCACCGGTCTGATCGAGCAGACCGGGCTTGAGAAGCAATACGAAAACGACAAGGAGCCGGAAAACGAATCCCGGCGCGAAAACATTCACGAACTGGTGTCCGCCGTGATCGAGTACGACCGCATGAACCCCGAAGGAGGCATGGTGGGCTTCCTCGAAAACGTGGCGCTGGTTACGGATACCGACCGCATGGAGGAGAAGGCCAGCCTTGTCACGCTGATGACGCTGCACTCTGCCAAGGGTCTGGAATTTCCGGTGGTGTTCCTGACGGGCCTTGAGGAGGGCATCTTTCCCATCTCCCGCGCGATGTTCAACGAGGAGCAGATGGAGGAGGAGCGCCGCCTGATGTACGTGGGCGTAACGCGCGCGAAGAAAAAGCTGTTCCTGAGCCACGCGCGCAACCGCATGCTGTACAACGCGCGGCAGTCCAACGAGGTTTCACGCTTTGTGACGGAGATTCCGGCGCGCGTGCTGGAGGAAAACCGCCAAAAGAGCGAAACGCGCGTGCTTCCGCGCCCCTTCGGACAGCGGGCGAACGCGGGGGGACAGGCGGCGCGGCCGGAGGTGCGCCCGGGCATTGCCGGACGGCCGTCGATCGGCAGCATTCCGGGCGTTCAGAAGGGCTTCGGCGCGCAGCCGGCGCGCGAGCTTCCGAAGCGTCCGGAAATCCGCTACGCTGCGGGCGACCGCGTGTTCCATAAGGCGTTCGGCAACGGCGTGGTGAAGCAGGTGGCGCAGACGGCCGGCGGCGCGCGCGTGACGGTGGATTTCGGCGAGGGCAAGGGCGTGAAGACCTTCACGGGCGACGCGCCCATGATCAAAATCGGGTAAGGAGAACGACGATGAATCGCATGCGTGAACTGGTGGACGTCCTGAACCGCCTTGGCTACGAATACTACGTGCTGGACAACCCGACGGTGACGGACGTGGAGTACGACCGCCTGTACGACGAGCTGGTTCGTCTGGAAAAGGAAACCGGCGAGGTTCTGCCGGATTCGCCCACGCGGCGCGTAGGCGGCGAGACGCTGAAGGAGTTTGCGCCGCACACGCACATCGTGCGCCTTCTGAGCATGGACAAGGCGCAGTCGACCGGCGCGATTTCCGACTGGGTGAACCGCGCGGAGAAGCTGCGCGCGCAGGCCAATGAGGGCGGCGCGAACCTGCCGCCGCTTTCCTATGTGGTGGAGCACAAGTTCGACGGGCTCACGCTGTGCCTTACCTATAAGGAAGGAAAGCTGGTGGAGGCCGCCACGCGCGGAAACGGCGTGACCGGCGAATCCATCCTGCCGCAGGCGCTGACGATTCGCTCCATTCCGCTGTCCGTGCCCTATCAGGGGCTGATGGAGGTGCACGGTGAATGCTATATGAAGCTTTCGACGCTGGAAAAATACAACCGCACCGCCGCCGAGCCGCTCAAGAACGCGCGCAACGCCGCGGCGGGCGCGCTGCGCCAGCTTGATCCCGAGGTGACGCGTTTGCGGCATCTGGACGCGTATTTCTATGACGTGAACTATATCGAGGGGCGTTCGTTCCGCACGCAGGACGAAATGATGGACTTTCTGCGCGAGAACCAGTTCCCGGTGAGCGACTGCGAGCTGCGCGCCTCGGACGAGGCGGGCGTGCTGGCGGCCATTACCGAGATCGAAAAAACGCGCGGCGAGCTGGACTATATGATCGACGGCGCGGTGGTGAAGATCGTTGACTTCGCAACGCGCGAGGCGCTGGGCGTTACGGAGAAGTTCCCGCGCTGGGCAATCGCGTATAAATTCGAAGCCGAAGAGGTCACGTCGCTTTTGGAGGACGTGACGTGGGAGGTCGGCCGCACGGGCAAGCTCACGCCGCTGGCGCACGTTAGCCCGGTGGAAATCGCCGGCGCGACGGTGAAGCGCGCCACGCTGAACAACTATGGAGACATTTTAAGAAAGCGCGTGCGCGTCGGCGCGCGGGTGTGGCTGCGCCGGTCGAACGAGGTGATTCCGGAGATCATGGGGCGCGTGGACGAGTACGAGCCGGGCGAGCGCGACATTGAGAAGCCGACGGTGTGCCCGGTGTGCGGCGCGGCGCTGGTGGAAAAGGGCGCGCATCTGTACTGCCCCAACCGCGAGGGCTGCATCGCGCAGATCGTGATGCGCATGGCGCACTTCGCCGGGCGCGAAGCGATGGACATCGACGCGTTCTCCGAAAAGACGGCGCGCCAGCTGTGTCAGGCGCTGGGCATTCACGAGCCGAGCGATCTGTACGAACTGAGTCACGAGCAGCTGACCGCGCTCGAGCGCTTCGGAGATAAAAAGGCGAAGAAGCTGCTGGACGAAATCGAAAAGAGCAAGTCGGTGAAGCTGGATTCGTTCATTTTCGCGCTTGGCATTCCGAATGTCGGCCGCAAGACGGCGCGCGATCTGGCGGAGCGTTTCGGCGGCATGCAGCCTCTGATGGAAGCGGACGCGCAGACGCTCACGCAGATGGACGACGTGGGCGACATCGTGGCGCAGTCGATTGTGGACTTCTTCGCCGATCCCGTCACGCGCGCGGAAACCGAGCGGCTGCTCGCGCGGGGCGTTTCGCCCGTGTGGGAGAAGCGCGAGGCGGGCGGCGCGTTTACGGGCATGACGGTCGTCATCACCGGCACGCTGGAAACGCTGTCGCGCGCGGAGGCCGAGGAGCGCGTGCGCGACGCGGGCGGCAAGGCGGCTTCGTCCGTTTCCGGCAAGACGAGCCTTGTCGTCGCGGGCGAAAACGCCGGCGGCAAGCTGACGAAGGCGCAGCAGCTGGGCGTTCGCGTGATAAATGAAGCGGAATTTCTGCAAATGCTTGCAAACCGCGCATGAGAATTTATCCAAAGATAACCCAAGAACGGTTTGAGCGTGATATAATTGCTCGGATAAATGCTGGGGGCAAAGGAGCATACGCCATGTATTCCATGACCGGATACGGACGCGCGACCTGCATGAAGGATGGCCGCAGTCTGACGATCGAGCTGAAAAGCGTGAATCATCGCTTTCTGGATCTGAATTTCCGCATGCCGCGGTCGTTCCTCTTTTTAGAGGACGCGGCGCGCAAGCAGATTGCCGCGTCGCTGTCGCGCGGGCACGTGGACGTGTTCGTGACCTATGTGAACCGGCGCGACGACTCGCGCATGGTGCGCGTGGACGAGGGCTTGGTGAAGGCCTATGAGGAAGCGCTGAATCAGGTGGAGAAGCTCACGGGCGTGAAGGACGACCGCAGCCTGTCACTTTTCGCCAAGCTGCCCGACGCGCTGGTGATCGACGAGGCGGGCGAGGACGAGGATGCGCTCCGCGCGCTTCTGAACGAAACGATGGCGCAGGCGCTCGACAGCCTGAACGCCATGCGCGCCCGCGAGGGCGAGGCCATGAAGCGCGACATGCTCGAAAAGCTGGAAGAGATCGAGGAAAAGAACGCGCTGATCGAGAAGCGCTATCCGGAAACGGTGGACGAGTATCGCGAAAAGCTCCGCGCGCGTGTGAACGAGCTTCTGGCTACGCCGATTGACGAGGCGAGACTGGCGCAGGAGGTTGCGCTGATGGCCGACCGCGCCGCCGTCGCGGAGGAAACGGTGCGCCTTTCCAGCCACATCCGGCAGGCGCGCGAAAAGTGCGCGCTTTCGGAGCCGATCGGCCGCAGTCTGGACTTCATCGTTCAGGAAATGAACCGCGAGGTGAACACCATCTCGTCCAAATCGCAGGACATCCCCATCACGCAGGCGGTTATCGCCTGCAAGAGCGCCATAGAAAAGCTGCGCGAACAGCTGCAGAACGTCGAGTGACCAAAAGGAGGAACCCCGTTATGATGATCGAACCGCCCATCAATGAACTGCTTACCCATGTCGACTGCCGCTATACGCTCGCCGTCGAGGCCGCCAAGCGCGCCCGTCAGCTGATTCAGGGCGACCAGCCGCTGTACGATACCAAGGAAAGCAAGCCGCTGTCGATTGCCATTGAGGAGATCAACCGCGGGCTGATCACCTACACGCGCCCCGAATCCCTCGAGGAGGAATAAGGCGCGAACGTCCCCTGAAGGGGGATGGGCTCACACGAACCTGCGGGTTCGGGCGCCGGAGCGATCCACGTTTGTCCGCGGGTTCGCTTCGGCTTTTACGGTTTAAATGGTCGCATGGAGGAATACGGGAATGCTGGAAGGAAAACGCATCGTGCTGGGCGTGACCGGCGGCATCGCCGCCTATAAGGCGTGCGAGCTGACGCGGCTTTTCAAAAAGGCCGGCGCGGAGGTGCGCGTGGTGATGACGGAAAACGCCGCCAAATTCGTGGCGCCCCTTACGTTTGAAACGCTTTCCGGGAATCAGGTGAACACCGATTCCTTTGAACGCGCGTGGGAAATCGGGCATATCGCGCTGGCGAAGTGGGCGGAGCTGATGGTAATCGCGCCCGCGACGGCGAACGTGATGGCGAAGATTTCCGCGGGCGTCTGCGACGACCTTCTGACGACCACCGTCATGGCCATGCCGTGCCCGGTGCTGATCGCTCCGGCGATGAACTGCGTGATGTGGCGCAGCGCCGCAAATCAGGCAAATGTGGAAACGCTGAGACGGCGCGGCTTCTTCTTTTCAGGGCCTGAAACCGGCAGCCTTGCCTGCGGAGACGCGGACGTGGGGCGGATGGCTGAGCCTGCTGAAATCGCCGCGTGCGCCGAGGACGTGCTGAATCCGAAGCGTGATTTCGAGGGGCTGACGGTGCTGGTCACCGCCGGGCCAACGCGCGAGATGATCGATCCCGTTCGATTCCTTTCGAACCGTTCGACCGGCCGGATGGGCTATGCCATCGCCGAGGCGGCCGAGCGGCGCGGGGCGAAGGTCGTGCTGGTCTCCGGTCCCGTGGCGCTTCCCGTGCCCGCTGGCGTGCAGCTTGTGCCCGTCGTGTCCACGCAGGATATGTTCAAGGCGGTGACGGAGAACGCAAAGACGGCCGACGTCGTGATTCAGGCCGCCGCGCCCGCCGACTTCACGCCGGAGAGCGTTTCTTCGCAGAAGATCAAAAAGACCGGCGCGGACATGGCCGTGCGCCTTGTGCCTACGCCGGACATCGCGAAGACGCTGGGCGAAAACAAGCGGCCGGGGCAGATTCTGGTGGCGTTCGCCGCTGAGACCGAAAACGCGCTGGAAAACGCGCGCGGCAAGCGGACGCGCAAGAACGCCGACCTGATCGTGGTGAACGACGTGACGCGTCCCGGCGCGGGCTTCGCGGGCGATACCAATATCGTCAGCATTCTTTCCGAGAACGAGGAGACGGAATACCCCGTCATGTCCAAGCGCGCCGTGGCCGGGGTAATCCTTGACAACGTGCAAAGGGTGCTCGTATGCCGTTCGCGGAGGTCGTAGTCGATCTGGCCGCCGACGCGGTGGACAGGCGGTTTACCTATCGCATTCCGGATGATCTGCCGGTTTCCGTCGGCGACATGGTGTCCGCGCCGTTCGGCCCAAGGACGCTGGAAGGCTTCGTCGTTTCTGTGAAGGACGAGCCGGGCATGGACGAAAGCCGCGTTCGCCCGCTGAAGGGCGTGGCGGCCGCGGGCGTGATTCTGCCCGAGCTGATCGAGCTGGCCGAATGGATGAAGAAGCGCTACAACTGCCTGTTCGTTGACGCGCTGCGGCTGCTGATTCCCTCGGAAATGCGCGGCGCGCGCGTGAAGGAGAAAAGCGTGCGCGTGGCGGCGCTTTCGATGCCGGTGGACGAGGCGGCGAAGGCGTGCGCCCGCGCGCCGAAGCAGCTGGAGCTTCTGTCGCATCTGGCGGACGGGGCGAAGCCCACGGCGTATCTTGCGCAGATGGTGCCCGGCGCGGCGGCGGCCATTCAGGCAATGGCGAAAAAGGGCGTGCTTGCGCTGAGCGAAACGCGCGAGCGCCGTGCGCCGCGCATGGACGACGGCGGGCGCTCCCGCGAGGATCCGGCGCTGATGCCGGGTCAGCAGCGCGCGGCGGACGAGATGATTTCGGCGCTGCGCTCCGGCGGCGGGCGCTTTCTGCTGCACGGCGTGACCGGCAGCGGGAAGACGGAGGTGTATATCCGTCTGATTCGCGCGGTGCTGGCGGACGGGAAGGGCGCGATTGTGCTGGTTCCTGAAATCGCGCTCACGCCGCAGATGGTCGGCTGGTTCCATGCCCGCTTCGGCGCGGACGCGGCGGTGATTCATTCCCGCCTGTCGGCCGGGGAGCGCTTTGACGAGTGGGAGCGCATCCGTCGCGGCGAGGCGCGCGTGGTAATCGGCGCGCGCTCGGCGGTGTTCGCGCCGGTGGAGAAGCTGGGCGCGGTGATCGTGGACGAGGAGCATGAGGGCGCGTATCAGAGCGAGAAGCGCCCGCGCTACGACGCGCGCGAAATCGCGTGGCGCCGGTGCGAAACGAACGGAGGCGTGCTCGTTCTGGGCAGCGCCACGCCGTCCATTGCGAGCTATATGCGCGTGATGCCGGGCGTGAAGCCGCAGAACCGGCTGACGCTTCTGGAGCTGACGGAGCGCGTGCTCGGCCGGAAAATGCCCGAATGCCACGTGGTGGACATGCGGCGCGAGCTGGAAATGGGCAACCATGGCATTTTCTCGGCGGAGCTGGTAAAGGAGCTTCGCGCCTGCACGGAGAGCGGCAAGCAGACGATGCTGTTCATCAACCGGCGCGGCCATTCCACCTTTGTATCCTGCCGGGCATGCGGACACGTGGAGAAATGCGCGTTCTGCGACGTGGCGATGACGTATCATCAGTCCGACGGGCGCATGCACTGCCACTATTGCGGGCAGAGCAAGGAGCCGCCCACAACCTGCCCGGAATGCGGCAGCTCGTTCATCAAGTATTTCGGCGCGGGCACGCAGCGGGTGGAGGAAGAGGTTCGCAAGCTGCTCCCCGGCGTTCCCGTGGCGCGGATGGACGTGGACACCACGCAGGGGAAGGACGGGCATCTGAAGCTTCTCGAGGCCTTCCGCAAGGGCGAAACCCGCGTAATGGTGGGCACGCAGATGATCGCCAAGGGGCTGGATTTCCCGAACGTGACGCTGGTGGGCGTGGTCGCGGCGGATACGACGCTGAACCTGCCGGATTATCGAAGCGCCGAGCGGACGTTTCAGCTGATCACGCAGGTGGCGGGGCGCGCCGGGCGCGCGGACAGTCCGGGGCGGGTGGTCATTCAGACCTACACGCCGGATCATTACGCCATCCGCTGCGCGGTGAAGCAGGACTATCGCACGTTTTATCACACCGAGGCGGGCTATCGCAAGCGCGCGCTGTATCCGCCGTACACGGTGCTGGCGCGGCTGCTGGTGCTGTCGAAGGATGAGCGCATTCCGGCGCTCACGGCGATGGCGCTGGAGCAGAAGCTGACGGAAGCGCTCACGAACGAGGGGCTTATGGACGGCGTGCTTCTGATTCATGCCGCCGAAGCGCCGATTAAAAAGCTGCGCGGGGAAACGCGCTGGCAGGTATACGTAAAGATGTACGCGCGCGGCGAGGTAGAGCGCATCACCGCCGAGATGGAGAAGCTGGCGGAGACCGGCGCGCCGGGCGCGCGGATTGAAATGGAAGTCAATCCGGCAAATATGATATAACCACCTTTGGAGGAGAGAATATGGCGATTCGCAGGATTCTGAAAGAGGGCGACGAAACGCTCCGCAAGATCAGCCGCCCGGTGCAGGAAATCGACAAACGTACCAAGCAGCTGCTGGACGACATGGCCGAGACCATGTACGCCAACGACGGCGCGGGTCTGGCCGCGCCGCAGGTGGGCGTTCTGCGCCGGATGGTCGTGATCGACGTGGGTGAAAAGCGCGGGCGCGAGCTTCTGCAGCTGATCAACCCGGAGATCGTCGAGACCGAGGGCAGCATGGTCAACGCCGAGGGCTGTCTGAGCATCCCCGGCCGCCGCGGCACAGTGGAGCGCCCGGAGCGCGTGGTCGTGCACGCGCTGAACAGAAAGGGGCAGATGATTGAGGTCGTGGGCACCGGCTTTCTGGCGATGGCGCTGTGCCACGAGATCGACCATCTGGACGGCATCCTGTATACCGACAAGATGATCGAGGACGTGACCGACAGGGAGGACGTGTAAGCATGCGCGTGGTATTTATGGGCACGCCCGACTTCGCCGTGCCGTCTCTGCGGGCGCTTGAGGGCATGGATGAAGTGGAAATCGTCGGCGTGTTCACGCAGCCGGATCGCCCCGTCGGGCGCGGTCACAAGCTGGAAATGCCGCCGGTCAAGCGCGAGGCGCTGGAAAACGGTCTGAACGTATTCCAGTTCGAGCGCGTGCGTAAGCAGGAGGGTCTGGACGCGATGCGCGCGTTGAAGCCTGACCTCGTGGTCACGGCGGCGTTTGGACAGATTCTCAGCAAAAAGCTGCTGGAAGTGCCGCGCATGGGCACGGTCAACGTGCACGCGTCACTGCTTCCCCGCCATCGCGGCGCGGCGCCGATCAACTGGTGCCTGATTCAGGGCGAAAAGGTGACCGGTGTTACCACGATGCTGACCGACGCGGGGCTCGACACGGGCGATATGCTTTTAAAAAAGGAAGTCGAAATCGGCGAGAACGAAACGGCGGGCGAGCTGACCGAGCGGCTGGCGCAGGTTGGCGCGGAGCTGCTGGCGGAGACCATTCGCCGGTACGCCGCGGGTGAAATCGCGCCCGTGAAGCAGAACGAGGCCGAAATGACCTATGAGCCGCTTCTGACGAAGGAGCTTGGCAGGATCGACTGGATGCAGGACGCGCGGACGATCGCGAATCTTGTGCGCGGCGTGAATCCGTGGCCCGGCGCGTATACGGCCGTGGACGGCGGCGTGCTCAAAATCTGGCTGGCGAAGCCGGCCGGCGTGGAGACCGACCAGAAGCCCGGCACGGTGTTCCGCGCGAGTGCGAAGGAAGGCCTGTTTGTGGCCTGCGGAAACGGCACGGTGCTGGAAATCGTCGAGATGCAGGCGCCCAACGCGAAGCGAATGAACGCAAAAACCTATCTCTCCGGCAGGAAAATCGAAATTGGAACGAGGTTTGGTGAGGAATAATGGATAAGAAGAACAGCGGAAAGCGCTTTGACGAAAAGAAACGCGGCGACCGGAAGCCCTATGGCGAGAAGAAGAGCTTCGGCGACCGCAAGCCTTACGGCGAGAAGAAGTCGTTCGGCGACCGCAAGCCTTACGGTGAGAAGAAATCGTTCGGCGACAAGCCCTACGGCGAGAAGAAGTCCTTTGGCGATAAGCCCTACGGCGAGAAGAAGTCGTTCGGCGACCGCAAGCCTTATGGCGAGAAGAAGTCCTTCGGCGACCACAAGCCCTACGGCGAGAAGAAGTCGTTCGGCGACCGGAAGCCTTACGGCGAGAAGAAGTCCTTTGGCGATAAGCCTTACGGCGAGAAGAAGTCGTTCGGCGACCGCAAGCCTTACGGCGAGAAGAAGTCCTTTGGCGATAAGCCCTACGGCGAGAAGAAGTCCTTTGGCGATAAGCCCTACGGTGAGAAGAAGTCGTTCGGCGACCGGAAGCCCTACGGCGAAAAGAAGTCGTTCGGTGATAAGCCTTACGGTGAGAAGAAATCGTTCGGCGACCGCAAGCCTTACGGCGAGAAGAAATCCTTTGGCGAGCTCCGTCCGTATGGCGAGCGCATCAACGGCGACAAGCCCTTCCGTCCGCAGAGCGACGTGAAGCGCCCTTTCGTGGAAAGACCGGCGGAAGCAAACGACGCGGCTTCTGAACGCCCGGTCGACCAGGAAACCCAAAAGCGTCCCGTGTCCGTGCTGGATGCGCGCCGCGTGGCGCTGAACGCGCTGGCCGACGTGAACCGCGTGGACGCGTATGCCGCGCTGGCGCTGGACAAGCGTCTGCGCGAGGCGAAGCTGTCCGGCGAGGACAGAAGACTGGCTACCTCCATCTTCTACGCGGCGGTTGAAAACCGGCTGAACATTCAGTATGTGCTGAAGGACTTCATGAAAACGAAGCCCGAGCCGGTGGTGGAGGACATTCTGCACATCGCCTGCGCGCAGATTCTGTTTATGGATCGCATCCCGGCGCATGCCGCCGTGGACGAGGCCGTGAAGCAGACGCGCGCGTTTGGCCGCGAGGAGGCGGCGGGCTTTGTGAACGGCGTGCTCCGTTCGCTTCTGCGCGCCATTGAGGCCGACGAAATCCATTATCCGGATACCGAGACGGAACCGATCGCGTATCTGTCCGTCAAATATTCGGTGCCGGAGAAGATCGTTCAGCGGCTGATCGACGCCTACGGCTTTGAAACCGCGGCGGAGATCGTGTCCTTCCGTCCCGCCGAGCGGCTGGAAACGGTGCGCGCGAACATGATGCGCATGGACGACGCGGCGTTCGAAGCGTTTATGACCCGCCGCGGCTGGCACTGGCGCAGGGGCACCGTGCCCGGCGCGTATCTGGTGGAGCAGGCGGGCAATCTGGCGAACGACCCGGATTATTATTCCGGCGAATTCTCCGTGCAGGGCGAAAGCTCGATGCTGGCGGCGCGCGCCGTGGAGCCGCGCCCGGGCATGACGGTGCTGGACGCCTGCGCGGCGCCCGGCGGCAAGGCGGCGCTGATGTGCGAGATGATGCGCGGCACCGGCCGCGTGCACGCGTGGGATCTGCATGAGCATCGCGTGCAGCTGATCAAGGCCGCGGGCAAGCGGCTGCGTCTGGACAATCTGCGCCCCGCCGAGCGCGACGCATCCGTGCGCCGCGAGGATCTGGAATGCCAGATGGACGCGGTGCTCGTCGACGCGCCCTGCTCGGGTCTGGGCGTGATGACGGACAAGCCGGATCTGAAGTATCGCGTGACCGATGAAAGTATCGAGTCGCTGAAGGCGGAGCAGAAGAAGATTCTGGACGCCTGCTCGTCCTATGTGAAGGTGGGCGGCCTGCTGGTGTATTCCACCTGCTCGATCCTGCCGGAGGAGAACGAGAAGCAGGTGGAGGAATTCCTGCTGAACCATCCGGAGTTTAAGCCGGACGAGGGCGACGCGTGGGTTCCGGAGAAGCTGAAGCCGCGCTTCCGGAACGGCATGCTGGCGCTTCTGCCCTGCCGGGACGGCGTGGAAGGATTTTTCATTGCGCGCATGAGGCGCGTGAGTCTGTGATGAGTGAGAAAAACGAACTGCTGAGCCTGCGCTATGAGGAGCTGGAAAGCCTGATCACGGCGATGGGCGAGGGAAAATTTCGGGCGAAGCAGGTTTTCGAGTGGCTGAAGCGCGGCGCGGACTTTGACGAGATGACGAATCTCTCAAAGGCGCTGCGCGAGAAGTTTCGGGAAACCTGCCTGGCCAATCCCGTGACCATTCACGAAAGCATCACCTCCAAGCTGGACGGCACCGAGAAGTATCTGTACGAGCTGCCGGACGGCAACCTGATTGAGGGCGTGCGCATGCGCTATCATTACGGCGACACGCTCTGCCTGTCCACGCAGGTGGGCTGCCGGATGGGCTGCGCGTTCTGCGCGTCCACGCTGGAAGGCTGCGTGCGTTCGCTTACGCCGGGCGAAATGCTCGGGCAGGTGATCGCCGTGAATCGGCGCATCGAGCCGGAGGGCGCGCGCGTACATAACATCGTTCTGATGGGCAGCGGCGAACCGATGGACAACTACGACAACGTGGTCAAGTTCCTGCGGCTGCTGAACGACCCGCGCGGGCTGGGGCTTTCGCTCCGGAACGTATCCCTGTCCACCTGCGGGCTGGTGCCGAACATGAAGCGCTTCGCGGACGAGGGACTGCCGGTCACGCTGTCGGTTTCGCTGCACGCGCCCAACGACGAGGTGCGCAAAAAGCTGATGCCGGTGGCCAACGCCTATTCGATGGACGAGCTTCTGACCGCCTGCCGGCTGTATATTCAAAAGACCGGGCGGCGCGTGATCTTCGAATACGCGCTGGTGCGCGGCGTGAACGCCGACCTTGCCTGCGCGGACGAGCTGGCGGCAAGACTGCGCGGCATGCAATGCCACGTGAATCTGATTCCGCTTAACGATGTGAAGGAGCGGAACCTGCTGGGGCCGACGGAGGAAATGATTTCGGCGTTCCAGAAGCGGCTGGAAGACCGGCATATTTCGGTCACGCGCCGCCGCGAGATGGGCGACGATATTCAGGGAGCGTGCGGGCAGCTGCGCCGTTCCCGTCTTTCACAGGAATCATACGGAGGGTGACTATGAAGGTATACTGCGCGACCAACATCGGATGTGTGCGAACTCTGAACGAGGATTCCTACTACATGCCCGTGGACGGTCAGAAATTCATGGCCGTCGCCGACGGCATGGGCGGGCACCGCGCCGGGGAAATCGCCAGCCGCATGGCGGTGCGCATTTTTTCCGAGATTCTTCAGCAGGAAAAGGCTCCGTCGCCCGAAAGACTGCGCTACGCGTTCAACAAGGCCAACCGGGACGTATATCTGGAATCCGAGCGCGACAGCGCCAAGCGCGGCATGGGCACGACGATGACCGGATTGTGGTTCGGCGAGAGCGACGTGCTGCTGGGTCACGTGGGCGACAGCCGCGCCTATCGGCTGCGAAACGGAAAAATCGAGCGGCTGTCCAACGACCATTCCTATGTGGAGGAGCTGGTTCGAAGCGGCGTGATCACGCCGGAGATGGCGCTCAACCATCCGCAGCGCAATGTGATTACGCGCTCCATCGGCCCGTGGCCGCGCGTGGAGGCGGACATTGCGCGCTTTGACGTACAGAAGGGCGACGTGTGGCTTCTGTGCACGGACGGGCTGACGCGCTACGTGCCGGACAGCGATCTGGAGCTGGCGCTGAATTCGCCCAACCCGCGCAACGAGCAGGTGGGCGCGCTGATCAACGCGGCGCTTCAGCGCGGCGGCGCGGACAACATTACCGTGATGCTGGTGACCGGAGAGGGGGACGCCCATGAATAAGGTCGTCTCCGGCCGGTATCGCATTCTGGGCATCATTGGAACCGGCGGCATGGCGGTGGTATACCGCGCGTGGGATGAAATCAAAAAATGCGAGGTGGCGCTGAAGGTTCTGCGCCCCGAATTTGAGGCGGACCGGGAATTTGTGCGCCGGTTCGATCACGAGGCGATTGCCGCCTCGAAAATGTCGCATGAGAACATCGTGAAGATGTACGGCGTGGGCATCGACGGCGACATGCGCTATATCGTCATGGAGTACGTCGACGGCTCTACGCTCAAGGACATCATCCGCAGGGAAGGGCGCATCACGCCGGCGAAGGCGGTGCGCTACGCGCTGAAGATTCTGGCGGCGCTCGACCATGCCCACAAAAACAACATCATTCACCGCGACATCAAGCCGCAGAACATCCTTGTCGACCGAAACGGAACCGTGAAGGTGGCGGATTTCGGCATCGCGCGGCTGGTCAACGCGGCGACGGGCACGATTTCGGACACGAAAACCGCGCTTGGCTCCGTGCACTATGTGTCGCCCGAGCAGGCCAGCGGCGAGCACGCGGACGCGAAGAGCGATTTGTATTCGCTGGGCGTGGTGCTGTATGAAATGCTGACCGGCACCGTGCCCTTCGACGGCGAAACGGCGGTTGCCGTGGCGCTCAAGCAGGTGAAGGAAAAGCCGCGCAGCATGCGCTCATATCACAGGGATATTTCCCGCGGTCTGGACGAGGTGGTTCAGAAGGCGCTGGAAAAGAAACCGGAGGATCGCTATCAGACGGCGGCGGAGATGGCGCACGACCTGAAGCGCGCGCTGCGCATGCCGGGCGGCGGCTTCATTGCCGGGCTGGACGAGGGCTACAACGGCGATTCCACGCAGGGCGCGATTCGGCAGTATATGCAGACGAAGGGATTGAACCTTCTGCTGGCGCTGCTCGCCTGTGTGACGGTGCTGGCGATTGTGTCCATCGGCGTGGTGAAGATTTCCGACATCCTGTACGGCGTGGACATTCCGAACGTGACCGGATACACGCAGGAAATGGCGGAGCAGATTCTGTATAACTACGAACTGGAACCCAACGTGATCGAGATTTACGACGATAATGTGGCGGCGGGCGACGTCGTGATGCAGGTGCCGGAGAAAGGCGCGCGCGGACGGCGAAACGACAAAGTGGATATGTACGTAAGTCTGGGCTCCGTGCCGGTCGCGCTGCCGAACACCGAGGGCATGACGCTGGCCGACGCGCGCAGCACGCTGTCTCTGAGCGGCTTCGACCGGCTGAACGAGGAATACGTCGTCGTTTCCGACAAGCCGGTGGACACGATCATTTCGCAGGAGCCGAACGACGGCACGGCGCAGCTGGGGCAGATCATCACGCTGAAGATCAACAGCGTGGAGATTCCCACGCCGCAGCTCATCGGCAAGCTCAGCGGCGACGCGGAAATGCAGCTGAGCAGCGTGGGACTGAAGCTGGGCGACGTATCGACCGGCTATTCGCTGGACGACCCGTCGGACACCGTCATTGCGCAATATCCGCTGGTGGGCACGCCGCTGGTGCGCGGAAGCAAGGTGAACATCACCGTTTCGCTGCCCAATCCCACGGTGTATTACGCGAAGTACACGGTGTTTGTGCCGCTGAAGATGAACGTGCGCGTGGAAATGACGACGCCGTCGGGCAAGACTGAGGAAATCTTTAACGACACGGTGAACGCCGACGAGCACATGGATCTTGAAATGAAGAGCGAGGAAGAGGGCGTACATGTCGTTTCCGTCTATTTTGACGGGGAGCTGCATGAGAGCGAAAACGTGGAGTTCAAATGATGAACAGGGGAACGATACTGCGCGGAATCGGCGGGTTCTATACGGTGCTGGACGATGAGGGACGGTCGTATACGCTGCGCGCGCAGGGGAAAATCCGCAAGGAGCGGCTGACGCCGCTGGTGGGCGACGAGGTGGAGTTCGCGCCCGGCGAGGACGGGGAGGACGGCTGGCTGACGGCCATCCGTCCGAGAAGAAACGCCTTTGTGCGCCCGGCGGTGGCGAACATCGATGAAATCGTGATTGTGGCGGCCGCCGCGTCGCCCAAGGCGGATCCGCTTCTGATCGACCGCATGCTGATCGCTGCGCAGAAAGCCGGGGTAGCCGCGTGCGTATGCGTGACGAAAACCGATCTGGACGGCGAGGCCGCCGAGTCGCTTCTGCGGCAGTACGCCGGCGCGGGCGTATTTGAGGCGCGCACGTGCGTGCGGACGGGCGAGGGCGTTGAGACGCTGAAAGACCATCTTTGTGGAAAGACGCACGCGTTCACCGGGCAGTCCGGCGCGGGCAAGTCCAGCCTGATCAACGCGCTGTACGGCTTTGAGCTGGAAACGGGCGGCGTTTCGCGCAAGATTGAGCGCGGAAAGCACACGACCCGCCGCTGCGAGCTGATTCCGGTGGAGGGCGGCGGCCGGGTGCTGGACACGCCGGGCTTCAGTCTTCTGGAAACGGAGCTGATCGAGCCGCGCCTGCTGGAAGAGCAGTACGCCGAGTTCCGACCCTACGCGGGGCAGTGCCGCTTTGTGCCGTGCTATCATATAACCGAGCCGGACTGCGCCGTGCTGCGCGCGCTCCGTGACGGGAAAATTGCGCCCGAACGCTACGAACGATACCGGGAACTGCTGAACGAAATGAAGGAAAGGTGGAAAAACCGATATGATTAAGGTGGCTCCTTCGATGCTCGCGGCCGATTACATGCATCTGGATTCGGAAATCGACAAGGTCGTCGCGTCCGGCGCGGACGTGCTGCACTACGATGTGATGGACGGAACGTTTGTGCCGGGCATCACCTTCGGTCAGGGCATTCTGAAGATGGTCGCGAAAAAGCCCATTCCCATGGACGTGCATCTGATGATCGCAAACCCGATCAAGCATGTGCGCGAGTTTGCCGAGGCGGGCGCGAAGTATATCACCGTGCATCAGGAAGCGGCGAATTTTGAACTCAGGGACACGCTGCGCGCGATTCGCGAGGCGGGCTGTCTGGCAGGCGTATCGGTGAAGCCGTTTACGTCGGTGGACGCGATTGCGGATGTGCTGAATGAAGTCGATCTGATTCTGATTATGACGGTCGAGCCCGGCAAGGGCGGCCAGAAGCTGATTCCGTTCACCGTGGACAAGGTGCGTCAGGTGCGTGAAATGTGCAAAAAAGCGGGCGTGAACCCGGTGATCGAGGTGGATGGCGGCGTGAATCTGGAGACCGCGCATCTCGTGACGGAAGCGGGCGCGCAGATGCTGGTGGCCGGTTCGGCGTTTTTCAAGGCGCAGGATCCCGCCGAGTTTGTGAAGGCGCTCAAGGCCATGCCGCAGGCGGAATAAACCTGCGAAGCAATACTTGACAGAGAAGGAGAAAACGGACATGGAAGCACTGAAGCAAAGGATTCGCACGAGTGGGCGCGCGCTCAATAGCCAGGTGCTGCTGGTGGACATGTTTCTGAACAATCAGGTGGACTGCGCTCTGATGGACGAAATCGGCGAGGAATTCAAGCGCCTGTTTGAAGCGGAGGGCGTGACGAAGGTCGTTACCATCGAGTCCAGCGGCATCGCTCCGGCGGCCATGACGTCGCTTCGCATGGGCGTTCCGATGATCATTCTCAAAAAGGCGACGTCGGTCATCCTGTCGGACGGCATTCTGCAGACGGAGGTTTTCTCATTCACGAAGCGCACGTCCTATCAGCTGACGCTGAAAACGGAGTTCATTCAGCCCGGCGAGCGCGTGCTGCTGATCGACGATTTTCTGGCCAACGGCGAGGCGGCCATGGGCGCGTCCAAGCTGATCGAGCGCGCGGGCGGCAAGGTCGTGGGCATCGGCGCGGTGATTTCCAAGAACTTCCAGCCCGGCATGCAGCGCCTGAAGGAAGCGGGCTACAACGTGAAGAGTCTGGCGGAGATCGTGAACATGGGCGAGGGCTTTGTGGAATTCGCAGACAATGAAGGGGAGAAGGCCTGATGGAACGACTGAGCAATGTAAAGTGCTTTCTGCTGGACATGGACGGCACGTTCTATCTGGGCGGCAAGCTGATCGACGGCTCGCTTTCGTTCATCGAACGCGTGCTGGAAACCGGCCGTGATTTCCTGTTTCTGACCAACAATTCCAGCCATAACGCGCGGTTCTACGTGGAAAAACTCAAGAAAATGGGGCTGGAGGTCGATCGAAACAAGATTCTCACCTCCGGCGAAGCGACCGCGGCGATCGTGCGGGAAAAGTATCCCGGCAAGCGCGCGTTCGTGCTGGGCAATGAGTTTCTTGTGGAGGAAATGCAGGAGGCGGGCGTCGCCGTCGACAACGAGAATCCCGAAATCGTGGTCATTGGCTATGATACCACGCTGGATTACCGCAAGATGACCGCCGTGTGCGATTTCGTGCGCGCGGGGCTCCCGTACATCGCGACGCATCCTGACTTCAACTGCCCGACCGAGACCGGTTTCGCGCCGGACATCGGCGCGATTATGGCGTTTATCGAGGCATCTGCGTTCCGCCGTCCGGAGCTGATCGTCGGAAAGCCGCACGAGGGCATCGTCCGCGCAGCGCTGGCGCGCACCGGCCGCAAGGCGGGCGAAATGGCCATGGTGGGCGACCGGCTGTATACCGACATTGAAACGGGCATTCGCAATGGCATGCTGTCCATTCTGGTGATGAGCGGCGAGACGACCGAGGCGATGCGCAGGGCGAGCGAAACGAAGCCCGATCTGGTGTTTGACCGGCTGTGCGATATGAATCGCTATTTATAATTGCGTAGGAAGGTGTATTTATGTCCGATGTGATGTATCTGTGGAAGGAAACCGCGCCGTACAGCGAATTTTCGCCCGAGCAGGCGCAGCCGAGCCTGACACCCTTTCCCGTCTCCGGTTCGAAGGGCGCGGTGGTCGTGATTCCGGGCGGCGCGTATTGCATGAAGGCGGATCATGAGGGTGCGCCGATTGCGCGCATGCTCAATGACGCGGGCATCAGCGCTTATGTGCTGGACTATCGCGTGCGTCCGTGCCACAAGCTGGCGCCGCTGGCGGACGCGAACCGCGCGATTCGTCTGGTTCGTTCGCTGGGCTATGAGAAGGTGGCCATTCTGGGTTTCTCCGCGGGCGGAAACCTGTGCTGCAACGCCGCGACGCATTACGACCTGGGAAATCCGGACAGCGACGATCCCATCGAGCGCTGTTCCTCGCGTCCGGACGGGTTTATTCCCTGCTATGCCGTGGTCAGCATGATTTCCTACACGCACAAGGGCTCCGTTCAGAATCTGCTGGGCGACGAGCAGAACAAGGACAGCGAGCTGCGCTATTTCTCCGGCGAGCTGAACGTGACGGACGATACGCCCACGGCGTTCATCTGGCACACGGCCGCGGACGGCTCGGTTCCGGTGGAAAACAGTCTGGCGCTGGCGAAGGCGCTGTCCGACCATCGCGTGCCGTTCGAGCTGCATGTGTTCCCGAAGGGCGCGCACGGTCTGGGTCTGGCGGAAGGAAATCCGTCGGTCAGACAGTGGGCGAAGCTGCTTCAGAACTGGCTCGTTCTTGGCGGCTACGCACAGTGATGCATACATAAATTACCGCATGCGTTTTTGCAACCATGCGCGTCCCGCGCCGGTCTAAACAGCGTGAATCAAAAAGACAGGAGTGACGCGGATATGAAAAAAAGACTCATTGCGCTGATCCTGCTTCTGGCGCTGCTTCTGACCGGCTGCGGATACGTGGCCGTTGAGGATACTCAGCGCCGGACGCTCGGCAGCCTTCTGTTTCCGGCGGCGTACGCCGAGGGGGAAGGGTTGGCCGAGGAGACGGAAACGGCGAATGCTACAGAAGAGGAAGGAAGCCGGACGGAGACGCAGGCTTCCTTTTCTGAACCCCAGAAACTGGAAATCGGCGCGAAGGGCGACGAGGTGAAGGAGCTGCAGGCGCTTCTGATCCGGCTGGGCTTCATGAACGGCAGCGCGGACGGCGTGTACGGCGCGAAGACGGAAAGCGGCGTGGCGCTCGCGCGGGCGTATGTTCAGGCGGTGGAGGCGCGCGCGAAGGCGGAGCGTCAGGCGGCGCTGCGCGAAACGCTGGCCCCGGTGGAAGCGGCGGCGCTTCAGGCGCTGAACGCGCTGGTTCCCGCGGAGGGAAGCCCGATCACGGCGAAGCAGGCGGGGCTTATGTTCCTGACGCTCACCGACGAAACCGAGGAAACGAGTGAAGAAATTTCGGCGAAGCGCGTACTCAACTTCCTGCGGGAGGAGCTGCCCGCCTACGTGGGCGACCTGAAGTATGGCGCGGAGCGCGGCGACATTCGCAGGCTTCAGACGCGGCTGGTGGGCAAAAACTACCTGCCGGGCGGCATTGACGGTCAGTACGGCGCGAACACGAAGGCGGCGATTCGCTATTTCCAGCGGGAAAACAAGCTGAAGGAAACAGGCGTCGCCGACGAGGAAACGCAGCTTCTGCTGTTCTCCGAGGATTGCAGGGCCGCGCAGCGCCCGTCGCATAAGTACCGCGTGGAGATCAACGTGAGCCGCCAGAAGGTGTATGTGTACGAGTGGTACTACGGCGCGTATTCGAAGCTGGTAAAGACCATGACGTGCACCACCGGTGCGGTCGATACGCCAACCCCGCTGGGCAGCTACAGGATGGGCGGGCCGTGCGGACGCTGGTACTACTTCAAGAAGTTCGACTGCTGGGCGCAGTACGCCTCGCGCATCGTCGGCGGCATCCTGTTCCACTCGGTGCTGTATTCGGAGAAGGACGAAAGCACGCTTCGCAGGGGCTCGGTCTACGCGCTGGGCACGCGCGGCTCGCACGGCTGCGTGCGGCTTGCCGTGGAGGACGCGAAGTGGATTTACAACAACGTGTCCGCCGGGTCGACGTGCCGGGTGTACGCCTGATTCGGACGGTTAACAGAAAGTGCAGAAAGAAGTTTACCGTTTGAGCGTTTACCGCCCGCCCGGATTATGGTATCATTTTGATCGTTGAATCCGATTCCTTTAAGCGGATCCTGTGAGATCGGCAAGGCGGCGGGCAAGCATCATCTCCGTATGCATGTATACGTCTTCACCATGCCGGTGAAGGCGTTTTTTCTTGTCGTGGAGGAGTCAGAATGAAGGAAAAAGCTCTGCTTATGGATGAACGCGCCATTCAGCGCGCGCTCACGCGAATCGCGCACGAGATCATCGAGCGCAACAACGGCGTTGAAAACGTGGTTCTGGTCGGCGTTCGCCGCCGCGGCGTGCCGCTGGCCGCGCAGCTTCGCGACGTGATCTGCCGGGTGGAGGGGACGGAGGTTTCGGTTGGTGAGCTGGACATCACTTTTTACCGCGACGACCTGACGCACCGCACCGAGCAGCCGGAGGTCAACGGCACGAAGCTGCCGTTCTCCATCGTGGGCAGGACGGTTGTGATCGTGGACGACGTGCTGTTCACCGGCCGCACGGCGCGCGCCGCGATGGACGCGCTGATGGACGCGGGCCGTCCCGGCAAGGTACAGCTGGCGGTGCTGGTGGACAGGGGACACAGGGAGCTTCCCATCCGCGCCGATTTCGTAGGCAAGAACGTGCCCACGTCGCTCTCGGAGCGCATCGGCGTGAATGTGACGGAGTACGATGGCGAAAACAGCGTTCGGCTGTTTGAAGCATAAAGGTTGATTACATTTGAGGGGGTAACACGTATGTCTCAGGATGGAATCAGAGATGCGCGCACGCTTGGAAAACCCAAAATGCTGCTGCTGGGCTTCCAGCACATGTTCGCCATGTTCGGCGCGACGGTGCTCGTGCCCGCGCTGACCGGTCTTTCCGTTTCCGCGACGCTGCTCTTCGCCGGACTCGGAACGCTCCTTTTCCACTTCCTTACCAAGGGCAAGGTTCCCGCGTTTCTCGGCTCGTCCTTCGCGTTCATCGGCGGCTATGCCGCGGTGCAGAAGCTGTTTGTGGACAATCCTGAGATGAACTGGATTCCCTACGCGGGCGTGGGCGTCGTCTGCGCCGGTCTCATGTACGTGGTGCTTGCCGCGCTGGTCAAGGCCTTCGGCGCGCGCAAGGTCATGCGCTTCTTCCCGCCCATCGTGACCGGCCCGGTCATCATCTGCATCGGCCTCACGCTGGCGAACTCCGCCATCAACAACTGCGAGGCCAACTGGTGGATCGCCGTGCTCGCCATTGTGATCGTGGTCTCCTGCAACATCTGGGGCAAAGGCATGATCAAGATCGTTCCGATTCTGCTGGGCGTCGTCGGCTCCTATCTGGTCGCGGTGCTGCTTGCGACGTTCTGCGGCGAGACCGTGGAGTTCGCGAGCGTAAACGTTGTGCAGTCGGCGACCCTGTCCGGAAACCTCGGCAGCATGATCAACGACGCGATTGAACCCGCTGCCGAAGCGCTCAAGGCGTTTGCCGCGCAGAACGGAGAATATGTAACGAACATTTCGATGACCGAAACCGTAACCTCCAAGGTCATCTGCGCCTTCGGAAATCCCTCCATGAAACTCTTTACGGAAGAAGCGATTCAGAAGATCAAGGACGCCGCGTGGATTGGCCTGCCCTTCGCGATGAAGGACACCGTGTTCTCGCTCTTTGGCAACTGCGATCTGGGTACGCTCGGAAGCGCGATCCTGATCATGATGCCCATCGCGCTGGCCACGATGGTCGAGCACATCGGCGACATCTGCGCCATCTCCTCCACCGTCGGTGAATACTACGTCGAGAAGCCCGGCCTGCATCGCACGCTGATGGGCGACGGTCTTGCCACCGCCATGGCGGCTCTGTTCGGCGCCCCCGCGAACACCACCTACGGCGAAAACACCGGCGTGCTCGCCATGACGAAGGTTTACGACCCGCGCGTCATCCGCATCGCCGCCGTGCTGGCCATCCTGTTCTCCTTCTGCCCGAAATTCGCGGCCATCGTGTCCGCCATGCCCACCGCGACCATCGGCGGCGTGTCCATGATTCTGTACGGCATGATCTCCGCCGTCGGCGTGCGCAACGTGGTTGAAAATCAGGTGGACTTCACCAGGAACCGCAACATCATCATCGCTGCGCTGATCATGTCCCTGTCGCTGGGCATTACCTTCTCCGGCACCGGCAAGCTGGTGCTTGGCTCGATCTCCCTGACCGGTCTGGCTGTGGGCGCGCTGGTTGGCATCGTTCTGAACGCCGTGCTGCCCGGCAACGACTACCAGTTTGGCAAGAGCGAGCAGGGCGACACCTCGGTCAACTTCAAGGTGTAATTCCTCAAAATCGAAAACGTCTTTCAGCGTCCGCCATGCGCAATTTCCGCGTATGGCGGACGCATAGCCTGTTCCGTTTCTGAATAGCATGGAAAACGATCCATGCTGGAAGAGGAGGGAACGGGATGATTCACGGCTGGAACCGGAAACAGACCTATCTGCTGGCTGTCGTTCTGATGCTGGTCTCCATGATGCTGCTGGCGGCGTTTGGCCCGTCCCGCATACGCGGCGGCGGCTCCCAGAGTGCGGAACCCACGCCGCAGGCGGAGGGCGGACAGGCGGGCGCGGATCCCACGGAAGCGGTGGAAGCGACGATGAGCACGGTGGTATACTATCAGGACGATTACGGCTATCTGGTGCCGGTGACGCGCACGATCAAGGCCGAGGAGGGCGTCGCGAAGGCGACGGTCAACCTGATGGTCAAGAGCGTGTTTAACGACATGGAGGCCGCGCGCATGGGGCTTCGCACGGTGATTCCGGAGGGGACGAAGGTTGATCTGGATATTTCCGGCGGACTGGCGCGCATTGACCTGAGCGAGGAAGCGCTTCTGTGCGCCGACGCGGCGGCGGAAAGCAACATGGTTTCCGCGATCGTGCAGACGCTCACGGATTTCCCGACGGTCGACCGCGTGAAATTCCTGATCGGCGGCAAGGAAGTGAAGGAGCTGCCGCACGGCACGAACCTGAAAAACGAGTTCACGCGCGGCGTGATCAACCCGGAAGGCGGCGCGCCGGAGGACAGCCAAAACGCCGTGACGCTGTATTTCCTGAACGACACGCCCAGCGTCATCGTGCCGGTAACGCGCGCGGTGTACGGCAACGCCGACCTTCAGACCGCGGTGCTGGAGCTGGTGAAGGGCCCGGGCGGCGCGTCGCCGCTGGAAGGCGTGCTGCCATCCGGCTGCGGGCTGATCGGCGTGGAGATGAAAAACGGCGTGGCGAAAATCAATTTCACCGAATCGTTCATTCGTGTGGCCGAGCAGAGCGACGGCGGGCGCATGGCGATGAAGGCGCTGGTGCTTACATGCAAAAACTTTGACGGCGTGAAGGACGTGCAGATTCTCGTCGAGGGCAAGCCGTATGATCCCGGCGAGGGTACGCTGGCCATGCCGACGTTTGTAAACAGTGCAACGGACATTGCGGAAGCGTTCGTTCGCAGGCAGTCGGACGAACTGTTTGACGCGGAATAAGAACGGAGAGGAGATCTCTATGGAACACGTAAGAAGGTCGGACGAGATGCGTCCGGTAAAGATGACCCCGGATTTTACCGAAATGGCGGCGGGCTCCGTGCTGATCGAGTGCGGGCGCACGCGTGTGCTGTGCACGGCCTCGGTGGTGGAAAGCGTGCCGCCGTTTAAGAAGGGCACCGGCTGCGGATGGCTGACGGCGGAGTACGCCATGCTGCCCGGCTCCACCGAGCGCCGCAAGGAACGCGACGGCATCAAGAAGGATGGGCGCGGCGTGGAGATTCAGCGGCTGATCGGCCGTTCGCTTCGCGCCGCGTGCGATCTGACCCGACTGGGCGAGCGAACGATTTACATCGACTGCGACGTGCTTCAGGCCGACGGCGGCACGCGCACCGCGTCCATCACGGGCGCGTTCGCGGCGCTGACGCTGGCATGCGACAAGCTGATGAAGCGCGGGCTGATTGTGGATTCGCCCGTCGTGCGGCAGGTGGCGGCCGTGAGCGTGGGCATCGTGGACAACGTGCCGACGCTGGATCTGGAATACGTGCAGGATTCCCGCGCGCAGGTGGACATGAACGTGATCATGACGCGCGAACCGGACGGCGAAATGCGCTATGTTGAAGTGCAGGGCACCGGCGAGGGACGCGCGTTTGACAAAAAAGAGCTTTCCAAGCTGCTCGCGCTGGGCGAGAAGGGCGTGAAGGCGCTGATGAAGAAGCAGCTGGCCGCGCTGGGCGAGAAAGCCGAGATCATCGGAAAGAAGCCGCGGCTGATCGTCGCGACGCGCAACTTTGGCAAGCTCAAGGAAATGAAGGCGCTGCTGGGCGACCGCTTCGACGTGATGAGCATGGCGGAGGCCGGCGTTTCCGAGGACGCGGAGGAGACGGGCGCGACGTTCGCCGAGAACGCCGTGATTAAGGCGCGGGCGCTGATGAATCAGGCGAAATGCGCCGTGGTGGCGGACGATTCCGGACTCGTCGTGGACGCGCTGGACGGTCGGCCGGGCATTTACAGCGCGCGCTACGCGGGCGTGCACGGTGACGACGACGCGAACAACAGAAAGCTTCTGAAGGAGCTTGCGAATGTGCCCGCGCCGCGCACGGCGCGGTTCGCCTGTGCCGTGGCGCTGCTTCGACCCGGACACGAACCGCTGGTGTGCGAGGGCACGTGCGAGGGCGAGATCGGCTTTGAAAAGAAGGGCGAAAGCGGCTTCGGCTACGATCCGCTGTTCATCTGCCCGCAGCTGAACGGGCTGACCTTCGCGGAAGCGGGTGAGGAGCAGAAGAACCGCATCTCGCACCGCGCCAACGCGATTCGCGCGCTGAAGCGGGCGCTTGAGGCGGAAGCATGATTCGCGTCGGCGTGATGAGCGACAGCCACGGGCGGCTTTCCTATGTGACGCGTGCCGTGCGCGAAATGGGGCGCGTGGACTGGCTGGTGCATCTGGGCGACCATGACAGTGACGCTTCCGAAGCCGGAAAGGTCTCCGACGCACCGCTGGCCGTCGTGTGCGGAAACTGCGACTGGTTTTCCAACTTCCCGGCGGAACGGCTGCTGGAGCTTGGCGGCGTTCGTGTGCTGCTCGCGCACGGCCACAAGCAGAACGTGAAGGAAGGTCTGACGGCTTTGAGCCTGAAGGCGGAAGCGATGAACGCGCAGTTGACGCTGTACGGACACACGCACATTCCGAACGTGGAAAACGACGGCGCGTGCGTGTTCGTGAATCCCGGCGCGCTGCGCGACGGCCGGTACGCCATCGTGGAAATCGAGGATGGGAAGATTCGGCCGTTTTTGAAACAGCTGTAAGCAAATCGGCTGCGGATTGCCTGAATGGCAGTTCGCAGCCGATTTCGGTATTACGCCTCTACAAACGGCAGCAGCGGAGAAACCGGGCGGCCGGGAACGAGGGTGTCATCTGCGACGAAGCCCTCGGGGCGGCCGCGGAGTATGCCGTCCGTCTGATGTTCGGGGGCGTTTGAGAGATCGAAGCGGCTGCCGATGCGTTTAAACTAAGGGAGAGGTTACACCTCCACAAACGGCAGCAGCGGAGAAATCGGGCGGCCGGGCACGAGGGCGCCGTCTGCGACGAAGCCCTCGGGGCGGTCGCGGAGCGCGTCGATGAGCGCGGCGCGCAGGCGCGCGACGTCCGGCTGATGCTCGGGGTCGTTTATGGCATTGTGGCTCTCGGTCGGGTCGTTCGCGAGATCGAAGTACTGTTCGCGTCCCGTCTGGGAGAACCAGACGTACTTGTCGCGCTTCGTGACGATGTAGTGGTTCGAAAGCGCGCCGTTCGTGTGTTCGCCGTGCAGGAATTCGCGGCCGGGCGCGCCGTCCAGCAGGTTTTCGCCGTCCGAGAACGCGGGGGCTTCGCCGCCCGCGATGCAGGCGAGCGTGGGCAGGATGTCACGTAGCTCGCACAGCCGCTCCATGCGCCCATGCGCGTTGGCACCGGAGATGATCAGCGGCACGTTGGCGCTGCCGCGGTAGGGCAGGCTCTTGCGGTACAGGTGATGGTCGCACAGCATCTCGCCGTGGTCGCCGGTGAACACGACGACGGTGTTAGCGGGCAGCGCCTCAAGCAGGCGGCCGATCTGGTGATCGAGATGCGTGATGCAGGCGTAATAGCCGATCTGCGCTTCGCGAATCATCGTGGGATCCGACGGGCCGGTATAGGAATCCTTCTCGCGGCCGTGCCGGAGCCACGCTTCCGCGTCGTCCCAGTCGCCGGACAGCGGCGGGGCGATTTGCTGGCCGCGGTAGAAGTCGAAGTAGCAGGCGGGTGCGTCGAACGGCGGATGCGGGCGGACGTAGGACACGTTCAGGAAAAACGGCATCGAGTGATCCCGGCGGCGCAGAAAATCGAGCGCACGGTCGGTAACCCAGTTCGTCGGATGGTATTTTTCCTCGTGCGGCCACGGGCGCGCGACCCACGAATTGCACTGTACGCCGCTGTCGTCAACGTCCCGCAGCGTGCCCAGTTCGTTTTTGAGCCAGTTCAGATAGTCGTCCGCCCACGGCTGATATTCGCGGGCGGGGGTGTCCTCGCGGCGGTAATAATGAAGATAGCCGTCGTGCAGCTCGATGTTGTGAAAGCCCATCAGACTGCGCAGCGGGTGCACGTGCATCTTGCCCACGCACTGTGTGTAGTAGCCCAGCCGCGCCAGCTCGCCGGGCAGCGTGTGTTCATAGCGCCACGGCACGCCGTCGCGATAGCCCACGCGGCCGTGGTGCTCCTGCGAAAGCCCGGTCAGAAGCGCCGCGCGCGCCGGGATGCAGGACGGACAGGCGGTGTACATGTTCGGGAAGTACGCGCCGCGCGAGGCGAGCGTGTCCAGGTAGGGCGTTTTCACGTCCGGATGCCCGGCAATGCCAAGGCAGTCGCCGCGAAACTGGTCGGCGACGATCAGCACGATATTCGGTCTGTTCATGCGTCCTCCTAAGCGTTTTTTTCTTATTGTAACGGCTTTCATTTTCAATGTCAACCGCGGCGAAACGGACGGGCGCGGACGAAAGAGACTTTTTTGCCGAAAAAAGCGGAAATTTACACGCTGGGGATTGACAGGCGGACGATTCTTTTGTAAAATCGTCGGAAAAACCAAGGGGGAATGGGAAATGGCGATGATTCGGGAAGGCCTGACGTTTGACGATGTTCTGCTGGTTCCGCACAAGAGCGACGTTCTGCCCAGAGAGGTTGACCTCTCGGTGACGCTTGCGAAGGGGATTAAGCTGAACATCCCGCTTTTGTCCGCTGCCATGGACACCGTAACCGACGCCCGTCTGGCGATTGCCATCGCGCGCGAGGGCGGTCTGGGCGTGATTCACAAGAACATGTCCATTGAGGAACAGGCGGCGAGTGTTGACAAGGTAAAGCGCTCTGAACACGGCGTCATTATCGATCCGTTCTATCTTTCTCCCAATCATCTGATTTCCGACGCGCTGGCGCTGATGGAGCGCTATCGCATTTCCGGCGTTCCGATTACCGAGAACGGCAAGCTGGTCGGCATTCTGACCAACCGCGACCTGCGTTTTGAAACCGATTTTTCCCGTCCCATCCGCGAGGTTATGACCGATAAAAACCTGATCACCGCGCCCGAGGGCACGACCCTTGAAGAGGCGAAGGCGATTCTTGCCGCGCACCGCATTGAGAAGCTGCCCATCGTGAACGACAAGTTCGAGCTGCGCGGTCTGATTACCATTAAGGACATTGAGAAAGCCGTCAAGTATCCCAACAGCGCCAAGGATTCGAGCGGCCGTCTGCTCTGCGCGGGCGCGATTGGCGTGACCGGCGACGCGCTGGAGCGCGCGTCCGCGCTGGTGGACGCGAAGGTGGACGTGCTGGGCATCGACACCGCGCACGGACACAGCCGCGGCGTCATTCAGATGGTAAGCAAGATCAAGAGCGCGTTCCCGGACATGACCGTGATCGCCGGAAACGTGGCAACCGCCGACGCGACGCGCGAGCTGATTGAGGCGGGCGCGGACGTGGTGAAGGTCGGCATCGGCCCGGGTTCCATCTGCACGACGCGCGTCGTCGCGGGCGTGGGCGTTCCGCAGATCACCGCGATCATGGACTGCGCCGAAATGGCGGACAAGCTGGGCAAGGTGATCATCGCCGACGGCGGCATCAAGTATTCCGGCGACATCACCAAGGCCATTGCCGCGGGCGCGAGCGCCGTGATGCTGGGCAGCCTGTTCGCCGGCACCGAGGAGAGCCCCGGAGAGACGGAAATCTATCAGGGTCGTTCCTTCAAGGTGTACCGCGGCATGGGCTCGCTGGCCGCGATGGCGCAGGGAAGCAAGGATCGTTATTTCCAGGAGGGCCAGAAGAAGCTGGTGCCCGAGGGCGTCGAGGGCCGCGTGCCGTACAAGGGACCGCTGTCTGAAACCGTGTTCCAGCTGATCGGCGGCCTGCGCAGCGGCATGGGCTACTGCGGCAGCCGCGACATTCAGACGCTGCGGCAGACCGGCGAATTCATCCGCATTACCTCTGCCGGCCTGATCGAAAGCCATCCGCACGACATCACCATCACCAAGGAAGCGCCGAACTATTCCCGCATGTAATTGCGAGGCGCACTTCGGGGCTCCGGAAGCCTTTCCCGCAGGGGAGAGCGTTTCCGGAGCTCTTTTTCTGTTCAAAACGCAACATTTCAAACTTCACGAAGAGAAAATGTAGATAAAAATTAGCTGCACCTATTGACGGATGATGCTAAGTGCTCTATAATGTAAGCGCTAACAATCATTTGTATCTTAACCGAGGGGAGCGCTGTGGATTATACCGAGCTTGCCAATCGCGTGCTCAGCATGCTGAAGACGGAGCATGGGGACGACCCTTCCAACGGTCATCTGACGATGGACAACTGGGAGTGGCCGACGGGCGTGGCGCTTTATGGCGTCTATAAAACCTATCAGCAGAGCGGAGACAGGGCGATTCTGGACTATCTGACGGCGTGGTACGACCGCCGCCTTCAAATGGAGCCGCCGCATCGCAATGTGAACACCGTCGCGCCGGTGCTGGCGCTCACATGCTTATATGATGAAACGCGCAATCCGGCCTATCTGCCCGTGATCGAAAGCTGGGCGGAGTGGGTGCTGCGCGATATGCCGCGCACGGAGCTGGGCGGACTTCAGCATTGCACGGTGTGGAACAAGCACTACCAGCAGCTCTGGTGCGACACGCTGATGATGGCGTGCCTGTTTCTGGCCAAGGCGGGCGTCGTGCTGAACCGGCCGGAATGGATTGACGAAGCGGAATATCAGTTCCTGCTGCACATACGGTATCTTCAGGACAAGCGGACGGGGCTGTTCTATCACGGCTGGACGTTCGACGGCCGGAGCAACTTCGCAAACGCCTTCTGGGCGCGCGGGAATGCGTGGTTCACCGTGTCGGCCATCGAGCTGTACGACATTACCGGGCGCGACAACGCTGCCATGCGCCTGATTCGCGCGGCGTTCCGGGAGCAGGCGCTGGCGCTGTGGAAATATCAGCGCGTGAACGGCCTGTTTACGACGCTTATCGACGTGGAGGAAACCTACTGCGAAACCAGCGCCACGGCGGGCATTGCCTACGGCGTGAGCAAGGCGCTGCGGCTGGGATGGCTGTCGGGCGAGCGCTATGCCGAAATGGGACGGCTGGCGGCGCAGGCGGTCATCGCGCAGATTGACGAGGAAGGCGCGGTGCAGGGTGTGTCCGGCGGAACGGGCATGGGGCACGACCTTGAGCATTATAAGAAGATCATCGTAACGCCCACGGCCTACGGGCAGGGACTGGCGTTTCTGATGCTGACGGAATTGATACGGGAGGAGGAAGGAAAATGAACAAAGCGGTGACGAAACGCGTGGCGATGCACGGCACGGGGCGCGAATACCTGCGCCGCCTGAGCGCGGACATCCGACGTGACAGGTGGCTGTACGCGCTGCTCGTTCCGGGCGTGGTCTACTTTCTGGTTTTCAAGTATCTGCCCATGTGGGGCGTTGTGATGGCGTTCGAGAACTACGTGCCGTTTTCCGGCGTGTTCGGCAGCGAATGGGTGGGCATGAAGTGGTTCGGCTACTTCTTCTTATCGCCCGCGTGGACGCGGTATCTCGCGAACACGCTCGTGCTTTCGCTGATGAATATCGTGTTCTATTTCCCCGCGCCGATCATTCTGGCGCTGCTGCTCAACGAAATGCAGTCGCTGCGCTATAAGAAGGTTTTGCAGACGCTTCTGTATGTGCCGCACTTCATTTCCATCGTAATCGTCGTGTCCATCACGTTCGTGATCTTCGGTTCCTCCGGCATCATCTACCGGCTCACGGAAAAGATGCTGGGGCAGCCGATCAAGTATCTGTCCGACCCGGGCGTGTTCCGCTGGATGATCATCGGCCAGACGGTCTGGAAGGAAACCGGCTGGGGCACGATCATCTTCCTTGCGGCGCTGACGAACGTGGACGTGCAGCTATACGAAGCGGCGATGGTGGACGGCGCGGGCCGTCTGCGCAGGCTGTGGCACATCACGCTGCCGGCGATTCGTTCCACGATCGTCCTCATGCTGATCCTGCGCATGGGCAGCATGCTGGACACCGGCTACGACCACCTGATTCTGATGGCGAACTCGCTGAACCGAAACGTTTCCCAGACGCTGGACGTGTTCGTATACGAGCAGGGTCTGAAAAACGGCCAGTACAGCTACGCGTCCGCCGTCGGTCTGATGAAGGCGGTCGTGAGCGTGACGCTGGTAGTGTCGGCAAACAAGATTGCCCATGCTCTCGGCGAGCAGGGACTATACTGAGGGGAGGCGGGCGAGATGAAAAAGAAGACGGCGTTTTCCCCGAACCAGCACCTGCGCAGAGTCGGTGGCCCGGTGGGACAGCACAATTCCTTCGGAAGCCGCGCGTTCGACATCTTCAACTATGTCTTCGTGACGTTGGTGGCATTCACGACGATCCTGCCGTTCATTTACATCATCGGCGCGTCGTTCGCCACGGAGTATGAGCTTTCCACGCGCCCGATGTTCCTCATTCCGCGGGACGTGACGCTGGATTCCTACCGTTACATCTTTTCGTCCAACAAGATTCTGGGCGCGTTCGGCAACTCGGTGTTCATCACCGCCGCAGGTACGGCCGTGAACCTGTTCTTCACGTCGACGATGGCCTACGCGATTTCGAAAAAACGCCTGCGCGGACGCACGGCGATTCTGAATCTGGTCATCTTTTCGATGTTCTTCTCCGGCGGCATGATTCCGGGCTTCATCGTGGTGTCGAGCTGGCTCAAGATGAAGAACACCTACTGGTCGGTCATCATTCCCGGCGCGATCAGCGCGTATAACATGATGATCGTGAAGAACTTCTTCCAGGGGATTCCGCAGGAGCTGGAGGAATCGGCCTACATCGACGGCTGCAACGACATCAAGACGCTGGTGCGCATCGTGCTGCCCCTGTCGCTGCCGGTGCTGGCGACGTTCGGCCTGTTCTATGCCGTCGGACACTGGAACGCGTACTTCGGCGCGATGATCTATATGCCCGGCGCGCGCGAAAAGTGGCCGCTGCAGGTGCTGCTGCGCGAGATCATCATCCTGAGCAATTCGTCCGCGGGCGATCTGGCGAACCTTGACCCGAACTTCGTCGCGCCGCCGGAGCAGTCCATCAAGATGGCGGTTATCGTCGTTTCCACGGTGCCGATCATGTGCGTCTATCCGTTCCTTCAGAAGTATTTCGTGAAGGGCGTAATGGTCGGCGCGCTGAAAGGATAGGTTATTCGCGGCCATGCCGCAGAATGATAAGAAAACGAGGAGGAGATAAGAATGAAGAAACTGCTTTCCCTGGTTCTGGCGCTGGCAATGCTGCTTTCCGTGGGCTGCTTTGCCGAAACCGAAGAGGCTCCGTTTGAGCTGACGGTGCTGCTTCCCGACTTCTACACCACCGAGGAATTCATGGTGGAGGGCAACCCCGTGCTGGAAGCCATTGAGAAGGCGACCGGCGTGCGCCTGAAGATCACCTGGGCGGCCAACTCCGAATACGGCACCACCATCAGCACCACGCTGGCCGACGCGAACACCATGCCCATGGTGATGGCGCTGACCGACGCGCGCGGCTCCGTTGTGATCGATTCCGCCCGCGCGGGCGCGTTCTGGGAGCTGACCGATTTCGTGAAGGACGCCGAGAACTATCCCTACCTCGCGGCGGGCTCTGAGGGCGTTTACAACAACATCTCCATCGACGGCAAAATCTTCGGCGTATACCGCAGCCGCGCGTATCCCCGCGCCGGTATCTACTACCGCAAGGACATCGCCGCGAAGATGGGCATTGACGAAGTGCCCCAGACGCTCGAGGATCTGACCGAGCTGGCCGAGGCGCTCGCGCAGTACAGCGACGACACCTACGCGCTGAACATGTGCTCCTACACCGCTGGTACCATCAACCTGATCACCGTCGCCTTCGGCGCGCCGCAGACCTGGGGCGTGAACGAGGAGGGCAACATCTATCCCGCGCACGAGAGTCCGGCGTACCTCGAGGGTCTCAACTGGCTGCGCCACCTGTATGAAATCGGCGGCATCGATCCCGACTTCATCACCATCGACTCCACCAACTGGGACAACATCGAGCGCACCGGCAAGGCCTTTATGCGCTTCGACTGTCTGGACAACGCGTATCGTCAGCAGGAGTGGTTTGAGAAGAACGAGGGCGTGACCGAGCAGATCTTCGAAATGATCGGCGGTCTGGAAAAGGCCGACGGCACCATCTCCGTGTGGCCGCAGAACGCGGGCTTCTCCGGCGAAATCGTCGTCACCAAGCAGGTGAGCGAGGAAGACCTGCCCAAGGTCATGAAGTTCCTTGACTGGGTGAACGGCCCCGAAGGCCAGATGCTCATCAACTGGGGCGTTCAGGACAAGACCTACTGGATCGACGAGGATGGCTATCGCCTTTCCTCCCCGACCAGCGGCGAGGATCTGACCAGCCAGATTCACGTGATTCAGCACAGCCTGAACCAGCTGGGCATGAACGTGCCGGGCGATCTGTGCGTCCCGATGAAGCTCACCGAGCTTCGCGCGAAGTACAACGCGATCAACGCTGAGTACGCGCAGTACGCCGTGTCCGACCCCTGCTATCCGTTCATCAGCGAGACGAACGTGGCCTTTGGCAGTGTGCTGAGCACCATCATCTCCGACGCCGCGGTGCAGTACATCGCGCATCAGATCGATGAGGACGGTCTGCGCGCCGCGTGGGCGCAGTGGAGCGCCGAGGGCGGCGAGCAGATGACGCAGGAATACAACGAAGCGTATCATGCGTCTCTGGCCGACTGATCAAACGCGAAAACCGAGTCTCGTACCCGCCGTCCTGAACTGGGCGGCGGGTACGCTTCAAAATGGCACGGGAGGAAAGACACGAATGAACAGGGTTTATTGCTGCTTCCCCGGCGGGAAGCACAAGGCGCTCACAATGAGCTATGACGACGGCCGGCTGGAGGATCGACGGCTGATCGAAATCTTCAACCGCAATGGCATTCGGGGCACGTTTCACCTGAACAGCGGCCTGTGGGAAGGCGACGCAAGGCGCATCCAGCCGGAGGAAATCGCCGAGCTGTACCGCGGGCACGAGGTCGCCTGTCACACGGCGACGCACCCGACGATCGCGCGCTGCCCGATTTCGGAGGTGGCGGACGAAATATTCCGCGACCGCGCGGCGCTGGAAGCGAGAACGGGCTATCCCGTGCGCGGGCTGAGCTATCCAAACGGCTCCGTGACGGAGGAAATCGAGCGGCTTCTGCCGATGCTGGGCATTCGCTATTCGCGCGTGGTCGGCTCGTCCGACGGCTTCGCGCTGCCGGAGAATCCGTATCGCTGGATGGCGACCTGCCACCATAACCACAGGCTGCTGGAGCTGGGCGAGCAGTTCCGGGGGCTGTTTAAAAAGCAGTACCTCTATCTGATGTACGTGTGGGGGCACAGCTACGAATTCGGCGAGCAGGGCAACTGGGCGCTGATGGAGGAATTCTGCGCGCAGATGGGCGGCCGGGACGACATATGGTACTGCACGAACATCGAACTGATGGACTGCGTGGACGATTTCAGGCGTTTGCAGTTTGCGGCGGACAACGGATTTGTGTACAATCCGAGCGCGCGCGCCTGCTGGCTTCGCGTGAACGACGGCGAGCCGGTGTGCGTGGCGGCGGGCGAAACGAAGCGTCTTTGAAAGGGAGAAGACAATGAAGCGGTATATCGACCCCATTACCGGATATGAAATTCGGCAATATACCTTCGGCCCGGAGCGAAACGCCAAGCTGTACTTTACCAGCGAGAATTTCTCCCCGGACGACAAATTCTTTTATTTTAACAGGCAGTCGACCGAGGGAAAGCGGGACGGCGGCTGCTACCGCGCGAACGTGGAGACGGGCGAGCTGGAGCGCGTGACGGATGAAACGTACCGCGGCTTCGCGATGGACAGAGTGAAGAACCTCGGCTACACCTGCAAAAACGAGACGGAGGTGTACGCCGTCGATCTCACGACTAATGAAAAGCGCAAGCTGGGCGACCTGCCCGCGGGCGGCAGCATCACGGGGCATCTGACGGCGGCCGACACCGGGCGTATCGCGTGCAGCTATCATCTGGCAAACAAAATCTACGCGCTGTGCGTTCTCGATCCCGGGAAGACGGAGGCGGAGGTCGTCTATCAGAGCGACTACCGGCTGGGGCACGCGCAGATCTGTCCGACGGACGAAAACCTGATCTTCTACATTCACGAAACGGAGGGCGACGCGTTCCAGCGCACGTGGATGTGCGACGTGAAGGAGCGCTACGTGCGGCCATACTACGTGGAGCATCCGAACGAGTGGATTACCCACGAGGTATGGGCGGCGGACGGCAGCGAGATGGCGTTTATGAAGCTGCCCGGGCGCGTGATGATCGGCGACAAGGACGGGCGGCACTTCGATCAGGCGGCGGAAAGCGAGCAGCTGCTGCATCCGTGTTTGAGCCGTGACCGCAGATGGATCTGCGCAGACCGGATCAGCTATCTCGGCGTGGATGTGCAGGAGGGCGTTGTGCTGATCGAGCGGGCGACGGGAAAGACGAAGCTGATTGCGACCACGGGCCGCTGCAAAACGGGCGCGGATCACCAGCATCCGTCGTTCAACCGCGCGGGCAATCAGATTCTGTTCTCGAACCCGAATGAAAACGGAATCGCGCAGGTGTGCGTGATCGACCTTGATCAGGTTATGCGGGACTGGTGAGCGTTAATTGCCGGAGAAAATCGCGCGGCGCGATTGACAAACGGCCGCGCTTTGTGGTATATTGAACGTAATTGCTGGGAAGGGAAGAAGTAGCCCGTTTTTTCTCCGAAAGAGATACGCCGGTTGGTGCGAGGCGGAAGGAGAGCGGCGGGGGAATACATCCCGGAGCAGGGCGGGCAAAGGGTTGTGTAGTCCGTCCCGGCTGCGCCCGTTACCGCGCACAGGAGGCCGGAAAGCGTTTTTCCGGCGAACGGAAGTGGTACAGCGTTCACGGCGCCTTCCCCAGCGGGAGGGCGCTTTTCATGTACGTCCGCAGAAGGAGGCGGGATTCATGGAATTTTCTGAAAACCTGTTTGCAAAGCACATGTCGCCGATTAGCGGCAGCGCGATTCGAGACATCTTTCAGCTGCTGGGCAAGCCCGGGATGATTTCCTTCGCGGGCGGTAATCCCAGCAATCAGGCGCTGGAGCCGGAGGTCATCGCGCCGATTGCCGAGGAGGTCATTCGCACCGTCGGCGCGCCCATCCTGCAATACGGCGCGACCGAGGGCTACGCGCCGCTGCGCGGGAGCATCCGCGCGTTTCTGAAGGAGGACGGCATTGACTGCGCGGAGGAAGAGATTCTGCCCACCGAGGGCTCGACGCAGGGCATGGATCTGCTTCTGAAAACGCTGATCGATCCCGGCGACACGGTGCTGGTGGAGGATCCCACCTTCTTAGGCGCGCTTCAGGCGATTCGCACGTATCACGCGAACATCGTGCCCGTGCCGTCCGACGAGAAGGGGGTGATCCCGGAAGCTTTGGAGGACGCCATCAAGGCGCATCATCCCAAGCTGATCTACGTGATTCCCACCTTCCAGAATCCGACGGGCCTGACGCTGACAATCGAGCGCAGAAAGCGCATCGCGGAGCTGGCGGCGCAGTACGGCGTGATCGTCGCGGAGGACGACCCGTATCGCGACCTTCGCTATGCCGGAGAGGCCGTTCCCACGATCAAGAGCTTCGATAAGGAGGGCTGGGTCGTGTATCTGGCCAGCTTCTCCAAGCTGATTTCGCCCGGCATGCGCGTGGGCGCGATGGTGATTTCGCTTCCGAAGCTGATGCGCAAATGCGTGATCGGCAAGCAGTCCAGCGACCTGCACTGCCCGCTGATGACGCAGGCGATCGTGGACAGCTACCTACGAAAGGGGCTTCTGCGGCCGCACATCGAGCGCATCACCGCGGGCTATCGCGCACAGCTGAAGGCGATGCTGGACGGCTTCGTGGCTTTCCCGGCGGGCACGGCGCACACGTCGCCGGAGGGCGGCCTGTTCGTATGGGCGAGCCTGCCGGAGGATATGGACGCGCTCGCGCTTCTGAACAAGGCCATTGAGCGCGGTGTGGCCTATGTGCCCGGCACGCACTTCTACGCGAACGGCGGGCATGTGAACACCTTCCGCCTGAACTTCTCGAACAGCCCGGTGGAGAAGATCACCGAGGGCATGGAGAAGCTGGCGGCCGTTATGAACGAAAACCGGTAGCATACCGGAAGGGATAAGGAGAAGATCGATGAAAAACGCACTTGACATTCTGCGCGAACGCGGCTTTATTGCCCAGACGACCTATGAAGACGAGCTGAACAAGGCCTTTGAAAGCGGCCCTGTCACCTTCTACACCGGCTTCGATCCCACCGCGGACAGCCTGCACATCGGCCACTACATTCCGATTATGGCCATGGCGCACCTGCAGCGCGCCGGGCATCGTCCCATCGCTCTGATGGGCGGCGGCACCGCGATGATCGGCGACCCGTCCGGCAAGACCGACATGCGCAAGATGATGACGGTGGAAACGATTGACAACAACGTGAACCACATCAAAAAGCAGATGGCGCGCTTCCTCGATTTCGACGAGAGCAAGCCGAACGCGGCCATTATCGTGAACAACGCCGACTGGCTGCGCAACCTGAACTACATGAGCTTCCTGCGCGACGTGGGCGCGCTGTTCTCCGTGAACCGCATGCTGACGGCGGAGTGCTACAAGCAGCGTCTGGAAAAGGGACTCACGTTCCTCGAGTTCAACTACATGCTGATGCAGTCCTACGACTTCCTTCAGCTGTTTGAGAAGTACGGCTGCTCGCTGCAGACCGGAGGCGACGACCAGTGGAGCAACATGCTCTCCGGTGCCGACCTGATTCGCAGAAAGCTGGAAAAGCCCGCCTTCGCGCTGACGTTCAAGCTGCTGCTTACGCACGAGGGCAAGAAGATGGGCAAGACCGAGAAGGGCGCGCTGTGGCTCGACGCGGAAAAGACCAGCCCGTACGACTTCTACCAGTACTGGCGCAACGTGGACGACGCGGACGTGGAGAAGTGTCTGGCGCTTCTGACGTTCCTTCCGATGGACGAGGTTCACAGGCTCGGCGCGCTGAAGGACAGCCAGATCAACGAGGCCAAGCGCGTGCTGGCCTACGAGGTGACCAAGCTGATTCACGGCGAAGAGGAAGCGAACAAGGCGCGCGAGGCGGCCGAGGCGCTGTTTGGCGGCGCGGGCGCGGCAGGCTCCGCTCCCACCACGGAGATCAGCGAGGAAGAGCTGGCCGAGGAAAACCGTCTGCTCGCGTGGGCGGCGAAGGTCGGTCTGTTCAAGTCCAACGGCGAAGCGCGCAAGGCCATGCAGCAGGGCGGCCTGTACGTCGGCGACGACAAGGCGACCGACCCCGAGATGCGCATCACGAAGGAAATGCTGGAGGGCGGCCTGCTGATACGCCGCGGCAAGAAGGCGTATCATCTGCTCACGCTGAAGAAGTAAATGACGCTCAAGCCCTATAAAACGCTGCTTACGCGGGCAAGCGACGAATTCATCATCAATAAGTCCCGCTTTATCGGCTATGGAGCTCCGGCGGCTTCCGAGGAGGAAGCGCTGGGGTTTCTCGCCGACGTGCGAAGCGCCCATAAGGACGCTTCGCATCATTGCTATGCGTACATCATCGGCGCGAACATGGGCGTGATGCGCTATTCGGACGACGGCGAGCCGGGCGGAACGGCGGGCATGCCGATCATCGAGGTAATGAAGGCGCGGCAGATAACGAACGCCTGCGTTGTCGTCGTTCGCTATTTCGGCGGCGTGCTGCTGGGCGCGGGCGGGCTTACGCGCGCGTATTCGCAGGGTGCGGCGACGGCGATCAATGCTGCGGGCGTGGGCGAGGTGTCGCCGACGCGCAGGTACCTGATGGAGGTGCCGTATCCGATGCTCGGGCGCGTAGAATATCTTTTGAAGAGTTTGCCGGTGATCGTCGAGGACAAGCAGTTTTCCGACGCGATTGTGATGACGCTGATCGTGCGCGCGCGCGACGACGAAGCGTTCCTTTCGGCGGTGACGAGCGGAACAGACGGACGGATCGAACCGATTTTTATGGAAGAGATGTATAAGGCATGGACAGAGTGAATGGAAAGCGATTGATCGCGTATACCGCATGCGTGTTTCTGGGCATGTGGCTGATGGCTTCGATACACGCGGCGATGGGCGGGCTTCAGACGTCGATGATCGACGCGTATTCCCTGAGCGACTCCGGGAAGGGCGTTCCAAGCGGCACGCTGACGCTGTTCAGCGTGATCGCCTATTTCGCCGTGCTTCTGCTGATTGGGCGCGTGCACAAGGCGGTCATGCTGCTGGCGGGCGCGGTAATTGCGGCGATTGGCCTGCTGCCGATTCATTTTGACCTTCCATACAGCCTGTTTCTCGCCGTGCTGGCGGCCGTGGGCGCGGGCGTGGGCATAACGGACGCGCTGGCGTCTTCAAGCGTCAACGATCTGTACACCGGCCCCGCGGGCGCGCGCGTGATGTGCGCGCTGCATGCGACATATGGACTGGCAGGGTTCGTGATGCCGTTTCTCGTCCGCGCGATGACGGGCGCGGGCGTAAGCTGGCGAAGCGTGTTCATGACGCTGGGCTTCGGCGAGCTGTTCGCCTCGGCGGCCATTCTCGCTGTGACGCGGGGACACGCGCGGGAGCTGGAAGGAAGCGCGGAGGTTCGGCCGGTATCGGCTTCGGACGTGAAGCGCTATTTCGGCAACCGCAGGCTGGTCGGCTTCTCGGTCGTGATGTTCATGGTCGGGCTGTATCTGAACGGCGTGCTCGTCTGGACGCCGCGCTACATGGAGCTTGGGCTTGAAAGCGGCTTAAGCGCGTTCGTGCTTCCGGCGGTCTATCTGGGGCTGACGACCTCAAGGCTTCTGATGGCGTTTGTGCGCGTGCCGATGATGAAGTACATGCGCGCGACGCAGCCGCTGGGCGGCGTGTGTCTGGCGGTCGCCGTGCTTTCGGGCTCGCCGGTCGTTTCGCTGGTTATGATCTTCCTCGGCGTATTCGCAATAGGCCCCGTGATTCCGTTCACGCTGAACCTTGCCGGGCGCGAGGACGAGAAGAAGCGCTTCATGATTACCATCGTCGCCATGCTGATCATGATGGCGGGGCAGACGGTGTACGCGCCGATTTACGGCAAGGCCGAGAGCGTTTTCGGCGCAAGGAACGCGCTTCTGCTGACGGCGGGCGTGCAGCTGCTGACCGGCGTGGCTGCGGCGCTTGTGCCGGGAGAGAGAAAGAAATGATTGCGTCGACTGTGCCGGAAAAGGTAAAGGACATGACGGCCGCGCGCTACCTTTCGCGCGCGTGGCCGCTTTTGCCGTCTCATGCCGTTCGCGACGCGTTTTCAAAGAAGGACGTGAAGGTGAACGGCGCGCGGGTGCTGCCGGACGCGCCGGTGCGCGGGGGCGACCGGATGGAGGTGTATCTGCCCGCGAAGCTGGAACCCGCGAAGCTGGACGTGCTGTATGAGGACGAGCGTCTGATTGCGTTTTTGAAGCCCGTCGGGCTTCCGGCGGACGTGGATCAGGATGGAATCGGCGAGGATACCGTGAAGACGCGGCTTGTTCGACATTGCGCATCCGCGCGTCCGGTTCACCGGCTGGATACCGGCACGGGCGGCGTGATGCTGGCGGCAAAGACGGATGAGGGCGAGGAAGCGCTGCGCGCCGCGTTCGCCGGGCACCGCATCGAGAAGCATTACCGCGCGCTGGCGCTGGGCAGGCTTCCCAAGAAGAGCGAGACGCTGAAGGCGTATCTTCTGAAGAACGCAAAGGACGCGCGCGCGAGGGTGGTGGACAACCCGCTTCCCGGCGCGCTGCCCATTGAAACGCGCTATGAGGCGCTGCGCACGCGAACGGCGGCGGGGCTTGTGCTTTCCGAGCTGGACGTGGTGATTCCCACCGGGCGCACACATCAGATTCGCGCGCACCTGAGCCATATCGGCCATCCGCTGGTGGGCGACGACAAATACGGAGACCGCGGCGCCAACCGGAAGCTCTCGGCGGCGGGCATATGCCTGTGGTGCCGTTCGCTGGAAATACAGGATGAGAAGAATTTCCCGGAGCATGCCGGGCGGCGCTTCTGCGCCGACGCGCCGAGGTGGCGCGTGCATGCCCTGAACGGAGAAGACGAATGAACGTAAAGCTGATCTGTACGGACATAGACGGAACGCTCTATGCCGAAGGCTGTGTGCCGGAAAAGAACCTGCTGGCGCTGCGGGCCTGCGCGGCGCGGGGCATTCGCGTGGCGCTGGTCAGTGGGCGGAACAACGGCTTCCTGTGCCGCCTGTCAAGGGAGATGGGCGTTCCCTGCGCGATTGCGTCGGCGAACGGCTCGCGCATCGAGGCCTCGCCGGACGGGCCGTGCGTGTGGGAGCGCACGTTCGGAGAGGAAGAGGGGCGGGAGCTTTTTGACAGGCTGTACGGCCTGAACGTGAACTTCGAGGTATACACGCGCGAGGGCAGCTTTGTGGTTCGCGCCGAAAAGATGCCCGGCCGCCACAGGGAAGGGCTGAAGCGGAATGTCGCTCACGGTGACGCTGAGGTGATCTTTGACGAGGAAAGGGCGCGTCAGGACGCGGCGGCGCGCGCTTATAAATTTGTGGTGTTCTCCGAATCCGAGCAGGAAATCGCGCGCGTCCGCGAAGCCTTGGACGCGGCGGGCGTGGAGCATTGCTCGTCCGGCTCGAAGAATGTGGAGGTCATGCCGGAGGGCGCAGGCAAGGGAAACGCCGTGCGGGCGATTGCGGAATACTTCGGGATCGATCCTGCCGACGTGATGGCGTTTGGCGACTATACCAACGATCTGCCCATGCTCAGAGCCGCCGGTCATCCGGTGGCGATGGAGAACGGCGTGCAGGCGCTCAAGGACATTGCCGAGATCGTCGCGCCCGTGAACCGGGACGGCGGGCTGGGCGAGGTGCTGTTCCGGTACGTGCTGGAGGAAGATATATGAATATACGAATGATCGTTTCGGATATTGACGGCACGCTAATTCCCGGCGGCGGAACGCTGTCGGAACGTACGAAGCGCGTGCTGAAGGCCTGCGAGGAAAAGGGCGTTTACGTGGTGCTCGCCAGCGGCCGCACGTTCTACGGCGCGCGCGGCGTATCGCTCGAAGCCGGTCTGCGCGGCCCGGTGATTTCCGCCAACGGCGGGCGCGCGGATCTGTCGCCCGAGGGCGGCGTGATCTTTGAGGACACGCTGGACGAAGAGAGTTCCCTGCGAATCTATCGCGCGCTGAGGGACGCGGGCTGCTTCATGACCAGCTATGTGGGCACGAAGATTTATGCGCTGGAGGAGACGAACGGGTTCGGCTCGAAGTGTGCGCAGACCAGCGAGATTCGAAAGGGCGGCGATCACATCGTCGTAAACGACGAGGCGCGGTTCCTGCGCGAGGGCACGGTGCGCCCGTACAAGTACGAAGCATACTCCGATGATACGGCGCTGATCGACCGTCTGCGCGAAAAATTCCTCTCGTGGGGGCTTTCGGTATCGAGCGCGTTCCCGTACAATCTGGAGATTCTGGCGCCGGGCGGCGGCAAGGGGCGCGCGGTGGAAGCGCTGGCGGCGCACTTTGGCATTGATCGAAGCGAGATCATGGCGTTCGGCGACGGCTCCAACGATCTTACGATGCTGAGGGCGGTCGGCTGGCCGGTGGCGATGGCCAACGGCGTGCAGGTGCTGAAGGACGCAGCGTGGAAAATCGCGCCCGACTGCCGGGACGACGGCGAAGCGCGCGTGCTCGCGGAATACGTACTTGGGGAGAAGACAGAATGAACATTGTGCTGGTGGAGCCGGAGATTCCGCAGAATACGGGCAACATCGCGCGCACCTGCGCGGCGACGGGCGCGAAGCTGCATCTGATCAGGCCGCTGGGCTTCGTGCTGGACGACAAGCACCTGAAGCGCGCCGGGCTCGACTACTGGAACCTGATGCAGTATGCCGTTTACGAAAACTGGCAAGACTTTCTTTCGAAGAACCCGGGCGCGAACCTGTACTACGCGTCGACGAAAGCGCCGCGCGCGTACACGGAGGTTTCCTATCAGTCAGACGACTATCTGGTGTTCGGCAGGGAAACGCGCGGGCTGGACGAAGCGCTTTTACAGGCGAACTACGCGCGCTGCGTGCGCATTCCGATGCGGGCCGAGGCGCGCAGCCTGAATCTGGCGAACTCCGTGGCGATCGTGCTGTATGAAGCGCTGCGGCAGCAGGATTTCCCCGGGCTTTCCGAAGCCGGAAGGCTGCACAGCCTGCCCACGCCGGAGGAGAAGGAATGGAGGGACTATCTGTGATTGCAAACGGCGCGCGGATATGATACAATAAGGTGGAAGAAACCTGCGAAGGAGATGAACGGGCATGGCAAAGGTGATTACGAAAAGGGAGTACCGCAGGCGCAGAATTCGCTTTCAGGTCGCGGCGGGACTGTACGATTTCCTCGCGACCATGCTGGCGTTCGTCGTCATCGTGTTCTGCGTATATCTGCTCACGGCGCTGTACCGCTGGGTCGCCGCGGACATTCCGGTCACGTTCAAGGTGTTCTTTGACATCGTTGAAAAAGCGCTGCGCATGAACTGAGGAGGGGAACGCCGTGCGGACGTCATGGAAGGAACTGATCGACGAAATCAACGGGTGTGAAAAGTGCCGCCTGTGCGAAAAGCGCACGCGCGTGGTGCCCGGCGAGGGAAACCCGAACGCCGACCTGATGTTCATCGGCGAGGGCCCGGGGCGCGACGAAGACGAGCAGGGACGGCCGTTTGTGGGCGTGAGCGGGCAGCTGCTGGATCGCATGATTCACGCCATCGGCATGGAGCGCACGGAGGTGTACATCGCCAACGTCGTCAAGTGCCGCCCGCCGATGAACCGCAATCCGGAGCCGGACGAGGCGGCGGCGTGCCTGCCATATCTGCGCTCGCAGTTCGTGCTGGTTTCGCCGAAGGTGATCGTGCTTCTGGGCAAGGTGGCCTGCCGCTATGTGCTCGGCGAGGAAGCGCCGATTTCCCGCATGCGCGGGCACTGGATTGAGCGCAAGGGCATCTGGTTCATGCCTACATACCATCCCAGCGCGCTGCTGCGCGAGCCCGCGAAGAAGCGCGAGGCGTGGGAGGATTTCAAAATGGTCAGGGACAAGCTGGCGGAGGTAGGCGGCATTGGAAAAGTTCAGGAGTGAAATGGCCGGGCATTTTACGGAGATCTACGAAGGAAACGCGCGCTCGCTGGTGTTCGGCGAGGGCTCGTTTCATAGTAGGCTGATGATGATCGGCGAAGCGCCCGGCGAGCAGGAAACGCTGAAGGGACGGCCGTTCGTCGGCAAGGCCGGGAAGAATCTGGATGAATTTCTGCAAATGAGCGGGCTGAAGCGGGAGGAAATTTATATCACAAACACCGTGAAGTTTCGCCCCACAAAGCGCTCCGACGCGGGACGGCTGGTCAACCGGCCGCCGACGAAGGAGGAAATCGCGCTGTTCCTGCCGTGGCTGAAGCGGGAAATCGCGCTCGTCGCGCCGGATTGCATCGCCACGCTGGGCAATGTGCCGCTGAAGGCGCTGGCGGGCGACAGGGTTGTGATTGGCGACGTGCACGGGCAGTTTCTGGAATGCGAGGGGCGCGTGCTGTATCCGCTGTACCATCCCGCGAGCCTGATTTACAATCCGTCGCTTCGCGGCGTGTACGCGGAGGACGTGAAGCGGCTGGGCGATTGGCTGAGGAACCGGGAAAATGGATGAGATCGTCGTTTCAAAGCGTCCGAACGGGCGCTTTTCTGCGTTTTCGGCGGCGTGCGGCTATACGCGGGCGGAGCGCGCGTTTCTGAAGAAGCACGCGTTTTCCCCGCGCAACCCACTGTTTGCCAACGGGCCGGTGCGGTTTGTGACGGTGAATGGGAAAGACGGCGTTCGCGCGCGGGTTATGACCGGTGCGGATCGCGTGTATGAAGCGCGGACGGGCTGCAAACGAGGGTATTTCGCGCTGCTCGACTCCGCGGGCGACGAGGACGCGGTGCGGGCGGCGTTGGAGGAAGCCTGCCGTCTTCAGCGCGAGTGGGGAAATGTGGAGATGGTCGGACCCTTGTCGCCCGACGGAAGCGGCTTCCTATGCGGCGTGGGCGCGGCGGCCGCGGACGAAGTGGCGGCTGAGGATAATCCATGTGGCGTACAGATCGCTGCGGGCAATTCTGCTGCGGAGCGCGAGCTTCCGCGGCTGGAGACAGTGGACGAGACATGCGGCGTTCGCGTGCCGGAGGAGAACCCGCTCAGGGGAATCGCGGCGGTCGCGGATAATTCGCGCGGCGTACTGACCGGCGCGTGCAATCCCGCGGCGGAGCGCGTGCTTTTGAAGCTGGGCGCGCGTGCGGAGACGGTGGACGAGGCGTACTGCGTTCGCGTGCCGGAGGAGAACCCGCTCAGGGAAACCGCGGCGCGCGCCGCGAGTCGGTTCGGGCTGCGTGTGGAGCCGTTGAAGGCCGCGCCGCTTCGCGAAAAGTGGCTGCGGCGGATTCTGGCGCTGTCCGGGGAGCGGGAGAAAAACGAGGTTGCCGGGCTGCTTACATGCCTGCGGCCGCTGGTGGACGGAACACATTCGTTCGCCGTGTGCGCGGGAGAAGACGTGCGGGGGTATCTGCTGGCGCTTCGCGAGCGGAAGGGGCGTCTCCGCTTTACGACGCTGCTCACGAAGCCGGGCGCGTTTTCCGCGCCGGCCGCGGCGATGCTCCTGAGCGCGGCGGCGGACGCGTGCATCGAAAGTGGGGAGAAGTGGGTGGAAGCGTCGGTCATCCGGCGGGACAATCTGCGCTCCCGCGCGCTGCCGGAACGCTTCCGAGCGCGTGTGGTACGCCGTTACACTCGATATATCTTAAATGTATCAATAAATTAACAGAAAAACGCGCGCCGGGGGGTTTTCACGGCGCGCTTTTTGTGTATGATAGTACTTGCGTTTTTGAGACGGGAAACGGGCCGTTATCGGGCGAAAATCTGGGATACGTACACGAATCCCTGCGCCGTGATGGCCACGCCCACGCCCATGCGCGTCCACTGGCTGCCGAGCAGCGTCTGCCGGTGACCGGTGGAGGAGGACAGGAACTGCGCCTGCGCGTGGGTCACGTCGCGCGAACGCGCAATGTTCTCGGAGGCGTATGTATAGGGTACGCCGAAGGTGGTGAGCATCTTACGGATGTCGCCGTAGGTAGGCGACGTGTGGGCGAAGTAGCCGCCGGACAGCATGTCCTGCGCCTTGATCCGTGCCACGGAGCACAGAGCGGGGTCGACGGTCAGCGCGTTCAGTCCGTAGTGGGCGCGGTCTTCGTTGACAAGGCGGATGAGAGTCTGCTCGGCGGACTCGGCCGTCTCCGCCCACGCCGGGAAACAGGAGAGCAGAAGCAGAACGGCCAAGGCAAGTATGGCGGGTTTTCGGAATCGGGTCATGAGAGAGTCGCTCCTTTCGTATACCGGAATGGCTCCATCATACCGCAGGAACGCGCACGTGTAAACGATTTTGCCAGCGCGCTTCCATGGGAATCTTCGCCGCATGGTTTGAATCAACAGGAGGGATTTATATATGAAATTGATTAAGTGCCCCAGGTGTGAACTGAATTACATCACGGAAAACGAGAAAATCTGCTCCGTGTGCAAGCGCGACGTGAAGGGCGAGGTCGAGCAGGACGATCTGGTCGAGCTCTGCTCCGAGTGCGGCGAGCATCCGGCGATGCCGGGTCAGGAAATCTGCATCTACTGCTTCAAGGAGATGCAGCGCCGCAGCGAGGCCTCTTCGACCGACGACAACGGCGGCATGGAGCCGGAGGAAACCAGCCTCAGCATCGATCCCGTCAGCACGATGGACGAAATCGACATCGAGCTGCCCGATTCGTCTGAATCCCCGTTCGGCGACGAGAAGTTTGACGACGAGGACGACGAGGACAAGGAAGACGAAGAGGAGGAGTAACGGTGACCGTATACGCAATCGCCGATCTGCATTTGCCCGCCGGGACCAACAAGCCCATGGACATCTTTGGTGCGCACTGGGAACGTCACTTTGAGCGCATCAGCGAGGATTGGCGCGCGCGTGTAACGGAAGAGGACATCGTTCTTCTGCCCGGAGACATCAGCTGGGCCATGCGATTAGAGGACGCGTGCATGGATCTTGACGCCATCGGCCGTCTGCCGGGTGTCAAGATTCTGACGCGCGGCAACCACGACTACTGGTGGAGCTCCATCAGCCGCGTCCGCGAGAAGCTGACGGGAAACACCTATGCGCTTCAGAACGACGCGATGAAGCTGGGCGGCCTGCTGTTCGCGGGCACGCGCGGCTGGATGCTGCCGGAAAAGGATACGGCGGACGACGATCGGCGCATCTTCGCGCGCGAGTGCCAGCGGCTTGATATGTCGCTGGAACGGGCGCGCAGGCTGGACGCGGACGCGCCGCTGATCTGCATGCTCCACTATCCACCACTGATGGACGGAAATCGCGACAACGAAATGACGCGCATCCTGAAGGCCTATGGCGTACATACCGTCGTATATGGGCATCTGCACGGCGCGGCGATCTGCGGCGCGTTTCAGGGCGAGCAGGATGGCATACGATATCGGCTGGTTTCCTGCGATTCGCTCGGCCTCCGGCTCTGTCCCATCTGGCAAACCGAATAATCGACTTCAATCGAACAGGTATCTCGGCGCTTTCCCGCGAAAAGGGAGGGCGCTTTTTTCATGCGCTGATGAAGTGAAACGCAGATGTACGCACTCAACAACAATTTAACGCGGATAAATTGGCGTTTGAGTGGGAAATTTCGTCCATAGGAGTGGTATTTTGTCGAGCGAGGTGGTATAATTAGGAGCGTATAGGAGCAAAACAGTGATGCGAAAGGGGGTGGGCGCTTGAGCATGGAGTCATTTACCGGAAGCGCGGTGCATACCATCGATCCCAAGGGCCGAGTGTTCATCCCCACCAACTATCGCGAAGCGCTGGGCGGCGACTTCACCATCGCGCTGAACAACGACCTGCGGACGATCGCCATGTACCCGCGGGAGATCTGGCGCGAGAAGTGCGAAGCGTATGGACGGATTCCCGACGCGGACCGAGTGGGACGCAACTTCGTCCGCTACGTCATGGGAAACACCTACACCGGCTGTAACCTGGACGGGCAGGGGCGCATCCTGATTCCGCAGACCCTGCGCGCCATGTTCGGGCTGATGGAGCAGAAGGACATTCGCTTCATCGGCGTGGGCGAGTATCTGGAGCTGTGGAACATCGAGCAGTACCACGGCCTCACGATGACGCCGAACGACGAGGCGGATCGCATTCTCGATTACATTTACGATACGTATTTCAAAGCGCCGGCCGGGCACGAAGCGTAGGCGGCAGGGAGGACAGGCCATGATGAATCGCGAAGCAAAGCAGCGCAGGATTACCGGAAACGGAGAGGAGCCGTATCTGTGGAAAGATCGGCCGGAGCGCAGGCCGACTCGCCGCCCGTCTCGGCCGGTCAGGCACTATGCGCCCGAACCGCCGCGCGAGAGCCGGGAGGATCAGTATAAGCGCTACGTCGGCTATCAGAACCGCGCGGTGATGTATGGAACGCTGATTATCGTGGTGCTGGTTCTGTTCATGGAGATCGGCAAGCTGTCCGAGATCAGCAGCCAGCGCAAGCGGATTAACGCCATTTACGAGGAAAACAAGACGCTTACCGCGGAGATTGAGGGACTTGAGGTGCAATTGTGCATGGAAACCCGCCCCTCGATCATAAAACAGAAAGCGGGTACGATTGGCATGATAACGCCCGCGGAGAACGAGGTATGCGTGCTCCGGACGGTTGTCAGACGAACGACGGATACGGCTCAGACGGCGGAGAGTGGAACGCGCGCCCGTTAATCCAGGTCAGACAAGCGGGGAGGGATGAAATTGGTTCCGACGGGGCCGGTCATTCGTCGCCGCATTGCCATGTGCATGGGTCTGTTTTTCCTGCTGTTTCTGGGGCTTTCCACGCGCCTGTTCGTGCTGACGGTGATCGATTCGGAGGCGCTGCAGGCCAAGGCGCAGTCCCAGTGGACGACCGAGGCGGTGATTCAGGCGCGGCGCGGGGCGATTCTCGATCGCAACGGTGAGGTGCTTGCCATGAGCGCGACGGCGTACACGCTGTCGGTCAGCCCGCGGCAGGTGAAAAACTCGGAAGCGCTGGCGCGCCTGCTGTCGCCGGTGATCGGCGTGGACGCGGAGACCATTCGCAGGCGCGCGTCCGACACGACGAAGGGCGGCGTGACGCTGAAGCGCCAGCTGCCATACGCTGCGACGCAGCAGCTGAAGCTGATGATGGCCGACGGCGCGCAGCGGAAGACGCATGAGCTCGACGGGCTGTATCTGGAACAGGACAGCAAGCGCTATTACCCGTACGGCGCGTTCCTGACGCAGCTTCTGGGTCTCACGACGATCGACGGCGTGGGGCAGGCCGGGCTTGAACAGTCGCTGAACAATTATCTCAGCGGCCGCAGCGGCCGCGTTGTGAAGGAAATCGACGGCAAGGGTCGGGCGCTGAACATTTCCTCCGGGGAATATGTGCAGGCGCTTGAGGGCGGCAGCGCCGTCCTGACGATCGACGCGACGATACAGGGCTACTGTGAGAAGGCCGCGCGCGAGGCGATGGAGGTCAACCGCGCCGAGAGCGTGCGCATTCTGGCGATGAATCCCAAAACCGGCGAGATTCTGGCGATGGTGAACAAGCCGGACTACGACCCGAACGATCCGCCGCGAAACGACATTCAGACGCTCACCGAGCGGATGCGCAACCGGCTGATTACCGACGCGTATGAGCCGGGCTCCACGTTCAAGATGATCACCATGTCGGCGGCGCTGGAGGAAAAGCTCACCAATCGCAGCGAGTGGTTCTACTGCTCGGGCAGCGTGTATGTGGAGGGCGGGCGCATCAGGTGCTGGGGTCGGCCGCACGGCTCCGAATCGCTGACGCAGGCGCTGGAAAATTCCTGCAACCCCGTGTTCGTCGAGCTGGGTCTCAGACTGGGAACGGACAGATTCTACAAGTATCTGAACGCCTACGGCTTCGGCCAGAAGACGGGCGTGGACATTCCCGGCGAGGGAAGCGGCATCGTGATCGGGAAAAGCGCCGTCAAGCGCGTGGACATTGCGCGCATCGGTTTCGGTCAGTCCATCGCCGTCACTCCGGTTCAGTTGCTGACGGCGGCGTGCGCCGTGGTGAACGGCGGGAAGCTGATGACGCCGTACGTCGTGAAGGAAATTCGCGACGCGGATGGCAACGTGATCGAGCGCGGCGAGCCGACCGTGCGCGCGACGCCGATTTCGGAGGGCACGTCGAAGATCATGCGCGAGATGCTGGAAAGCGTCGTGAAAAACGGCGGCGGCAAAAACGCGTATATCGATGGGTATCATATTGGCGGAAAGACGGGCACGGCGCAGGTGTATATCGACGGCGTGGTTTCCAGCGATACGCACATCGGTTCCTTCATCGGCTTTGCGCCGATGGATGATCCGCAGATTGCGCTGATGGTCATCATCGACCGCGCCGAGCGGCGACCCGACTACGGCTCCACGACGGCGGCGCCCTTCGCGAGGGACATTCTTTTGCAGACGCTCGCCTATCTGAAGGTTCCGCGCGAAAGCGCGGCGGGTGCGGACGAGGCGACCACGGTGCCGAACGTCTCCGGCGACACGCTGAATCAGGCGATCAAAAGCCTGAAGGCGGAGGGGCTTGGCTACATGCTCAGCGGCGCGGGCGCGCGGGTTCGCGACCAGATGCCCGAGCCGGGCGCGGAGATGACGAAGGGCTCCGTCGTGATGCTGTACATGGACGGCGACGCCGAGGTGGACGCCGACGCGTGGATTGAGGTGCCCGACGTGAAGGGCAAGTCCGTGATGGAGGTCAACCAGACGCTGATCTCCTGCGGATTGAGGCTGAAGCTTTCCGGCAGCGGGATTGCCTGCTCGCAGTCTCCCGAGGCGGGAGAATACGTATTCCCGGACGCGGTGGTGGACGTCACGTTCGCGTTCCCGGGGGAAGAATAAGACACAAGGTTTGGAGGCCGATGGTTCCATGAGGATTCAAGAACTGCTGAAAGATCTTCCTATTGTATATCGCTTGATCGGAGACGAAAACAGGGAGGTCCAGTCGCTGTGCACTGACTCCAGGAAAATTGAGCCCGGCTGTCTGTTCTTCTGCATCCCGGGCATGCACTTCGACGCGCACGAATACGCGCCGGAGGCGGTTTCCCGCGGCGCGGCGGCGCTGGTGGTGGAAAGAGAGCTGGCGGTGGACTGTCCGCAGATTCTCGTGGAAAACGTGCGGCTCGCCATGAGCTATCTCGCGTCGGCGTTCTATGGGAACCCGTCGAAGTCGCTGAAGATCATCGGCATCACCGGCACGAAGGGCAAGACGACCACGAGTTTTCTTCTGAAGGCGATTTTGGAGAAGGGCGGACACAGGGTCGGCCTGATCGGCACCGTGTGCACGCTGATCGGCGAGACCGAATACGCCGCCGGGAAGACGACGCCGGATCCGGTGGAGTTTCAGCAGACGCTGAAGCGGATGGAGGAAGCAGGGCTGGACTTCGTGGTGATGGAGGTCTCCGCGCATGCGCTGGCCATGCACCGCGTGGCGGGCATTCGCTTCGCCGCCGCGGGCTTTACCAATCTTTCCCGCGACCATCTGGACTATTTCGGCACGATGGAGGAGTATCTGAAGGCGAAGCTGGCCATACTTCCGATGGCCGAGCGAAACACCGTGAACGCGGATGACGAGCGCGTGGCCGAAGCGGTGGACGCGATGAAGATTCCCTATACCCGCATCGGCATCCGCGAGCGCGCCGACGTGTATGCGCGCGAGATCGAATTTACCGAGAGCGGACTGAGCTTCCGCCTGTGCTTCCACAACCGCGCGGCCGCGATCGTGCGCATGGGCATGACGGGCATTTTCAACGTGTACAACGCGCTGATGGCGGCCTCGCTGGCGGATCAGGTGGGCGTGGAGATCAACGCAATCCGCGAGGGGCTGGAAACGGTCAGGTCCGTGCCGGGGCGCATCGAGCTTCTGGACACGCACACGCCGTACCGCGTGATTCTGGATTACGCGCACGCGCCGGACGCGCTGGAAAACATCCTGACAACCGTGCGCGAGACCACGAAGGGGCGCGTAATCGCGCTGTTCGGCTGCGGCGGCGGGCGCGACCACAGCAAGCGGCCCATCATGGGCGAAATTGGCGGCAGGCTGGCGGACTTCACCATCATTACCTCCGACAACCCGCGCGATGAAGAACCGATGGAAATCATTGACGCGATTGTAGAAGGAATTCAGCCCACCGGCGGCGAATATGTGGTGATCGAGAACCGCCGGGAGGCCATTCGGTACGCTCTGAGCATGGCGAAGAAGAACGACTGCGTCGTGCTGGCCGGAAAGGGTCACGAGACCTATCAGGAGATTCGGGGCGAAAAGCACCCGTTCGACGAGAAGGTCATCGTTCAGGAGCTTCTGGAAGAAATGGCAGGCGTGTAATAACGGAGGAAACGGAAGATGCAGAGGTTGATTTTTGCGGTGCTGGCGTCGTTCGTCGCGGCGATGCTGGTGGGCCCGATTCTGATCCCGTGGCTGAAGAAGCTGAAGGTGGGGCAGACGATTAACGATTTCGGCCCCCGCTCGCATATGCGCAAGCAGGGCACGGTAACGATGGGCGGGCTGATTTTCATCCCGTCGGCGATCGTCTGCGCGATTCTGTTCTCCGTGAAGGGACAGACGCCCAAGTATGACCTGTGGTTTCTGATTCTCACGATGCTGCTGTTCGCGGCGATTGGCTTTCTGGACGACTATATCAAGGTGGTCAGGAAGCGCTCGGAGGGTCTGACCCCGAAGCAGAAGCTGCTGCCGCAGATCCTGCTGGGCATCGCCATTGCGGTGTTCGCCTACAACAGCCCGTACATCGGCTCCAAGCTGCGCGTGCCGTTTTCGAGCCTTGAGTGGGATCTGGGCTGGTTCTATATTCCGTTCACGGCTTTCGTCATCGTGGCGATGGTGAATTCGTCCAATCTGCTGGACGGTCTGGACGGCCTGTGCGCGGGCAGCGGCATGATCGACTTCGCCGCGCTGGCGCTGATTGCGCTCTCCATGTCCGTGCTGCCGGACGGGACGACGGACAACGACCTGTTCAACACGGCCATCTTCTGCGCATCGCTCTGCGGCGCGCTTTTGGGCTTTCTGCGGTTCAATACGCATCCGGCGAGCGTGTTCATGGGCGATGTAGGTTCGTTCGCCATCGGCGGCGCGATGGTCGCGGTGGCCATTGTGACCCGTCAGATGCTGATTCTGCCCATCATCGCGTTCACGATGGTGCTTGCGTCGCTGTCGGATCTGATTCAGTTTGCCTACTTCCGCATTTCGCACGGAAAGCGCGTGTTTCGCATGGCGCCGCTTCAGCATCACTTTGAACTGAGCGGCATTCCCGAAACGCGCATTGTCGCGATGTATGACATTGTGACCGCGATGATGTGCCTGATCGCGCTGAGCGGCTTTGTCGGCTGATTGAACAGCCGGGGGAGGGTTTGACATGATTGGAAAGCATGTGCTCGTGTGGGGCATGGCGCGCTCCGGCGTCGCGGCGGCGAAGCTGCTGAACGACGCGGGCGCGTATGTGCGCATAAACGATTTGAAGACGGCCGAAGCGCTGGGCGATTCGATGGCGCCGCTGAAGGCGGAGGGCATCGAATGGCGGCTGGGCGAGCCGGTGGAAAACTGTCTGGACGGCATGGACATGATGGTCATCAGCCCGGGCATTCCGGCGGAGCAACCGGCGGTGGCGCTGGCGCGCTCGAAGGGCATTGAGGTAATCGGCGAAGTCGAGCTGGCGTACCGGCTAGGGCGCGGCCATGTGGTCGCGGTGACGGGCACCAACGGCAAGACGACCACCACGACGCTTCTGGGCGAGATATTCAAAAACGCCGGGCGCATCAGCTACGTGGTGGGCAACATCGGCGATCCGTACAGTGCGTACGCTTCGCAGATGAAGGACGACGATATGGTCGTCTGCGAGCTTTCTTCTTTCCAGCTGGAAACGGTGGATACGTTCCGGCCGGAGATTTCGCTGATCCTGAACCTGACGGAGGATCACCTGAATCGCCATCACACGATGGAGAACTACGCGGCCGTGAAGGAGCGCGTGTTCATGAACCAGCGCGGGGACGACTGCGTGGTGCTGAACTACGACGATCCCATCACGCGCGGCATGGCGGCGCACGTGAAGTGCCGGGTGGTGTGGTTCTCCCGCACGCAGGTGCCGCCGGAGGGCGCGTTTGTGAAGGACAGGCTGATCATGTTCGGCAGAAGCGACGCGCCCACCCCCGTGTGCAAGGTGGAGGATGTGTATATTCCCGGCCCGCACAATCTGGAAAACGCGCTGGCGGCGACGGCCGCGGCCATTTGCGCCGGCGTGCCTGCGCCGGTCGTGCGGCACACGCTGCGCACCTTCCATGGCGTGGAGCACAGGATCGAGACCGTGCGCGTGCTGGACGGCGTGAAGTACATCAACGATTCCAAGGGCACGAACCCGGATTCCACGGTCAAGGCCGTGGAAACGATGAAGGAGCCCACGGTGATCATTCTTGGCGGCTCTGAGAAAAACTCCGACTTCGGCAAAATGTGCGAGGTCATCCGCCGGAATCCCATTACATACGCGGTGCTGATCGGCAAGACCGGCGAGCGGATTGGGGAAGCGCTGAAGGCGCACGGCTTCACGGCGTTCGAATACGCCGGATACGATTTCGAGCAGGCGATTCGGATTTCCCGCGCGCACGCGGTGACGGGCGGCAACGTGCTGTTGTCCCCGGCCTGCGCGAGCTTTGACATGTTCTCCGACTACGAGGCGCGCGGACGCGAGTTCAAGCGCATCGTAAACGAACTGAAGGAAGCTTGACCGGACTCCGCTTACGCGGGGCTATGGAGAAAAGCGCGCCGCTGCTTCGCGAGGTTCGCGGCAAGCGCGCGGAGAAGGGCATCTGGATTTCGTTTTTCCTGCTGCTGGCGAGCGGGCTTGTGGCGCTGTACGCGGCAAGCTACTATAACGCGCAGGACAAGGGCAGCTCGCTTTCAGAGGTTATCAGTCAGCTGATGGGCGTGGGCGTCGGGGCGTTCCTGATGGCCGCGGTCTGGAAGCTGAACTATCGGGCGCTTTCGAACCCGGTGATCAGCGGCGCGTTTGTTGTGGTCAGCCTGCTGCTGCTGGGGCTGGTGGCGATTCCGGGCGTCGGCGTGTATCTGAATGGCTCGCGCCGCTGGCTCAGGCTGGGGCCGGTTTCGTTTCAGCCGTCGGAGCTGGCGAAGTACTCGATGGTGCTGTTCATGGCGCGGGCGCTTGCCTCGCCCTCGCGGAACATTCGGGATTTCTGGCATGGGCTGGTGCCGCTGTTCATCGTGCCGGGCATGATGTTCGCGTTGGTGCTTCTGCAGCCAAACCTGTCCACGGCGGGGTCGATCGTGATCGTCGCGGCGGTGTTGACGATGCTTGCGGGCGCGCGATTCAGCCATTTGGGATTGATTGGCACGGCGGGTTTGTGCGTGGGCGTATACTATGCCTTCAGCGAGCCGTACCGGCGGGCACGCATGATCTCGTTCGTTGATCCGTTCCGATACCTGTCCAACGAGGGTTATCAGCTGGCGCAGTCGCTGATGGCGTTCGGAAGCGGCGGACTGTTCGGGATGGGGCTTGGCCGCGGGCGGCAGAAGTATTCCTTCCTGCCGTATCCGGAGAGCGATTTCATCTTTGCCGTTATCGGCGAGGATCTGGGCTTCTTCGGCTGCGTGTGGATTCTGGCGCTGTTCGCCGCGTTTCTGTTTTTCGCGCTGCGGACGGCGATTCGCTGCCGGGATCGCTTCGGCAGCCTGCTGGCCGGAGGAATCGCGTGCATGATCGGCGTGCAGACGGTTCTGAACGTGGCGGTCGTGACCGGCGTGATGCCGACGACGGGTCTGCCGCTGCCGCTGTTCTCGGCGGGCGGCACGTCCGTGGCGATTGTGATGGGCGCGGTCGGGCTGATTCTGAACATATCATCGGAAACAAGCGTCGCGTAGGGCGGCGATTACCTGCGAAAACGGGGAAACGGAGAGATGAGCATGGCGAACGCGAGAAGGAGAAGGACTCGAAACTCGAGACCGGCGATGTATCTTCTGCTGATTCTGTGCGGCCTGCTCCTTCTTGTGCTTACGGGGCGGCAGAATGTCCTGAAGGAGGTGCGCGTCGTCCGGGAGGGCGCGGGCGGTGTTACGTACATTTCGGATGAGGAGATCATCCGCGCCTCCGGCCTGAAGATGGGCGCGTCCATCGGCTCCGTGGACGAGATGAGCGAGGCCGTGGCGCGCGGCGTGAACGACGTAGGCTATGTCTCCTTTGTGAGCCTCGAGCGCTCGGGAACCACGAGCGTGACGCTGACCGTCAAAAACCGTGTGCCGTGCGCGGTGATTTCCTCCGCCGGCATGTACACGCTGATTGATACCGAGGGATACGTGATGGCGCGGCTCAGCGAGCTGCCGACCTACGAGGTCCTGAACGTGAAGGGCGCGGAGCTGACGGAGATGCTGCCCGGACGGCTGGCGGCAACCAAGCGGCCGTCCCAGTTCAGAGACATTCTGAAGATTACCCGCGCCATCAACAGCTGCGACGCCATGAGCCTGATTTCGGATCTTGTGATCGATAACAACGAATACCGGCTGATAACCCGACCCGGACTGCTGGTGAAGTTTTACATCGACGACGATCTGATTGAGATGATCGACATCATCCGCGCGTTCCTGAACGAGGGCAAGACGACGGGCGAGGTGATCATTTCGGCGGGCCAGGCGGCGTATCTGCCGCGGGAAGGGGGGTACAATGATGCCAGCACCCGACCCGGAATGTAAAAGCGTAATAAAATTGAATTATAACTGAAATATTCACCAAAAAAGTGTTTACAGGCGGCCGGTTCATCCTGTATAATAAGGATACAGAGGATAAGGCGCAGAGAAGATACTCGTGAACGAGGCGGGAGATAGAGCAAGATGAGAACACAGGTAGCAGCTATCGAGTTTGGCACCTCGAAGATCGTTACTGTGATTGCGGAGAACGGCGGTTTCAACCGGTGCGACATCATTGGAAGCGGCACCGTGCCATACGACGGGTACCAGGGCGGTGATTGGGTGACGCCGAACCGTCTGGCCCAGGCGGTGTACAATTCCATCAGCGCGGCGGAGAAGGACGCTGGCACCAAAATCAAGGACATATACATCGGCGTGCCGTGCGAATATATACACGTGAAGCATACGGAGGCCACGGTGCCGATTCGCGGCGAGCGTGGGCGCGTGAGCGAGGAAGATATTGACGAAGTTCAGGACATGGCGGCAAACGTGTTCCGTTTTGATCGGCACGGCGGCAACGTAATTCATCGTTCGCCGGCGTGGTTTTCCATTGATAATGGAAAACGCACGATGATGCCGCTGAACGTGCAGGGTCAGAATTTGACGGCCTGCGTTTCGTTCATCGTCGCCGACCAGGTATTTCTGGACGATATGCGTTCGCTGATGGATTCCATGGGGCTGGGAATTAACGGGTTTCTGTCGTCGTCGTTCGGCGAGCAGCTGCTGCTTACGTCGATTGAGGACCGCGAAAAGCCTTGCATTTTCGCCAATGTGGGCTTCCTGAACACCGAGGTGAGCGTCTGCGAGGGCGACGCGATGGTGTATCACGCGGTTCTGCCGATGGGCGGCGCGCATCTGACGGAAGACCTTGCGCAGGCGATGGAAATTCGCGGCGACGAGGCCGAGCAGCTCAAGCGCTGCTTCGTGCTGGGCGCGGATCGGTTCGATCTGGTAAATCCACCGGAATTTTACGATGAAAGCGGCAGGAGATTGGATTATAAAGCCGAATTCGTGAAAGAATGCATGAAAACGGGCGTGGACGAGCTGTGCGGAATGATCCAGATGACGATCGAAGACGCGGGCGACGCCGTGCTGCCGCGGTCGCAGGTTTACCTGACCGGCGGCGGGCTGGCGCTCATCCGCGGCGGGCGCGAATATCTGGCCGGAAAGCTGAAGCGGCCGGTGAAGGTGCCCGCGATCAAGACGGCAAAGCTGAACAGCCCCGTGTATTCCAGCGTGATGGGTCTGGTCGATCTGATTTTTGACTCGATTGAGCAGCGCTCGCCGGAGCAGGATACGCTGCCGAACCGTCTGGCGGACGGCTTGCGCGGCTTGTTCAACAGGAGATAAAGGATTACAATCAATAGCGAGGGGGATGCCTTGTGCTCGAATTTGAAATGGAATCGTCTAACTACGCTTCGATTAAAGTAGTCGGAGTCGGCGGCGCGGGAACGAACGCGGTAAACCGCATGGTGGATAGTGGTCTGCGCGGCGTGGAATTTATTGCCGTGAATACCGATAAGCAGGCGCTGCAGCTCAGCAAGGCGACGAACAAGGTTCAGATTGGCGAAAAGCTGACCAAGGGCCTAGGCGCGGGCGCGAACCCCGACGTCGGCAAGCGCGCGGCGGAGGAAAGCCGCGAGGAGCTGGCCGAAATCATGAAGGGCGCGGACCTTGTGTTCGTTACCTGCGGCATGGGCGGCGGCACGGGCACCGGCGCGGCCCCGATTATCGCGGAAATCGCGCGCGACCAGGGCATCCTCACCATTGGCGTGGTGTCGAAGCCGTTCATGTTCGAAGGCCGTCAGCGCATGAAGAACGCCGAAAACGGCATTGAGCAGCTGAAGGCGAACGTGGACACGCTGGTTGTGGTTCCCAATGATCGTCTGTTGCAGATTGTTTCCAAGGGCACCACGATGACCGAAGCGTTCAAGATTGCCGACGATACGCTCCGTCAGGGCATTCAGGGCATTTCCGACCTGATCGCCGTGCCCGCGATGATCAACCTTGACTTTGCCGACGTGCGCACCGTGATGGAATCCCGCGGTCTCGCGCACATGGGCATTGGCGTTGGCAGCGGCGAAAACCGCATGGTCGAGGCCGCCAAGCAGGCGGTGTCCAGCCCGATGCTGGAAACCTCCATCGACGGCGCGCGCGCCGTGCTGATCAACATCACCGGCAGCCCGGATACCTCCATCATCGAGGTAAACGAGGCCGCGCAGCTGATCACGCAGGCCGCGGACCCCGAAGCGAACATCATCTTCGGCGCGGGCATCGACGAGAGCCTGACCGACGAGGTGCACATCACCGTAATCGCGACCGGCTTCGAAAAGACGCCGTTCCCGGACAAGAAGAGCAGCAATCCCTTCGCGAGAAAGCCCGCGAATCCGCAGCCGGCCGAGGAGACCGCGGAGCCGGTGATCCCGGACATCGGCGAGACCGACGATGAAAAGGGCGCGAGCATTCCGCCGATTTTCGATCGCCGACCGGAGCAGCCCCGCCGTCCGGCGCCCCGTCCCAACGCGCAGCGCCCGGCACAGCGTCCGCAGCAGCGCTCCGCGGGCGAGGCTTCCACGCGCATCCCGCCGCGCCAGACGCCGAGAACCTATGGCGACGCCGACGCGTTTGCCGAGCCGAGACCCGCGCGCCGCGGCTTCTCTCCGGATCGGCCGAGCTTCCTTGGCAACCGTGAAAAGAAGGGCGAATAAGCCTTAGGCGCCGCCGCACAATTCGGCTGCGCGTCGGGCGATGTCTTTTCCGCCATCTGCGGCATGCAAATTTCTCGATTTACCTCCAGTAAACCTTCGAAATTTGCATTTGCATCTGACGAAAAATCTTAGGCGTCACTGTGTGACCGGCGCGTCTGGCGATGCGTTTCACCAGTTGCCATCCTGTTTGCGCGGCGTTGCTTTCGAACCCATCTCACAGCATCAAAACCAAAAGGGGAGTACCTTCGGGTGCTCCTTTTTTGTTTTGGATGTGCTCGATGAATTTACGAATGCGTGCTATACTTACCCCGCAAATGGAGGTGAAGCCATGGAGTGGCTGCTGAAGCTGCGCGACGCGCTGGGCGTGATTGCGCAGGTTATGAGCGTTTTGACGATGTACACGATGCTGATTTCCGTGATCGGCTTTTTTACAACGAGGAAATACCCGGAAGCGAAGAAGTTCCATCGATACGCCGTGCTCGTGGCGGCGCGAAACGAGGAAGCCGTGATCGCGCGAATGGTGGAGAGCGTTCGCAATCAGGCATACCCGTCGGGGCGGCTTACCGTGTTCGTCGTCGCGGATAACTGCACCGACGCGACGGCGCTTGCCGCGCGCAGGGCGGGCGCGGTGGTCTATGAGCATCAGAATGAGAACGAGCGCACGAAGGGCTTTGCGCTTCGCTATCTGGTGAAATGCATTCGCCGCGATTATGGCATCGACGCGTTTGAGGGGTATTTCATTTTTGACGCGGACAATGTGTTGAAGCGCGATTATATGGTGCGCATGAACGACGCGTTCGACGCGGGAGAAAAGGTGGTCGTGTCCTTTCGAAACAGCAAGAACCTGAACGGAAGCTGGATTGCCGCATCCTATGCGCTGCACTGGCTGCGCACCTGCCGCACAGAGCACCGGGGACGCAGCATTCTGGGGCTTTCCGCGCGCGTACAGGGAACGGGCGTGCTGTTTGCCGGCGAGCTGATTCGGGACGGCTGGAACTATACGTCGTTCACCGAGGATCGCGCGTTCTCGGCGGATGCGGTTGTGAAGGGCTATCATATTGCTTATCAGGACGCGGCGGAGTTTTACGACGAGCAGCCGGAGGATATGCGCGTGGCGCTCCGGCAGCGCCTGCGCTGGGCGAAGGGACATTTGCAGTCGTTCACGGAGTCCGGCGGCAAGCTGCTGCGGGGTGTGTTCACGAAACGCGCGGCGATTTGCTACGACATGCTGTGGACGGTTGTGCCGAAGGGACTGTTTCTGTTCGCTCTGCGCGTCGCGCGGCTCGCGCTGGGGCTGTTCGCCGGGATGAACGCGGGGCGGCTTCTGCTGGATTATGGAAAGAGCTTTGCGACCAGCTGGGTCGGCGGCGTGCTGCTGGCGGCGTATGTGCTGGTGATGGAGCACAGGAGACTTCAGCGGCTTCCCATCGGAAAGGCGACGCTGGACTGTCTGCTGTTTCCGGTATTTGACCTGATCGGCCTGCTTTCCTCCGTCGCCGCGCTGTTTGTGAAGGTGGAGTGGAAGCCGATTCCGCATCGAATCGACCGGTCGATGGAGGAAATGGAGAATTCGGTGGAGGATAAGAGCGCCTGAGCGTGTGAAACCATTTTCCCTGTATCCATGCGAATACGCGCGAATTTGTCATTTTGTTTCTTCGACACGCGGTCAGCCGCGTGTCGAATTCGTCGAAGCGGTTTTTTCTGTTTAGAAGGGCTGGATGTCCGAATGACGGACGTCCGGCTCTCTTTCTGTTTTGGCGCGCGGTGAAAAAGCGTCGAATGTGTGTCGAATTGTCGAAACACGTTGTAGATTGTGCGACATAGAACCGGAGAAATAGCGGGCACTTCTGCCGTATAATGAACATGCGAGGAGGAAAAGCGGAAGTGGAAGTGAGTGCGGAAGGCTATCTGGCGGTGAACTTCCTGTTCGATTTCTTCCTGCTCTGCCTGCCGGCGCGGGGAACGTGGTTCTTCCGGCCGGAGCGGCTGGTTCCGGCGGCGCTGCTCGGCGCGCTTTCGGCGCTGGCGTTTGAGACGCTGGCTCTGCCGGGCGCGGCGGCGTTTGCGGCGGTGGTTCCCATGTGCCTGATCGCCTATCCGCTGGCGGATGGCAGGCGGTTTCTGGCCGCGTCCGCGCGGGTGCTCTTGTATGCGTTCGTGCTGGCCGGGGCAATGGAAGCCGCGCGGCGCGTCGGCGCGGGACAGGCTGCGCAGATGCTGGCGGGAATGGGCGCGGTGTGGGCGGTGGACGCGCTGGGAAGGCAGCTGCGGCCGGAGCGCGACACGGTGCAGCTGCGCGTGTGGAGCGGCGGGCGCTGGCGGCGTTTCGCGGCGCTTGTCGACACAGGAAACCTGCTTCGGGAGCCGCTGAGTGCCCTTCCAGTGCTGATTGCGGATGAAACGGCGCTGGGACGGCAAACCTATCGTGCGCTGGCAGCGCAGACAGGCTTGCGAACGGCGGCGTTTCGAACGGTGGGCGGAGACGGCGAGCTTTCCTGCGTTCGGCCGGAGCGAATGGAGGTTCGCGTCGGTGAGCGTTGGAAATCGGCGCCGGATGTGTGGATTGGGCTATATCCGGGCAGGCTGCGCGGCAATGTGCATGCGCTGGCGCCCGGGGTGCTGGGACAAAAAAGAGCGTGAAGGAGGCGGCCGAATGGGAGCTGCGGCAATTCCTCTGGTGAAACGGTCGGTCTATGGGTTAATCGTAAGGATGCGCAGGGGTACCGTGGCGTACATCGGCGGAAGCGATCTGCTTCCCGCGCCGCTGACCCGCGAGGAAGAGGAGGCGATGGTCAGGCGGTCGGACAACGGCGATACCCGCGCCCGTGCGTCCCTGATCGAGCACAATCTGCGTCTGGTGGTGTTTATCGCCCGGAAGTTTGAAAACACGGGTCTGGGAATCGAGGACTTGATTTCCATCGGCACGATCGGGCTGATCAAGGCGGTGAATTCGTTCAAGCTGGACAAGCAGATCAAGCTGGCGACCTACGCGTCGCGCTGCATCGAGAACGAAATTCTGATGGTTCTGCGCCGGACGAACAAGCTGAAGCTGGAGGTTTCGTTCGACGAGCCGCTGAACACCGACTGGGATGGAAACGAGCTTCTGCTCTCGGACATCATGGGAACCGAGCCCGACCTCGTGTCCCGCGATCTGGAAGCGGATGAGGAAAAGACGGCGCTCAGGCAGGCGATCGATCACCTGAACCCGCGCGAAAAGCAGATTATCGATCTGCGCTATGGTATGAAGGACGGCAACGAGCGCACGCAGAAGGAAGTGGCCGACCTGATGGGCATCTCGCAGAGCTACATATCCAGACTTGAGAAGAAGATCATCGTGAAGCTGCAAAGGGACATGCAGAAGTTGGCGTAGGTGAATATGGTGAATCCCCCGGATGAAGCGTCCGGGGGATTCGCTGTGAAAGGGGTTATTTCGTCAGCTTGGCGATCAGGTCGGCCATCAGCGCGTCGCGCTTGATGTTCCACACGTAGCGCAGCGGCGCGCGCCGCGGATCCAGCGAATAGTGATGGTCGTACTGCGGGATGGGCGCGGGGATGATGCGGCTGTTCATGAAGCGGTCATTGTCGTTCAGAAGCCACGCGACGGCGGTCACGTCCCAGATGACGCGGCTCCACGGCTTGCCCTTGGCGTAGCGGTGCGCGGCCTCGATGGTGGCGTTGGCCAGATGGTCGCAAAGGGCGCTCTTTCCCAGCAGCCAGTAGTGAAGCTCCGGCTCGGTGAGCGTGAACCGGTCGACCACGCCCATGCAGGGCAGCTGCACGACGGCGGCGCCTGAGAACACGACGCGCGCGGCGGCGACGTCCTGCATCATGTTGAACTCGTTCGTGTCCGGCCATTCCAGCGAGTGGCCGCCCAGCCACACGACCACGATGTTCTCGGCGATGGCGGGGTTCAGAAGCAGCGCCGACGCGACGTTGGTAATCGCACCGATGCCCACGACGTACAGCGGATGCTCGGGCGAATACTCGGCGGCGCGGGCGGCGAGGTCGCGCGCGGCGGGGGAATCCACCGGCGTTTTCTCGTCGGGCAGGTAGCGGCGCGAGCCCTCAAAGGCGCAGGGAATCAGGTCTTCGCGGTTCGCGAGCTTCAGAAGCGTTTTAATCTCTTCATAGCTCTTCAGCATGCCGTCCTCGGGGCTGCTTGAGTTTTCATTGAAGAACGGCGCGGCGTAGATGGCGCGGGTGTTGATGCGCTCCGTGCTGCGAAGCATATAGGAAAGCGCAAACTGGTCGTCAATCTCGTTAAAGGTATCCGTGTCCAGAACGGCGTCAACGACGCCCTGCGGCGCGCGCAGGCGGCTCAGAATCGTGTCGGACATGTATAAAATCCTCCTACCATTTTCCCTGACGGTATTCCCGCCAGACATTTTCAAAAAAGTCGTCCTCCTCGGGGATGGGCTTTACGGCACGCCAACGACAGACGACGGAATTCTCCGTCAGGCAGACCTCCTGCACCTGACCGGTCAGGTCGGCGGCGTTCCGCGGTTCCGGCTCATAGATCGCGCTTCCGCGGTTTCCGCCGCCGTGCGCAACGTAGTCGAGCATGGCCGTGAGCATGGCGCGGCGGGTGATCAGCGCGTCGCGCAGACGGAAGAGTGTGCCGAGCTCGCGTTCGTCGTGGTAGCGCGCGGCATCCTCAAAATGCTGAAGCAGCGAGGTCGTATCCTCTAGCAGCGTGCGAATGGCCTCCGGCCGACGTACCGCGCCCGCGCAGGCGCTCATTCGCGCGGCGTTCTCGGTATTCAGCGCATCGAGATTGGAGGTATTTTCGCGGCACGCGGCCGCGACGCGGCGAACGGCGTTCAGCGCGTCGGCTTCGTCCAGCGGCGCGGGAGCCTGTTCCGGCGCGCGGCTGATTGCGCGGGCGGCGCGGGCGGCGCCGGCCTGTCCGGCGTTCAGCGCGCTTCCACCGGGACGGTACACGCCGTGCGTGCCCGCCGCTTCACCGATGACATACAGGCCGGAAAGCCCACTCTGCCACCATTCGTCGACGGCAATGCCGCCGTTCATGTGCTGCGCGCACACGGCGATTTCCAGCCGGTCATGGGCAAGGTCTACGCCGTGCGAGCGATAGAAATCTACCGCCGGGGCGTTCATGTGCAGAAGGCGCACAAAGGGCGTGTCCTGCGTCGCGCCCGCGCGAAGAAGATAATCCTTCGCTTCGTCCTCCAGCGCGGAAAGCGCGAACCGGTCTCCGAACGGATTCACGCGGAAATCCAGAAACACGCGGCGGCCGCGGGCGATTTCATTCTGCACGAGCAGGTCGATCCGGCTGGAACCGGCCTTGGCCTTGCGCGCGTCAAACGGCCACTGGTAGCCCTTCAGGAACACGGCCGTCAGCGCTTCGCCGGGCGCGGCGAAGCAGCCGTCCAGAAATTCGCGCGCGTCGCCGCCGTTCCGGTCGGTAGAAATGAAGGCGGGGAGCGCCTGCATGTACGTGCCGGAAACGTTCCAGCGCGGCGCGATGGAGGCAAGACCGTACTGCCACTCGGTCAGGTTGACGGCGGCCGCGCCGGCTTCCAGCAGTGCGCCGGTCATGCCGGACTGCGCGAGGGGATAGCTCACGTTCAGGTATGCCGCGGCGGGGCCGCCGGTCGCCCACACGATGTGGTTGGCGGCGTACAGCTCGAACGCGCCGGTCTCCGTGTTCAGGCAAACTACGCCGTTCGCGCGCCGGTTCTGCGTGGCTATGGAAACGGCCAGACGGTGGTTCAGAATCGGAACGCCCGCGGCGCGGACGCTTTTGTCCAGCGCTTCGGCCATCATCTTGCTCGTCAGCGGGCCCGCGGACGTCGCGCGGCGGCGCGGATCGTGATCGGTCTTATAGCCGATGTATTCGCCGTAGCGGTTTGTGGGAAACGGAACGCCCAGCTCGCACAGGCGCAGGAAGCACGGCGCGGACAGCGCGGCCTCGCACAGCGCGTGCGTGCCGTCCACACAGCCGCCGGAAAACAGCGTGCGCGCCATTTCGCCCACGCTGTCGCCGTCGAAGCCCGAAAGCGTCAGCTTGTAATAGGTCTGCTTGTCGCTGCCCGCGTTGCGCGAGGTGCCCGCGCGCTCGTCGTCGGTCAGGATGGCAAGGCTCTGCCGTCCCATGTGGCACAGCTCGTCCGCGCACTTGAGCGCGGCGCAGCCCGTGCCGATGATCAGCGTATCATAGGAATTCATATCGACCTCACGTCCATATAGCCGCCGTCCACGTGCAGCACCTGCCCGGTGGAGTAGGGCAGCTCGCCGTTCACGAACACCATTACCGCGCGGGCGACATCCTCGGGAAGACCCCAGCGATGAATGGGGAACTCCGCGCCCGCGAGCAGGCGGTCGTATTTCTCGGTGACCTTCGCGGTCATGTCGGTTCGGATGATGCCCGGCTGCACCTCGTATACGAAGATGCTCTCGCCCGCGAGCCGGTCGGCGTACAGTTTGGTGAGCATCGATATGCCCGCCTTGCTCACGCAATATTCCGCGCGGTTGGGGGAGGAAACGGTGGAGGAAAAGCTGGAAATATTCACGATCACGCCGCGGCGTCCATCATGCGCGTCCTGCTTCGTCATGGCGCGCGCGACGGCCTGCGTCATGAACATCGTGCCCATCAGGTTGATGCCGAGCACGTATTCAAACGATTCCTCCGTGGTTTCGAGAATGTCCAGACGCACCTTGGGCGCGACACCCGCGTTGTTGACCAGCACGTCGATGCGCCCGAAGCGGGAGACGACCTCGTTTACGAACGTCTCGCGGTCGCTGGCTTCGGCGATGGAGCCCTGAAAATAGAAGATTTCCGCGCCGTTTTCGCGCAGCGGACGGAAGGCCTCCGCGTAGCGCTCCTCCGGGCTCTGGCCGATCAGGCAGGCGCGATAGCCCGCGTTCACGAGATGCTCGACGATGGCCAGACCGATGCCGCGGCCGCCGCCGGTTACGATTGCCGTTTTCTTCATATCACTTCACCACCTGATAGCATTCGCGGTCGCGCACCACGCAGCCGGAGGGAATGCCCGCGCGCAGAAGCGCCGCGCACTGGCCGCAGGTGATGCAGACGCGCTTGGGATCGAGCGTGCCCGTTTCACGCAGGTCGCGCGGGAAATCGGGGTAGGCGAACGCCATGCGGCCGAAGCCCGCCATCTGCGCGTGGCCGCCCTTCAGCATGCCCGCGGCGAGCTGGGGCGAAAACTGGCGCAGATAGGTATACGCGCTGCCGAGAATGGGCAGGTCGGGATGCGCCTTCTGAATGGTGGACACGCAATGCATCATGCGCGACTCGCCTTCCAGCGGATGCTCGTCCGGCACGTAATTGCCGCGGTCGTAGGGGCGGTTGACGTGCGGATTTTTGTATGGATTACCGATGGTGATGTTGAGAAGCGGAATGCGGAATTCCGTCTTCAGAATGCCCGCCAGCTTCACGGCTTCGTCCAGCGCCGGCGTAAGACCGCTTTCCGCCGTCACGCCGAAGCCCCACGGATACGGGAAGCCGTCGTATGCGTTCAGGCGGCTGGTGAGGAAGAAGCCCGGCTTCGTCACGGCGGCGGACGCGGCGCGGTAGGCGTTCACAAGGAAGCGCGTGCGGTTTTCGAAGCTGCCGCCGTACAGACCTGGGCGGGTATAGGCGGAAAGCAGCTCGCAGGCGAGGTAGCGGTGGCAGCATTTGATGTCCATGCCGTCGAACCCGGCCTTCTGTGCAAGGCGAGCCATGTCGGAGAAGCGCTCCTCGTAGGCCTTCAGCTGATCGTCCGAAAGAATGCGGGAGGAATCGATGGGCGTATCCTCGAGCGCGGGATTGTTGTAGGCGATCAGCGGCGCGGGTACGCCGGTGGGCTTGGAATAGCGGCCGGAATTCGTCGCCTGCATCAAAATCACGGGCACATATCCGTTTTCCTTCAGGCAGGTTTCACGCATTTCGTCCAGCAGGCGGGCGAAGTCGTCCACGTTCTCGTCGGTGATCATCAGCTGATGCGCGCTGGCTCGCACCTCCGGCGCGGACGCGACGGCTTCAAACCAGATCAGCCCCGCGCCGCCATGGGCGAAGCGCAGGTAGCGGCGGCGCGTGAGCGGGCCGGGGCGGCCGTCCGCCGTGCCGTCGGTGCCCTCCATCGGCTGAAGCGCGATGCGGTTCGGGCTGGTTACGGAGCCGATGGCGAGCGGCGTAAACAGGACGGAAAGATCGTCGCTGTGCGGCAGAAATCCGCCGAAGGACGCGACGACGCGGTCGATGTCTTCCCATGAGGTATAATGGAAGGTTTCATGAAGCATGAGCAGAACCTCCGATTCAAGTACTGGAAACAGTATAGCATTTTTTGACGGCGGCTTCAAGCGAAACGATAAATTTCGTGCGAATGCGAGTTGACATTGACGCACGCTGAAATTTCATGCTTGCGCGGCGCGGTGAAAGCGAGTATAATCTACAGTCATATTGTACAAAGGCGGGATTGACGGATGGAAACGGAAAACGGACGCTTTAGCGGTCGGCAGCTGCGCGTGATCGTGGCGTGCTTTCTGGCGTACTTCTGCGCGTACATTGGGCGGCTGAACATGTCGGCGACGCTGGGACATGTGATCGAGGCCATGAAGGTGGACGAGACGCTCGGCGGCACGCTTCAGACGGTGTTCGCCATCGTATACGCCAGCGGGCAGTTTATCTTCGGCGCGATGGTCGACCGCGTGCGTCCGCGCATCCTGCTGTCGGTCGGACTGATCGGCTCGGCGCTGTGCAATCTGGCGTTCTCTTTTTCCGGAGCGTTCGGCCTGATGATTGCGATGTGGGCGCTGAACGGGCTGTTCCAGTCCATGCTTTGGACGCCCATCGTGCGCACGCTCGCCGAGAACTTTGAGGGCCGCAAGCGCATGAAGGCCTCGTTCGTCATGTCCTTCACGCTGGCCTGCGGGCATATCGCCGCGTGGGGGCTTTCCAGCCTGTTGTCCATGTACGTCGGCTGGCGCAACGCCTATCGCATTCCCGCCGCGATTCTCTTTACGGCGTGCGTCGGCACGAATTTGATCCTGCCCGGCGACGCCGGAAACGCGATCGGCGCGGCGAAGGCGGCTTCGAAATCGACCGTGGGCGGCAAAATGTCGATTGCCGGGATGCTGCAAACGGGGCTTGTGCTCCTCTTTGTGGGCTGCGTTGCCAACGGATTCATCCGCGACGGCGTGACCACGTGGGCGCCGACGATCATCGGCGGCAAGAAGAGCCTGTTCTCGCTGATCATTCCCGTGATCAACATGGTGGGCATCCTCATCGGCGCGACGGCGGTTCGCCGGTTCAAGGGCGGAACGCGCGTGCTTTTCGGCTCGATGATGGCGGCCTGTCTGCTTCCGGCGCTGGTTCTGACGGTTTCCGGCTCGTCGGTGCTGCTCACTGCGACGTTCCTCGGCGTGATGAGCGCGATTCTGTACGGCTCGAACACGCTGATCACGACCATCATTCCCATGGAATACACCGACTGCGGGCGCGTGGGACTGGTGGCCGGGCTTGTGGACGCGCTGATCTACGTGGGAAGCGCGCTCGCGGGCACGCTGACCGGCTGGCTGCACGAGACCACCGGCGTGTGGACGAGCGTGTATCTGATCTGGGCGGCCGTCGCGATTGTCGGCGCGGCCGGCTCGATTCTCTCCGCGCGCGGCGCGAAGAAGCTTTCCAAATAAATGAACGTCCCGCGCAGCCGGTTCCGCGCGGGACGCAATGGATTTTGGGAGACTTACGCGATGGACAGCGCGATCTTCACCATGTTGGTGAAGGTGTTCTGGCGCTCCTCGGCGGTCAGCCCCTCGCCGGTGAACGGATTGTCGGAGATGGTCAGAAGCGCGAGCGCCTTCTTGCCCGCGCGCGCGGCGTTCATGTACAGGCCGGCGGCTTCCATTTCCACGGCGAGCACGTTCAGCTTCTGAAGCTTCCCGAGGGGCGCGGACTCATCGTAGAAGCAGTCGGAGGAATAGATTGCGCCGGGCACGATGTGCTGGCCGATGGCTTCTCCGGCCTCGATGGCGCTCTTCAGCAGGCCGTAATCGCAGCAGGGCGCGACGCAGCCGTCGAAGTCGAACTGCTTTCCGAAGCCGGAATTCGTGTAGGCGCTCATGCCGGCCACGATGTCGCGCACCTTCAGCGACTGGGAGATCATACCGGCGGAGCCGATGCGGATGATGGCTTCCACGCCGTAGAAGTTGTAAAGCTCATAGGAGTAGATGCCGATGGCGGGAATGCCCATGCCGGAGGCCATTACGCTCACGCGCTTGCCCTGCCACGTGCCGGTGTAGCCCTGTACGCCGCGAACGTTGTTTACGAGCACGGGGTTTTCAAGAAAATTCTCCGCGATAAACTTCGCGCGCAGCGGATCGCCGGGCATGAGAACCGTCTTTGCAAAATCGCCTTCTTTGGCGGTGATGTGCGGGGTCGGAATATTGGACATGCGAACACCTCTTTCTCTTAAATTGGCTGTTCCTATCATAACGCACAAATGGGGCGGACGCAAGTCCTTTCGGGAAAAGATTCTTCGCGCGCGAAAAAAACGGTGTACGAACGGGCGCGGTTTGTGTTATAATCAGGGAGAAGAAAACAAAGGGCCGGAGGCGGAACATGGACGAGAAGGATCGCACGATCGAGAGACAAATGGAAAAAATCCGGGAAATGACCCAGCGCAATCTCCGCCGCATGGCGGACGACATATGGGGCGAGGTCGGCCCGCTGAAGGAAGAGCCGCAGAAGGCGGACAAGCCCGCCGCGCCGGACATGCGCGACGAGGTGCTTGAAAAGCAGTTGGAGGTCATTCGCAGGCTGAGCGAAAACGGCGCGCGGACGGTCACCGACAATCTGTGGGACGAGCCCGCGCCCGCCGGAAATGCGGAGAAGCCCACCGCGCCGACGCAGACAGCGAGACCCGCGCAAGCGCCCGCGGAGCCGGAACAGGAGCTGCCGCCGGAGAAGCTGGATGATCTGCTTGACGAGCTGCGCGGGTATATCGGCCTTGAAAGCGTGAAGACCGAGGTGGAAAGCCTTGTCAACATGGTGAAGGTGCATAAGCTGCGCAGGGAGCATGGCCTGCCGACGGTGGATATGTCGCTGCATATGGTCTTTTCCGGCAATCCCGGCACGGGCAAAACGATGATCGCCCGCCTGATGGCGAGAATCTACCGCAGTCTGGGCATCCTGTCAAAGGGGCAGCTGGTCGAGGTCGACCGCGCCGGACTTGTGGCGGGCTACGTGGGGCAGACCGCGCCCAAAACGCGCGAGGTCATCGAAAAGGCGCTGGGCGGCGTGCTGTTCATCGACGAGGCCTACGCGCTTACCTACCATAAGGAGGGCAACGACTTCGGGCAGGAGGCCGTGGATACGCTTCTGAAGTCGATGGAGGATCACCGCGAGGATCTGGTGGTTATCGTGGCCGGGTACGACGGGCTGATGGATGAATTCATCGCCTCCAATCCCGGACTGGAATCCCGCTTCAACCGCTTCCTGCATTTCGACGACTACACGATGGACGAGATGCTGGCGATCTTCGATATGCGCGTGAAGAAGGGCGGCTACGAGCTGTTGGACGGCGCGCGCGAGGAGGTGCGCGCGTTCATCGAAAAGCAGAACGTCGACCCGATCACGTTCGGCAACGCGCGCGGCGTGCGCAACCTGTTTGAACAGGTGCTGATGGCGCAGGCGAACCGTCTGGCCGGAGAAACCGAGATCAGCCGCGAGATTTTGACGCAGATTACGCCGGAGGACGTGAAGAAGGCGGCGGAAAGCACCCGCCCGCGCACGAAGAAGGACGACGCGCGCGACGAGCTGAAGGCGCTTCTTGAGCAGATGAAAAAGGCAAACGCGGAGGAAGAGAATGGCGAACGCGGAGAAATTCATCAGCCTGTACAAGGTTCTTGAGGATCTTTTGGAGGAAAAATGCCGCGAGGAGGGCAGAAGCACGGTCAACGCCGTGTATCAGTATATTTCTGCGATGGGCAACGTTCGGTTTCGCGACAAGCTGGATCTGTGCAGGCAGGTGCGCAACCTGATCACGCATTCCGCTGACATCGACGGCTGTCCGCCGATTGAGCCGTCGGACGGGCTGATGCGGACGCTTGAGGAAATCGTATCCTATTTCCAGAAGCCACCGCTGGTGCTGGATCGCGCGACGGCGGTCGATCGCCTGTTGGTGGCCACGCCGCGCGACCGCGTGGTCTGGCTCATGCAGCGCATGGCGAGGAACGGCTATTCGCATGTTCCCGTGATGGAAAACGATCGCCTGACGGGCGTGTTCAGCGCGTCCACGCCGTTTGCTATGGCGATGGACGAAAACCGGCTGGCCGTTGACGATCAGACGCGGCTGGACGAGGTGCGGGAGGCGCTGCGCCCCGAAAACCACAGGATGGAACAGTTCCGCTTCATCGATCCGGAAACCACCTGCGACGAAGCGCGTGAGCTGTTCGTCCGCACGTCGCCGCGCGAGCGTCGCGTGGCCGCGCTGTTCGTCACCGAAAACGGCCAGCCATACGGGCGGCTGCTGGGGATGCTTACGCCGTGGGATTTGATGGAGGAAAGCTGAAAAGGGTTTTATGCCTCGGGATTCGAGGAATTGAACAGCAGACCGTAAATCAGGTCTTCATATCGACCAGGAATGACGGAGAGAAGACTGCCTGCGCGCCGGGCTGAGCGGGGTTCCGCGCCGGAAAGGAAGCGCTGAACGGCTTCCGGAAGCTGGCTCCGCGTCGCCTGTGCGGCGGTTGGATCGAGCATCGAAAACGCGATTCGCATGGCGTACAGCCGCGCGGAATTTCGGAAGGCAGGGGAGTCCGCGGCCATACAGAGCGCATATGCCCGCAGGTTGGCCTGTCCCTCGTTGGCAAGGCCGTTTGCGTGCGCCAGCTCATGACAGGCGACGAACGGCAGGAACCACTCCGGCTCCGCTTCGCTCAGAAGCGCTTCGCCCGTCAGCGGCGAATAAAACCCGGCCATGCGCAGCGCGCGCATGAGCTCCGGGAAACGCATATATTTCAGCTGAACGCCGCCGCCGGAGAGCGTCTGCGCCGTCTGAAGGATTTCCTCATGCGAGAGCGCTTCCGCCGGTTCCAGCGCGTGCGCGAGCGATTCGATGAAGGTGGAGATGGTTTCATCCGCCGCCGTTCGGGAAACGGCGTAGGGTTTGTTCGCGTAGAGCGGCAGCCAGAGGACGGCGAGCGAGAGCGCGAGAGCCAGAAGCGGCTTCCACAGCTTTTTCGGCCGCGCGAGCATCAGCCCCGCCAGAAGCGCGGCCGTCAGCCCGGTGATGGGAAAGGGGAGCTTCGCCGAGGCGCGTCCGATTGCCGCGAGCAGGCGGATAAGGCTTTCGTACATCGCTGATTCCTCCGTATGCGTCGATTATCGCATATATGGCGTGTGAATTCAAATGGAATTCATGGAAAAATTACTTTTGATGGTTATAATACCATCGGAAGATTACCAAAGGAGCGATTGATTCATGGCGAACATTCGGTTGGACGTAAACCATATGATGAAGGATTTTCTGGGCGAACGCGGCATTGACGGCGCGGAGATGAACGCGCTGTCCGCGAGCCTTTCGAACGCGTACAAGGCCGTTGAGGCCGGACGCGGCAAGGGCATGCAGGGCTGGATGGATCTGCCCTACAATCAGGATGAGATTCTCGAGGAGGTCGAGGAAACCGCGAAGGGCATTCGCGAGCGGTTCGACGCGTTCGTCGTGCTGGGCATCGGCGGAAGCGCACTCGGCCCGGCGGCGGTTCAGCAGGCGCTGAATCATCTGCACTACAACGAGCTGCCGAAGGAAAAGCGCAACGCGCCCAAGCTCTACATCGAGGACAACATCGATCCCGAGCGCATGGCCGCGCTGATGGACGTTGTGGACGTGCGCACCACGTGCTTCAACGTGATTTCCAAGTCCGGCGGCACCGCCGAAACTATGAGCCAGTATCTGATCGTGCTCGAGAAGCTGAAGGAAGCCTGCCCGAACGACTATCAGAAGCGCATCGTCGTCACCACCTCCAAGACCAAGGGCTTCCTGATCGAGCTGGCGCGCGCCGAGGGCTTCAAGACGTTCTACATTCCGGACGGCGTGGGCGGACGCTTTTCCGAGCTGTGCCCCGTGGGTCTGCTGGCGGCGGCCGTTTGCAACATCGACATTCGCGCGCTGGTTGCGGGCGCGAAGAAGATGGACGAACGCTGCAACAGCGGCGATATGACGAAGAACCCCGCGCTGTACGAGGCGGGTCTGATGTACCTGTGCATGCAGAAGGGCATGAACATTTCCGTCATGATGCCGTATGCCGACAGCCTGAAGCTGATTTCCGACTGGTACGCGCAGCTGTGGGCGGAGTCGCTGGGCAAGAACGTGACGCTGGACGGCAAGCCCTGCCACGTCGGCTCCACGCCGGTCAAGACGCTGGGCGTAACCGATCAGCACAGCCAGCTGCAGCTGTACACTGAGGGCCCGTTCGACAAGGCCATTACCTTCCTGAAGGTCGAAAACTTCCGTGCCGTAACGCCCATCCCGCACGGCTGCGAGAATGTGCCGAAGATCGCTTTCTTAGGCGGCAAGAGCCACAATCAGCTGATCGAGGCCGAGCGCAGGGGCACCGAGTACGCGCTGTATCGCTCCGGCCGCATGAGCCAGACGATCACGCTGGACGAAGTGAACGCCGATACCGTCGGCCAGCTGCTGTATTTCTTCGAACTCGTGACCGCCTACACCGGCGCGCTTTTGAACATCGACACGTTCAACCAGCCCGGCGTAGAGGAAAGCAAGGTCGCCGCGTACGCCGTGATGGGCTACGAGAGCGAGGAGCATAACCGCAAGCGCGAAGAGATGAAGAATCGTCCCGAGGAAAAGAATGCCTATATTTTCGAATAAGACCAATCCATCAGCGGCGGGAGGGCGCGTATGGCGTTCTCCCGCCGTTGCTATAAGGGCATAGGAAGGAAATTTGACATGATCAGACTTGAGGACGTGAATCCCGATAATTGGCGGCTTTCCCTGCGCGTTCGGGACGATCAGAAGGCGTTTGTGGCCAATTCCACCGTCATGCTGGCGAGAGCCTTTGCATACCGAAACAGCCGAAGCCGGGCTGTTGTGATCTATAACGACGAAGCGCCGATTGGCATGGCGCTGTATTACGATTTCGAGGACGCGTACAATTTCAGCCAGTTTTTCATCGACGAGCGGTATCAGGGAAAAGGGTTTGGCTATCAGGCGGCGGAGATGATTCTTCAGGAGATGGAGAAGGACGGCGTTTATGACAGGGTTGTTCTCTGCTATGTGGAAGGCGATGAAGCCGCGAAGCGATTGTATCTGAAGCTCGGTTTTACGCACACCGGCGAAGAAGAGGAAGGCGAAGTCGTGATGGAAAGACGGCTTCGATAAATGTGTGTGAGATCGTCAAACGGCGTGGCCGCGAGGGTCACGCCGTCTGTGCATCCAATTTTTCTTGTCAATTTATGAGCGGGTCGTATCCCGCGTTTGATTTACAGGCCGGAACCGAGCAGCGCGCATACGGCGAGGAAAGCGGCGCTGATACCCAGGCCGATCAGCTTATACCGCAGGCGCTCTGTCATCGCTTACGTCCTCCTTCAGGAGACCAGCGCCTGACCCAGCTTTTCGCACTCGGCCAGCGCCTGCTCGTCGGGTTCATCCTGGCAGATAACGCTGTCGCAGGCCAGCGTCGCGCCCGCGGCCAGACACTCGGTCTCCCAGTTGCGCATCCACTCGCCGTCGCCCCAGCCGTAGGAGCCGAACAGCGCGATCTTCTTGCCGGAGAGCAGCGGCTTGCACTCGTCGAACATCGGCTGGAACTCGCCTTCCTCCAGCACCTCCGCGCCCATGGCGGGGCAGCCGAACGCGATCGCGTCGAAATTGGCAACCTGCGCGGCCGGGAATTCCGCCGCGGTGAAGAGCGTGCCGCCGCAGGCCTTTGCAACCGCCTGCGCCATGGCCTCGGTGTGTCCCGTTCCGCTCCAGTATACAACAGCAATTTTCATATGAAAGCCTCCCATTCAGTAAAGATAAATCTATGTCAGGCGGCCACGGTAAGCCGCGCAACACCAAAACCACGCCGATAACAGCTTAGATACACGTTTCGGCACTTCTCATACAGCGCGAACACGCGCCGCGCCTGCGCTTCGTTCGAATAGGCCTTCCAGCAGCCCAGACAGCAGAAGCACTGCCCCTTGTTGCGGATGAAGCCAATTACGTCCTCAAGCGGATAGCCGAGGAACACGCCGATTTCGTGCGGAAAATCCGTGCCCGCGCGGACGGCGCGCGAAAGCGTTTCCAGCGCGGCCTCCGGATCGAAGGCGGTATAGCCCATCTCCGAAAGGAACGCGCGAATGTCCGTCTGCTGAAGCCGCTCTTCCAGCATGCGGGGGCGGTACACGTAAACCAGCCCGTCGGCGTCCCGTTCCCGGAGAACGCGCACGCGGATGCCCTTTTCCCGCAGAAGGCCATCCAGCTCCGCGGCGTTTTCCGAAAGGGACTCGCCCGCCTGCGGCCGATAGGAAAACAGGCTGCCGCATTTGTGTCCGGCCAGCGTCGCCGCGCAGTGCCGGATCAGGGTTTCCTCAAATCGTGCGCTCATGATGCCCTCCTTGCAGTTAAATACATCTAACCGAACCCGAAAAAGAAAAGGGCGATCACGTCCGATGCGGTTAAAGTAATCTAACCACGAAGATCATAACAAATCATGGCTCGTTTGTCAAGATGGTGGATGGGTTAATTTTCAATGAAACGGGCGGCGTTCGCCGGACACTTCGCGCTGCGGACGCAAAACCGCATTGACAGCGCGCCGGGCGCGTGCGATAATAACAATGGAAATTACAGCGTACAGGGGAATGAGCGCATGGATATTACGAAGATCGATCCCAATTTTCTGAAGGGAACCGTTTTCAGCGAGAAGGAATTCACATGGTATGACCTGAGAAGCGAGCCGTTCGAGGTGCGCGGGCTGGCGGTATGCGAGGGCGAGAGGTTTCTCCGTCTGCCGGAAGAACTGCTTCCGAGGGTCAGCGAGGGCGTGCAGGTGCTTGCGCATCACACAGCGGGCGGGCATGTGCGCTTCCGCACGGACGCCTTGCGCGTGGCCGTGCGCGCGAGCAGCCTGTATCCGGACAGCATCATGAACCACATGGCGCTGACGGGCAGCAAGGGTCTGGACATCTACGCGGACGGCGAATACTGCGCCACGATTCGCCCCGGCATAACCGACGAATGGTTCGAGGGCGTGTGCGAGCTGAAGGCCGGCGTGAAGGACATAGAGATTAACATGCCGCTATACAACGGGCTTACGCGCCTGCTGATCGGCATCAGCGCGGGCGCGAACGTGCTTGCGCCGCGGCCGTACCGGTTTAACGAGCCTGTGGTCTACTACGGTTCGTCCATCACGCAGGGCGGCTGCGCGTCCCGTCCCGGAAACTGCTATCAGGGCTTTCTGTCGCGCTGGCTGGATGCGGATCAGGTGAATCTGGGCTTCTCAGGCAGCGCCAAGGGCGAAGCGGAGATGGCGGAATACATTGCCGGGCTTCCGATGTGCGCGTTCGTGTTTGACTATGACCACAACGCGCCGGACGTGGAGCATCTTCGCCGCACGCACGAGCCGTTCTTCAAGATCATTCGCCGCGCGCGGCCGGAGCTTCCCGTGATCTTCGTCACCAAGCCGGACGGCAACCGTGACCCGCACGGCGAGGAACGGCGCGAGCTGATTTACGCAACCTATGAGCATGCGCGCGAAAACGGCGACGCGCACGTGTGGTTTGTGGACGGCCGGACGCTGTTTGGCGAGCACGATCACGAGGATTGCACCGTGGACGGCTGCCACCCGAACGATCTGGGCTTTTACCGGATGGCGCAGGCGATTTACCCGGCGCTGAAGCAGGCGCTGTCGGTCTGACGGCACAGGATGGAGGAGACGCAAGCGATGGAGGCCCGCGAAGCGGAAGCAATCTTTCAAACGATTCTTGACGTTGGCGTGACGATGCTGAAGTCCGGCGGCGAGGTGTACCGCGTGGAGGATACGATCTGCCGCCTGATTCGCGCCTATGGCGGAGAGAACCCGCACGTGTTCGCCATTCCGTCCCACATTGTGGCGACAGCGGAAATGGGCGGGCGCGAGATGACGTCCTCCCGGCGCTTAATGGCCCCGTGCATCAATCTGGAAATGCTCGACCGCGTGAACGATCTGGCGCGGCATGTGTGCCGGGAAACGCCGGACGCGAAGACGATGCGCGCGCGGCTGGAGGCGGTGGAAGCGACGCCCACCTATACGCTCTGGCAGAAAATGTTCATCTATGCGCTGGTCGCGTTTTCGTTCACGCTCTTCTTTGGCGGAAATCTGGCGGACGCGATTGCCAGCGCTCTGATCGGCGTTGTGATGCTGTTCTGCGCGCGGCTTTCTCACACGCTGCGCGGGAACACGCTGTTTAACGACATTCTGAGCGCGGCGGTGGCCGCGGCGCTCGCGGTCACCTCGGTTCGGCTGGGGCTGGCCGCCGACGCGGACAAGATCATCATCGGAAACGTGATGCTGCTGATTCCCGGCGTGGAGCTGGTCAACGGCATGCGCGACTTCATTGCCGGCGACATTCAGGCGGGTCTGATGCACGTGGCCGAGGCGCTGTTTCTGGCCATTGGCATTGCCGTGGGCGCGGCGGGCGTTCTGACGATTCTGGGAGGTGTGGCATGATGAAGGAATGGCTGCTTCCCATCGTCTCCGCGGCGCTCGGCAGCCTGAGCTTTGCCATGTTCTTCGGCGTGCGCTCCCGCAAGCTGTGGCTTTCGCTGCTGGGCGGCGCGCTGAACTGGGGACTGTATCTGCTCGCGATGAAGAAAATAGGGCTGCCCGCAACGATGGCCTACGCGCTGGGCGCGGCGGCGGGCACGCTGTACGCGGAAATTCTCGCGCGCATCGTAAAAACCCCGGTCACCGTGTTCGTCATCACGTCCGTGATTCCGATGGTGCCCGGGGGGTCGCTGTACTATACGATGCTGGGTCTTTTGCAGGGCGACAAGGCGACGTTCGTGGACAGGGGATTGTACACGCTGTCGGCGGCGGGCGCGATGGCGCTGGGTATCTTCGCCGCCACGATGCTGTTCCGTCTGCTGTTTACCGTCGGACGCGCCGTGTGCTCCGCCGTCCGAAGGGCTCACTGAACGATCGGCATTTCGACCGAACGCGCCATATTCATAATCTGCGACTCGAGACTGATGGTAATATCGGTCTCGAGCTGTTTTTGGAACCGGGGCGAATCCATGCTGCTCAAAAGCGCGGACTCGATGGCCTTGCGCTGCCGGGGCGAGGAAAGGCTCTTGCGGAAGGACAGGCACAGGAGCTTGCGCGTGAACAGCGGCAAATTGGCGCGGCTTACCGCGCTGGTAACCGCCTTCTGGCCAAAGTAGGCCACGATCAGGCCGATCAGCGCGCCCAGCAGGATGCCGACGGGGCCTTCCATCAGAAGCACCACGCCGCCGCCGCCGCAGAGCGTCGCGGTAACGCAGCTGGTGATGACGTAGATCAGCGTGGTCGTAACCGGGCTTTCCAGCAGGATGTTCACCTTTTCCGGGCCGATCAGCGAGCGCACGCCGGTGAGCGACATGCTCTGGCGGTCGACGTCGTGCCGGATGCAGATTTCATCCAGCCGCGGCTGCAGCCGCTGGAACAGCTTTTTCAGCCACTCGTTGATGGCGGGGCGAATCTCCGGAATGTCGTCGAGGTTTCGAACCAGCTCGTCGGTGCGCTCGATAATCGGCGCGTCCATCTTCTCAATGGTCTCGATCTCGCCGCACTTCCATTCGTCTAAAACGTTCAATACTACGTCGTGCACGATGCGTCCGGACAGGATGGATGCCAGCGGGACGGTGAGCCACTTGAGCGACGCGGCGATTTCGCGCGATACGTCGCCGCTCTGGAAGTAGGCCTCGATGTCCTTTGAGAACGCGTCCAGCCGGTCGTCCACGCGCGCGGCGTAGGCCAGCCCCTTGGCGATGGAGTATTCCGGCTCCGGGCAGATGACGACCTGCGCGTTCGGAAACTGCGCGGCGCAGGCTTCGCGGAAGAAGCGCATGCGCGACGCGCCGCCAGTCAGGATGACGAGCTTCGGCAGGTTCTCGGCCGTGGCCTGCTCCGCGTGGCGCAGAAGGTCGCTCAGCGCTTCGTCGAACGTCGCGCCCTTCAGTTCATCCATGGGCGTAGAGAGAATTTCGCGCATGATGTCCTCGTTCAGCTCGAACTTCACCTTCACGGGCAGGTCGTAGTATACCGTTTCGGACGCGACGCAGGGCGTTTTGACCCACTCGGCTTCGTCGAGGAAATATTGCTCCTTTAAGCGGCGCGCGGCGATTTCCAGCCGGTTTTTCCACGAGAGCGACTCGCGGAACACGGTTTCCAGCTCTTCGCGGTGCTTGCTCGCCGCCACCGCGCGGCGCAGCATGCAGGCCTCGATCAGGCCGCCGCCGAGCGATACGTCGCCGAACGTGCCGATGGCGGATTCGCGCCCGTTCACGATATAGGCGAAGTCGGTCGTGGACGAGCCGATGTCGATGACCAGCGTCGTCTGATCGAGCAGCTCGGGCGCGACCTTCAGCTCGTGCGCGTAGCGGGCATAGAAAAACGCGGCGCGCGATTCGGACACGATGTGCACGTCGCCAAGTCCCGCGCGCTTCATGATCTCACAGTAGCGCGCGCGGTCGTTTTCCTTCCAGCCTGCGGGGCAGCCGACGGCGATGTATACGTCTCCGTCAAAGAAATCGTCCGCCTCCTCCAAAAGCGCCGTGCGAAGGCCGTGGGCGAAGCGCTCAATGTCGCGCTCCGCGTCCATGGTGTTCAGATAACGGCTCTTGAAGCGGGAACGCAGATGCACGACCTTGCGGTCGAGCAGCGCCTTCTCGCCGATGCGCACTTCCGTACCGGCCATGCCGACGACGGACAGGATGGAGCCGCGCCCGTCAATCGGCTGAATTACGGGTTCAATTACACTGTCTTCCGCCAGACAGGCGACCGCGCTCTCACCGTCGCCAATGTCGATGCCAATGTACTTCATTCGTTCGTATCCTCCGGAGTTTCTTCCAGCTGCACGATGGCCATGCCGCGCGCGACCAGCCGGTCGCCCTTCAGCACGGCGGGTGCGATGGTGCGCGTGGCGCGCTTGGTCGGCATGATATCAAAATACGCGTCGTTCGTGCCATCGTATTCCAAAAACGTGTAGCCCCTTGAAATGGTCAGCGCCGTGATGGCCGTCATCAGCTCGTCCGGCACCGTGTCCGGGTCCTCGCGCTTCAGCGTTACGGCCAACGTGATCAGCTGAAGCACGCTTTCGTCGTCGCTTCCGCCGGGGGCGGGCAGGCTCAGGAAGGCTTCAAGGTCACGGTCGATGGCTTCCATGCGCCGTTCGGCAAGCCGGAAAAGCGCGTCCTCGTCCACGGTCTGGGAGACCTTTACCTCCGGCTTGGGGCGGGGCAGGAAGGCCGCGAACGCTGTAAGAATCGCGCCGGCCGCGGCCAGAAACGCCGTCAGCAGGTCGCCGCTCTTCCATGCGGAGGCGGCCGCGCCCGCGGTGATCAGAATCGCGCACAGGCTCAGAACCAGCGAAACCGGGAAGCCCTTGGCGCGCTTCACCTTTACCTCGGGCGGGTTCATGGTGGAAAGCGCGGAGATCAGTCCGGCTTCATGGGAAAACAGGATACTGCCCAGCTGCCGGGCAATGGAATCGTCCAGCTGCGAAAGCGTCAGCTGCTGGGTGTCGGCGATCATTTTTTTCAGGGCGTCCGCGGCCGACGCGGCGTCCTCACAGGGCTTCGAAGGGCGGTTTTCCATCAGCGCCCGAAAGTGTTCTGCGGCAAGCGGCATGGGGTCGCTCACTCCCTTCATTTGTTGCTGCCCTTGATCAGGGCGAGAATGTCGTCCTCCGTCTCGTTTTCGCGCAGACGGCGGGTGATCAGGATGAAGCGCTCGTCGTTCTCGTTGTAGGAGCAGGTGACGAGCGACAGAAGCTGATCGTTCGCGTCGGCGCCGACGGTGGTGACGTACAGCGCGCGCTCGCGGATGGCGTACAGGAAGGAATTGAAGCTGGCGTCGCCAAAGAAGAACGTGCGAATGTTGAACGACGGCGTCATGGTTTCCTTCGCGGGCAGGCGCATGGCCGCGAGCACGACGTAGGTGCCGGTTTCGTAGATCGTGTCAAAGTAGACGAACGGGTTGCGGGCGGCGTATTTGATCGTGGAATACTGGGTAAGCCGCGCGAACATCGTGCCGTTTTTCATGTTGTGGCCATAGAGGATCATGTGCTGATCCTGCGGCCAGATTTCGTTGGCCTCGTCCATGAAGACTGCGCCGGACTTGCGCTTTTCGCCGTAGAAATCGTGGGTGAGGTAGTATTCGTTGTCACGCTTGAGCACGAACTGGTCAATCGGCGAGTGCTCGGTGTCGGTGGGAATGTACAGCCGGCCGATCAGGTCGGGATTCAGGTCGTGCAGTCCCTTGAATTCCTTACGAATCTCCGAAGGCGGCGTGGGATAGGCAACGATCTGCGCGCCGCCGCTGACGGTCGCCTGCGGCGCAGGCGTGGGCGAGGGCTGCGCGGACGCGGACGGTTCCGCCGTGACCAGCAGCGCGTGCAGCTGAGCGTTCAGCGCTTCGGTTTCGCTTCTTTCGCGATAGAACTTCACGATATACACCGCGGCGAGAACGACCAGCGCGAGCACGGCAAGGAAGGCCGCGCGATAGAGCCGCGCGCCGCCGCGGGCGTTCTTCGAGTGTCGGGCTTTCTTTTTTTCAGGCATGTCGGCGCCTCCGTAATGAGCGTTCTCTCTCATTATAACGCAAAACCGCGCGTTTCGCAATCCCTTGCCGAAAGGATGCGGAAGGTCTACCGCAGGACATGGTCACATAGACTGGGGCAGAATTTGAAGGAAAGCGGGAGGCGTTCCATGGATCAGAAAAATCTGTATCGGGATATCGCCGGACGCTGCGAGGGCGATATCTACATCGGCGTCGTAGGCCCGGTGCGAACGGGGAAGTCCACCTTCATTAAAAGGTTCATGGAGCTGCTGGTGCTTCCCAACATCGAAAACGCGGATCGCCGCGCGCGGGTGCAGGATGAGCTGCCCGTGAGCGGGGCGGGACGCACGATCACGACCACGGAGCCGAAGTTTGTGCCCAACGAGGCGGCCGAGGTGCGGCTGCGCGACCAGGCTTCGTTCCGCGTGCGGCTGGTGGACTGCGTGGGCTATCTGGCCGACGGCGCGCTGGGGCTGAACGAGGGCGAGGCGGCGCGCATGGTGCGCACGCCGTGGTTCGATTATGACATTCCCTTCGAGCAGGCGGCGGAGCTGGGCACGCGCAAGGTGATCAAGGATCACGCCGCCGTGGGCGTGGTGATGACGACGGACGGCACGGTGACCGAGCTTCCCCGCGAAGCCTACGAGGCCGCGGAGGAGCGCGTGGTGCGGGAGCTCAAGGAGCTGGGCAAGCCGTTCATCGTGGTGCTGAACACGCTGAATCCCGAGGGCGCGCAGGCGCGAAGCCTGAAGAATGCGCTGAGCGAGAAGTATGACGTGGCCGTGGAAGCCGTGAACGTGGAGCAGATGCGGCTGAGCGAGGTCGGCGGCCTGATGGAAAGCCTGCTGTTCGAGTTCCCGCTGACCGAGCTTCGCATGGACGTGCCCGCGTGGCTGGGTGCGCTGGACGAGGATCACTATCTGGTCACGGGCGTTATGGAGCAGGTGCGGCGCGCCGCCGCACAGATGTCGCGCGTGCGGGACTATGAAAAGCTGGTCGCCGCGGCGAAGGAAGCGGACGCGGTGGAGGACGTGCGCGTCACAGCCGTGAAGCTGAACGAGGGCGCGGTGGAGCTGAAGGCGGAGTTGAAGGACGGCCTGTTCTTCCGCGTGCTGGGCGAGGCCAGCGGGCAGAACGTGGAGGGCGAGGAGCATCTGCTCAAGCTGATGAAGGAGCTGGTGGACGCGCGCCGGGAGTACGACCGCGTGAAGGACGCGCTGCAGAGCGTGCGCGAGACGGGCTACGGTCTGGTGCCGCCGGAGATGGACGAACTGACGCTGGAGGAGCCGCAGCTGGTGAAGCAGGGTTCGCGCTTCGGCGTGCGGCTGAAGGCGGGCGCGCCCAGTCTGCACATGATTCGCGTGGACATTCAGACGGAGGTCAGTCCGATCGTCGGCACGGAGAAGCAGAGCGAGGAGCTTGTGAAATCGCTTCTGAGCAACTTCGAGGGCGATCCCAAGAGCCTGTGGGAAACGGAGATTTTCGGCCGCTCGCTGAGCGAGCTTGTGAAGGAAGGACTGGCCGGAAAGCTGATGCGCATGCCGGACGACGTGCGGAGCAAGGTGCAGCAGTCGCTCGCGAAGATTATTAATGAAGGAAACGGGGGCATGATCTGCATCCTGCTGTAAAACGGGAAGCGCCGGCGGTTGACTTACGGGCGAACCTCTCGTATAATGAAACCATTCGGGAGGGGAGGCTGGAGGTATGCCGCCGGTATCGCTTTTGATCAAGCCGGCGTCGGGACATTGCCAGTACCGATGCCGGTATTGCTTTTACGCGGATGAAATGGCGCGCCGCAGCGAGGGTGCGCGCGGTATAATGACGCGGGACACGCTGGCGCGGCTTGTGCGGCGGGCGTTCGCCGCGTCAGACGATTATGTGGCGTTTTCCTTTCAGGGCGGGGAGCCGACGCTGGCGGGGCTGGACTTTTTCCGGGAGCTGATCCGGCTTCAGAAGTCCTACGCGGGCGGACGGGCCGCGTACAATTCCATACAGACCAACGGCGGCCGGATTGACGGCGAATGGGCGGCGTTTTTCCGCGAGAACCATTTTCTCGTGGGCCTGTCGATGGACGGGGACGAAAAAACGCACAACCTGTACCGGCTTGACGCGGACGGCGCGGGCACGTTCGCGCAGACGGCGCGGGCGGCGGAGACGCTGGCGGCGCATGGGGTGGACTTCAACATCCTGTGCGTGGTCAATAAGGACGTGTGCGCCCGCCCGGCGGAGACCTATGAAGCGCTGCGGCGCTATCGCTTTCTGCAATTCATTCCCTGTCTGGACGGGCTGGAGCCGGGCGCGCCGTCGTTTGCGCCGGACGCGGTCTCCTATGGAAGGTTTCTCATCGAGACCTTCGACCGCTACGAGCGGGACTACCGAAGGGGACAGTACGTGAGCGTCCGCACGTTCGACAACTACGTGCAGATGCTGCTGGGCAACCCGCCGGAATGCTGCTCGATGGCGGGGCGATGTACCTGCTCGTTCACCGTGGAGGCGGACGGAAGCGTGTATCCCTGCGATTTTTATGCGGTGGACGAATGGAAGCTGGGAAACGTGAATTCGGACGGATTCGGGAAAATGGCGGCCTCGGAAACGGCGCGGCGGTTCGTCGAAACGTCGATTCCGCTGGACGGCGCGTGCCGGGACTGCGGCGCGTTTTTCCTGTGCCGCGGCGGCTGCCGCCGCGAGCGCGAGCCGTTTGTCGGCGGAAAGCCGTCCATCGATCGGTATTGCGAGGGCTACCGGCTGTTTTTCCGCGAGCGCATGGACGCGCTGCGCCGCCTTGCGGAACGCGTGCGGGCGCAGCGGCGGATGTGAAAGCGCTTTACAAAATGCGATCAAAAATGAGCTGCGCGGATTTTGACAACCGCGCGGCTCGTTTGATGAAATCCGCACTGGAATTTCCACAAGGCGTTGCAATGCGGATTTCGCAAAGGTATAATGAACTCAACCCGATAGAAAAGATACAGGGAGGATGTTTAACGTGATGAAGCTGGGTATCAATACGGTTCTGTTCAAGGCCTTCGACGTGAAGACCGCGCTTAAGGCGATCAGGCTGGCGGGCTACGACGGAGCGGAGCTTTCCGCGATTCAGGGCATGTGCGAGCACCTGGTGCTGGACGCGTGGGAGACGCAGGTTCCGCTGGTAAAGGCGGCGGCGAAGGAAGCCGGCGTCGAGCTTCTGAGCATGGAAGTGGCCTCTCTTGACGAGGACAGGCTGGAAAAGGCGTTCAAGGCCGCGCAGTACCTGGGCATCCCGGTTGTGAACGTCGGCCCCGGCGGCAAGATGGACGACGAGGAAACCTTCAAAACCTCCATTGAAACGCTGACCGCGCGCGCGGAGCTGGCCGCCAAATACGGCGTGAAGCTGTGCTGCAAGGCGCACGTCGGCTGCGCGATCTATTCCACGCCCACCACGCTGCGCGCCATGGAACTGATTCCGTCCGATTCCTTCGGCATCGACATGGATCCCAGCCACATTCACCGCGCCGGCGAAAAGCCCGAGGAAGCGCTGGCTTCCGTCGTGAGCCGCATGGGTCATGTACATATCCGCGACTGCGTCGGCCCCGGCCCGAATCCCGGAACGCCCGCCAATCAGGCCTGCGGCCGCGGCGAAATCAACCTGTACGGCTACTTCAAGGCGCTGGTGGACGCGGGCTACGAAGGCCCCGTGTGCCTTGAGGTCATCGGTCCCGAGCAGACCATGCAGCAGGCGCAGGCCATCGCGTCCGAGAGCTACGGCTATATGAACGCGATCCTCAAGCTTCTGAACGCCCGATAAGCGTCCGACGAAAGGGGAGCCAAGCACATGATTAAGGCAGGCATCTGCGGCTTCGCGCACGGCCACGTGTTTTCCTTCACAAAGGAATGGCTGCGCGCGCCCGAGAAATACGACATCGCCGTGACCGGCGCGTGGGATCACGATTCCGCCCGGCTGCGCGAGTCGCTGGAAAAGAACTATCCCGGCGTGGACATTCGCGCGTATGAGTCGCTGGACGAGCTTCTGAAAAGCGACATTGACGCCGTGGTCGTCACCAGCGAGACCGCGTATCACTGCGACATCTGCGAAAAGGCCGCGAAGGCGAAAAAGAACATCATCCTTTATAAGCCCATGGCGCTGCATATGGCCGAGGCCGACCGCATCGTGAAGGCGGTTGAGGAAAACGGCGTGCGCCTTACAATGGGCTGGCAGATGCGCGCGGATAAGCAGAACGCCCGCATCCGCGAAATCGCGCAGAACGGCGAGCTGGGCAAGGTGTGCCTGTTCCGCCGCCGCCACGGTCTGGCGACGCACACGTGGGCGAACTTCGAAAACACGTGGCATGTGAACCCGGTGATGAACCGCGACATTTTCGCCGACGATTCCGCGCACCCGATCAACCTGATGCAGTGGATTTTCGGCATGCCGGAGACGGTATCCTGTGAAATGTCCACGATGGTCAACCCGCGCATTCCCAACGACAACTGCGTGGCGCTCTTCAAATATGAAAACGGCATGATCGCCGAGATCAGCTGCTCGTTTACCACCAGCGCCGTGGAAATCACCACGGAAATGTACTGCGAGGGCGGCAGCGTGCAGCAGTACTTCGGCGACGCGCCCTCGACGCGCCTGCCGCGCAGCGAAACGCAGCCCGGCCTTGTGTGGTATAAGGAGGGCGACGATTGCTGGACGGATTCCGGCATTCCGTCCCCGGAAAAGCACGGCCAGCGCCTTGTGGATCAGGCCGAGCCGATGGCGAGGTTCCTGCACGGCGAAGCGCCGCTGTGCGACGCGAAGGAGGGCAGGGACACGCTCCGTCTGGTGCTGGCCTGCTATCTGTCCGCGAAGGAAGGCAAACGCGTAAGCGTATACGACGAAAGAATCAACGAACTGTAATTTTAGAGAGGGGAACACGAGCATGTCCAAGAAACAACCGAACCTTCTGTTCTTCGGAATCGACAGCCTGCGCCGCGACCATATGAGCCACTACGGCTATGGCCGCCTGACCACCCCCAACATCTCCAAGTACGCGGATCGCGGCATCACGTTTGAAAGCTGCTTCTCCGCGCATATTCCCACCACGCCCGGCTATTCCAGCATGCTGACCGGCCGCGACGTGTTCGGCACCGGCGTCGTCGCGCTGGGCCAGAGCAAGATCGTGGACGGCGTTCCGGTGCTGGCCGAAATGCTGCACGACCGCGGCTACGAGACCACCTGCATCGGCTTCAAGGGCAACGCGGCCGGCCGCGGCTATGACAACTACCTGAGCTTCGCCGGCTGGGGCCCCGATCATGACGACGGCCGCGCCCACAAGGCCGAGAACTGCAACGACGTGGCCATCCCCGAGCTGGAGCGTCTGGCCGCGGGCGACAAGCCGTTCTTCCTGTTCATCCGCCACATGGACCCGCACTCCCCGTATCTCGCGCCCGCTCCGTTCAAGGACATGTTCTTCCAGGGCGACGCGTTTGATCCCGAGGACAAGCGCATGCAGAAGGTGTACGACTTCAAGCCCTTCGGCGACTACATCGGATCGTGGGTGCCCAAGGGATGCACCAACCCCGATTACGTCATCGCCCAGTACGATTCCGCCGTGGCCTACATGGACAACTGCATCCAGCAGGTGCTGGAAAAGCTGTACGCGCTGAATCTGGAAGAGGACACCATCGTCGTGTTCGTTTCCGACCACGGCGAGACGCTGTATGATCACGACTGCTATTTCGATCATCACGGCATGTACGAGCCCACGCTGGTGGTACCGTTCATCGTGGTGTGGAAGAACCATCTGCCGTCCTGCGTGCGCATCAAGGATTACATGCAGCTCAAGGACGTTACGCCCACGCTGCTGGACATCATGGGCATCGACACCGGCCTGCCCTTCGAGGGCCGCAGCATGATGCCGCTGGTCTACGGCGGCGAGCGCGAGCCGGAGCCGGAGTTCTACATCACCGAGGACACCTGGATGCGCAAGCACGGCTGGCGCACGCCGGAATGGAAGCTGATCGTCTCCAAGGAGCCGGACTTCCACTTCAAGCCCATGGTTGAATTGTATAATCTGGTGAAGGATCCCGAGGAAAACCACAACGTGGCCGACGAGAATCCCGAGATCGTGGAAGCGCTCAAAAAGCGCATGGACGCGTGGATTGAGAAGCGTGTGAAGGAAACCGGCCGCCCGAACCCGATCGACGTGAATTTCCTCAAGGACGGCAAGCCCTTCGCTTCCTCGCAGGAGGCCTACGAGGGCAAGTACATCGGCGGCATCGCGGACGCGGTGAAGCTGCAGAAGAAGGATTAAGATCATGCTGAGAGTATGCGTTATCGGCCTTGGCCATATCGGCAATCTGCACGCGCGCATCTATCAGGAAGACGACATGGTGGAGCTGGTCGGCGTGTGCGACGTGAACCGCGAACGCGCCGACGCGGCCGCGAAGAAGTTTGACGTGCCGTGCTATTACGACGCGCCCACGATGCTGAAGGAGCTGAAGCCCGATCTGGTGTCCGTCGCGACCGGCGGCTACGAGTATTCGTCCGATCACTTCATTCCTAGCATTCAGGCGCTGGAAGCGGGCTGCCACGTGCTCACCGAGAAGCCCATCAGCAATGTGATTGAGAACGGCAAGATCATGGTTGACACGGCCAAGCGCCTGAACCGCTGCTTCGCCATCGACTTCAATCATCGCTTTACGCCCGCCGCCCGCGCCGCGAAGAAGTGGCAGGACGAGGGACTGCTGGGCGATCTGCTGTTCTGCAACATGGCGCTGTGGATCGGCAAGCCGCAGGATTTCGACAGCCCCTACTATCATCTGAAGGCGCTGAACCCGCATTCCTGCGAGATTATCCGCTATTTCATGGGCGACGTGGACGCGGTGCAGTGCTTTGCGATGAAGTCACCGGGGCGCACGATCTGGTCGACGGCCAGCGTCAACATGAAGTTCAAAAGCGGCGCGGTCGGGCACCTGACCAGCTCCTACGACATTGCCCGCGGTCATCCGATGGAGCGGTGCGAGGTCGCTGGCCTGAAGGGACGACTGGTGTTTGAGGATATGTGGCGCGAAGCGACGCTGTATCCCGCCGGCAACCCGGAAAAGCGCGTGTACACCAACCCGGTGTTCGGCGGCTACGCCAACTTTGACGATACCTTCCGCGATCGAATCCGTTCGTTCGTGCGGCAGGTGGCGGCGGGCGTGAAGCCCGAGGACATCGACGGCAGCGGCCTTCAGGGACTCAAGGCGCAGATGATCATTCACGCGGCCATTGAATCCCTCAACACCGGTCGGGTTGTGTATCTGGACGAAATGTTCCCGAACTATATCTGATGAGGGGAGGCGGGCGGATGCCGGATAATGTGCTCCGGTTTCAGGATCATGCCGACGCGTTGGCGCCGGGCATTGTCGTGCTCGATCAGAGCCAGACGCGCATCAGCCCGCATGCCCATGCGTTCTACGAATTCGTCTACATCCGCGAGGGCTTCTGCCTGCACGGAACGGACGAGCAGACGGCGCTGGTTATGGAGGGCGACTGCTTCCTGATCACGCCGGGCAACAACCACAGCTACATCGGTTCGCGCGTGGTGCAGCTGTACAACTTTCTGTTCTTGGAGGAAGCGTTTCAGAAGCTGCGGCAAGAGCCGGTGTTCAAAACGATCTTCTCCATGGACAGCCGGAAATGGAATTCCGTGAAGGTGCATCTGGATCTGAACGAGCAAAAGCGCGTATCGCGGCTTCTGCGCGGGATGATCGAGGATCAGAAAACGCGGGAAATCGGCTGGCAGACGCGCGTGCTGTGTCAGGGCACGTGCGTGCTGATCGACTACGCGCGGGCGCTGGAACGGCGCGGTCAGGCGGAAAGCGACGGCGGCGGCTATCCCAACTATGTGGCGAAGGCGCTGGAAATCGTCGGCGAGCGGTATTCGGACAGCGAGCTGACCGTGGCGGCGATTGCCGCCGAGGCGGGCGTGACCCCGGACTATCTGTCCCGTCAGTTCCGCACGATCACCGGCGTGGGCGTTCAGGAATACCTCCGGCGCTGCCGCTTCGCGCGCGCGGCCGACATGCTCGCGTCGGGCGCAACGGTCTCCGATACGGCCAAAAGCGTGGGCTTTGCGAGCCTGAGCCATTTCTCGCGCGAATTCAAGAAGGAACTGGGCGTGGCCCCGTCCGGGTACGCCCGCGTAAACGACGAAAAACAGGAATGACAGGGGAGGTACGAATCATGAAACTGAAGTGCGCAGTCGTCGGTATGGGCGGCATTGGCAACACGCACGCGAAGTGCTATCACGAAAATGAGCTCTCCGAGCTGGTCGCGGTCTGCGATCTGGTGAAGGAAAAGGCGGACGCGGCGGCGGAGAAATTCGGTGTGCGCGCGTTCTATGATGAGGAAGAAATGCTCAAGGCGATGCCGGAAATCGACATCGTGTCCGTGACGACCTCCGGTTATGACAACGGCTCCATGCACTTTGAGCCGGCGATGCTGGCGCTGAGCTACGGCAAGAACGTGCTGGTTGAGAAGCCCATCTGCGCCGACATCTACGACGCGCGCGAGCTGGTTCGCTATGCCGCGAAGCAGAAGGTGTATCTCGGCTGCGACCTGAACCACTACTTCTCCGGCCCGGCGTTCGCGGCGGACGAGCTGATGAAGAACGGCGGCGTGGGCGAGCTGGTGTATTGCATCCACAAGGTCGGCTTCAACGGCTCCGAGCTCAAGTACGGCGGCCCCGGCGCGCCCCGCTGGCAGACGCCCTACAGCCACCTGAAGGCCTTCTGCGCGCATCCGTTCAGCGTCATGCGCCACTTCTGCGGCGACATCGTGGGCGTGCAGGCGTTCCTGTCCAAGCCCGGCGTGCGCGCGACCGCGTGCGACCCGATGCTGTCCATCAACTCTATTCATGTGCGCTTCGCCAACGGCGGCGTGGGCTACCTGATCAGCCAGCGCGGAGACGCGATGTTCGGTCTGGGCGGCTGGTGGAGCTATGAGCACGCTGGCACGAAGGGCACCTTCTGCATCGAAAACTGCGTGGAGAAGCTGCACTACTGGAACATCAACGAAGTCGAGAACCCCGGCATGGCTTCGCCCACGCCCAAGACCACCGATTTCGGCGTGAAGGAGTTCGGCTCCACGTTCCCGACCCGCATCAACGCCTTCCTCGAGGACATCACCAACAAGGTGCCGCGCGAGTATCTGCGCGCCTCCGGCCGCGACGCGCTCGCTACGCTGGAATACACCTTCGCCGCGATGAAGAGCTACGAGAACGGCGGCGTTCTGGTTGTGCCTGAGCTGCTGCCCGCCTTCCATGGCGACATCAGCCGCATCTGACGATATGAATATCCTGCTGATCAATGCCGACCAGCTTCGGCATGACTGCGTGGGCTATCGAGGGCTTCGGGGCGTAAAAACCCCGAACCTCGACGCCCTCGCGCGGGAAAGCATCGTGTTTGAGGACGCGTACACGCCGCTGCCGGTGTGCTCGCCCGCGCGCCAGTCGCTTCTGTGCGGCCGCCGCCCGGATTCCATCGGCGCACAGTGGAACTACGATTTCATGCCCACGCCGGAGCTGGATCCCTCCATCTGCTGGCCGGGCGAGCTGAAGCAAAGCGGCTGGAACACCGGCTATATCGGGCGGTTTCACGTGTCTGCGACCCGCACGCCCGCGGATTTCGGCTATCAGTCTACGGTACGTCTGAGCGAATACCGCGCCTTCGCGGCGGAGAAGTATCCGGACGTGAAGTACGAGGGCGGCTGGCTGGGCTGCGAAAGCCCCATCCCGGTGGAGGGTTCCGAGACGCACTGGCTGGCTGGGCGCGCGGGCGAAATGATTCGTTCGTTCGCCGCCGAGGGCAGGCCGTGGCACCTGTGGGTGGATTACGAGGTTCCGCACCTGCCGTGCCGTCCCTCCGCGCCGTTTTCCCGCATGTACAATCCGGACGACATCGAGCCGTGGGACGGCTGGGGCGACGAATTCCGTCTGAAGCCGTACATCCACAGGCAGCAGACGCTGAGCTGGGACACGGCGAAATATGAATGGAAGGACTTCCAGCCGATGGTGGCGCGCTACTATGGCTGGATTACGCAGCTGGACGACGCGATTGGGCGCATACTCAGCGCGCTTCGGGAAACCGGCCAGTACGACGACACCGCGATTCTCTTCACGTCCGACCACGGCGACATGTGCGCCAGTCACTCGATGCTGGACAAGCATTATGTGCTGTACGACGACATCATCCGTATTCCGCTGGTGGCGAAGATTCCGGGCGCGAAGCCGCGCGTGAGTCATGAGTTCGTGATGAACTGTCTGGACATACCGGCTTCCATCCGCAAATGGGCGGGGCTTGCCGGGGAGCCGATGCGCCACGGCCGACCGCTTCCGGAAACGGCGGAGGAGGAGCCGGGCGCGGCGGACGTGCTGGTTACGTCCAATGGCCAGCAGTTCGGATTGTATACCACACGCGCGCTCCGGACGCGCACACACAAATACGTGTGGAACCTGACGGACGTGGACGAGCTGTACGATCTGACGCTCGACCCCGGCGAAAAGCATAACCGAATCGCCGACCCCGCTTACGCGGAGCTTCTGAAGGCCATGCGCGAGCGCCTGTACGAACGACTGATCGAGACGGGCGACCGCTTTGCGGGCAGCCAGTGGATGAAACGCCAGCTGCTCGAAGGCAGGAAACATGTACCTGTAGAACGAATCTGAACAAGGGAGGCAACTTTATGAAGAAACTGCTTGCGATTCTTGTGGCTCTCACCCTCGCGCTGGCCGGGATTTCCGCCGTGGCCGAGGAGGAGAAGGTGACCCTGAGCTTCCTGCGCATCGGCAACGACGAGGCCGAGCGCGCCTTCTGGCAGTGGGCGATTGAAGCGTTCGAGAAGGAAAACGCGGACGTGCGCATCGCCTATGAGGAAGCGCCCATCGGCGAATCCATGGACACCGTGCTCAACACCCGCTTCGCGTCCGGAGAGGGCGTGGACCTGATCGGACACGGCATTCTGTCCGTCGCGCAGCGCGTCGAGGCGAACCAGTACATGGCGATCGACGAGTATTTTGACAGCTGGGAGGGCAAGGATGACATCATGCCTTCCGTGCTCGCCAACGGTACCTATAACGGACATGTGTACGGCCTTGGTTATTCCGTCACGCCCTACGTGTTCGCCTATCGCAGCGACCTGCTTGAGGAAGCCGGCATTGCCGTGCCCACCACGTGGGACGAGCTGGCCGACGCGGCCCGCGAGCTGACGAAGAAGAACGAAAGCGGCGAAGTGGAATTCGCGGGCTTCTGCTATCCGCAGACCGGCGGCAATCTGGTTGAGCTGGACGTGTTCGTGTATGGCAACGGCGGCCAGTACATCGTTGACGGCGAGCCGGTGTTCGCGGACAACGAGGCGGTTGCGGGCGCGCTCTCCTTCCTGCGCGAGCTGATTCCGGACGTGAGCCTGACCTATTCCAGCAGCGAAGTGAACCCGTTCGTGTCCGGCTCCGCCGCCATGACGCTGATCAACAACGCCGCGCTGACCACCATGCTCAAGAACCCCGAGTACGAGGGCAAGGTCGGCATCGCGCTGCCTCCGAACAACGGCGTGAAGGCATCCTTCTGCGGCTGCAACATGCTGTTCATCGGCACGAAGTGCCAGAACCCGGACGCGGCGTTCCGCTTCATTTCCTTCGTGCTTTCCAAGGAAGCGACGCTCAAGCGCGCCGAGATGGTGAAGATTCCCGTCACCCGCACGTCTCTGGTTGAGGCTTACGCGGCGATGGATCCGATGAACCTTGCCCGCAGCGAGTGCGTCACCTATGGCACCGGCATGCCGCGCGTAACGTGGTCGACCGGCTTCCAGGCCGTGCGCAACGAGCTGAGCCAGAACGTCGTATTCGGCGATATGGATATTGCTGAGGCGCTCAACAAGGCGCAGACCGATATTGAGTTCCGCATCAACGGCTGATGAAAAGCTGCCCGGAGGAGGAAACGCTCTTCCTCCGGGGCTTTCGGGGGATTTTACAGGTGAAAAAAACGCGTATGCAGGGCACGAGACGCTCAGACACAACGGCGGCATTTCTGATGCTGACGCCGTTTCTTTTGTTTTTTCTGACGTTTGTGATTTATCCGGCCCTTAAAAACATCTGGTACTCCTTCACAAACTACAATCTGGACATGGATATGTGGGTGGGGCTGAAAAACTATCTGCGCCTGCCGAAGGACGATGTGTTTGTGAAGGCGTGCGTCAACACCTGCATTTACGCGCTTGTGAGCGTGTGCTCCCTGACGATTCTGGGCTTTCTGACGGCGGCGTTTCTGAACCGCTCCGCCGGCGCGGTCAAATGGGTTCGAATGCTTCTGATCTTCCCGTACGCCACGTCGATGGCGGCGGTGTCGATGATCTGGCTGATGATGTTCGACCCGAACCACGGCTTCCTCAATAAGCTTTTGCACTTTCTGGGCGCGGGCGGGCGAAGCTGGCTGTTTGACAAAAGCCTCGCGCTCGGCTGCCTGATTTTTGTGAACGTGTGGAAGAACATCGGCTACTGTATGCTGATCTATCTGGCGGGCATCAATTCAATTCCGGTGGAGCTGTACGAGGCGGCGACGGTGGACGGCGCGGGGGAGATGACGCGGCTTTTCAGGATCACGCTCCCGATGGTGCGGCCGGTGGCGTTTTTCGTGTTTATTACCACGATGGTGGACGCGTTCAAAACCTTTGAGCAGGTGCAGATCATGACGCGCGGCGACCCGGTGTACGCCACGACGACGATCGTTCACCAGATTTATCAGCAGGGCTTCAGCGAATTTCGAATGGGCTACGCTTCCGCCATGGCGGTTGCGCTTCTGCTGGTTGTGATGCTGCTTACCCTGATCAACTTCCGCATAAACAGAGCCGGAGAGAGCGAGGTGAGCCGCGGATGAAGAGAACGCGCGGAGACCGGGCGTTCCGTCTGGTTTCGCTTTTGCTTATGCTGGTTCTGTGCCTGCTGGTGGCGTTTCCGATGTTCATGACCGTGTCCGTGTCGCTTCAGACGATGAACGAGATCTACGCCGCCGACCCGGTGATCATCCCGACGAAGCTGCGGTTTGAGAACTATCGTGTTGCCATGCAGAGCGGCGACTGGGGACGGTATTTTCTGAACAGCGCTTATGTGACGGTGGTCACGGTGCTCATTTCGCTGGTGATCAACTCGATGTCCGGCTATGTGTTCGCGCGCATTCCGTTTCGCGGAAGGGACACGCTGTTTATGCTGATTCTGCTGGGCATGATGATTCCCACGCAGGTGACGCTGATTCCCGTGTTCACGCTGCTTAAGAAGATGAGCTTTTTCGGCGGCGGCTCGTCCGGGCTGATCAATACCTACGCGGGACTGATCATTCCCTTTATCGCCGGTTCGTTCGGCGTGTTCCTGACGCGGCAGTTCTACGTGGCGTTTCCGCAGGAGCTGGACGACGCGGCGATGATGGACGGCTGCGGTCGGTTTGGCACATATCTGCGCGTGTATCTGCCCCTGAGCGGGCCGGTGCTGGCGTCGCTGGGCGTTCTGAAGTTCACGGGCACGTGGAATGAATACACGTGGCCGCTGGTTGCCACGAGCGGCGACGCGATGAAGACCGTGCAGGTGGCGCTGACGGGCTTCCGCGACGAAGGAGAAATTTACTGGAATCTTCTGATGGCCGCGACGCTGACCGCGTCCCTGCCGATTTACTTCGTGTTTTTCTTTGCGCAGAAGCACTTCGTGTCCGGACTGCTGGCCGGAAGCGTGAAGGCATAGGAGGCGCGCCATGCTGTACGTGATCGTTTCGATGCTGTTCTTTTTCCTTCAAAACGCTGTGAACAAGGCCTTCGGCAACCATTATCGCGCAGATACGCGGCTTCTGATGCTGTATCAGCTGCCCGTGCATCTGACGATGCTCGCGTGCCTTCTTCTGATGGGCGCGCGCCTGAACCTGCCCGTGGGCGGCTGGCTGCTGGCGATTGGCTACGGAATGATCTTCCTGAGCACCATCACGCTGATGACCAAGTCGCTGTCCGTGGGGCCGATCGGGCAGACGACGCTGATTGTGAACCTGTCTTTGCTGCTTTCGCTGATCGCGGGCGTGGCGTTCTTTGGCGAGCGCATGACGGTGTGCCGCTGGCTGGGCATTCCGTGCATCCTGCTGACGCTGATCCTGAGCGCGCTGGGCGGGGGAGACGACAAGAAGAAAAGCGGACGCTGGCTGGCGCTGGTGCTCGTTACGATGCTGGGGGACGGCAGCCTGTCGCTGGTACAGAAGACGTTTGTGACGCTGTATCCCGAGGCGGAGGTTTCGGCCTTCATCCTCGCGTCGGTGCTGGCGGGCACGGCGATCAGCGGCGCGATTGTGCTTCAGTCCGCCTGCGTGGGAAAGCTGGCGCTTCCGCAGGAGAAGCTGCGCTTCTTCCTGTATGCCGTGCTAGTGGGCGCGGGCACGGTGTTCGGCACGCTTTACAGCATGAAGGCGCTGACGGTGCTTGACGGCGTGGTCGTGTTCCCGGTGCGGCAGGGCGGCCTGATCGTGCTGATTACGATATACGGCATCCTGCGGTATAAGGACAAATTCGACCTGCGAATCGGAGCTATGCTGGCCAGCGGCCTGCTGGGAATTGTGCTGTTGAACCTGTAAATGCGCGTGAATATACGCAACATACAGTTAACGGAAGAAAATTTCCAAAAAGTGTTGACAAAAGCCCTATAGTGTAGTATTATATCAAAGTCGTCGATGCGACGACAACGCAGGCAGGAACCTGAGGGAGCATAGCTCAGTTGGGAGAGCATTTGCCTTACAAGCAAAGGGTCACAGGTTCGAGCCCTGTTGTTCCCAGAAATGTGGTCCGGTAGTTCAGTTGGTTTAGAATGCCAGCCTGTCACGCTGGAGGTCGAGGGTTCGAGCCCCTTCCGGATCGCTTTTATGGCTCGGTAGCTCAGTAGGTAGAGCAGGAGACTGAAAATCTCCGTGTCGGTGGTTCGATTCCGCCCCGCGCCATTCTTTTGCGGTAGTAGCTCAGTTGGTAGAGCGCCACCTTGCCAAGGTGGAGGTCGCGAGTCCGAGTCTCGTCTACCGCTTTTCTTATGCCCGGTGCCATAGCCAAGTGGTAAGGCAAAGGTCTGCAAAACCTTCATTCCCCGGTCCGAATCCGGGTGGCACCTGAAAGTTCCGGCTGGTTAAACAGTCGGAGCTTCTTTTTTGTTCAAAAGGCGCTTTCTGCTTGCAGAAAGGCCGCTTCCTTGATGTGCGGGGAAGCGGCCTTTGTGAAGGAAACGGACTAATCCAAATCCAGACGCAGAACGTCAAAGGAAATGTATTCGCCATCGGATAGATCATTCGGTATATGCGCATCCAAGCTGATTTTCAGGTTATTGACTTGAACAATCCCCTCTTGCTTTGAAATCAGCTTTCCCGTTAGGTTATAAGCAAAATATGGCGGCAGTTTTGATACGGCGCAGCGCTGTTCAGCGGCACGCACCATATTCGTGCATGAGAAGCCCGATAGTCCGCTGACTGTCATTCCGGTTTTGACCGCATCAATTGGATACGAATAGCAAAGAACTTCACATGCGCCGTCCGAAACGATGAGTTCGGCTTCCTTTCCGCTTTTATCGAAACGCAGAACATCTTGGACGTACATACGCTGTTACCCCCTTTACCCATCTTGGCAGAGACGAAGGTTCCTCGGCATCAAAACGATGAATTGACGCTGCTGGGCGCATGATTTATTTCGGAAGCCCATTCTTTTGCAGCGATTTGAGCTTTTCTTCCAGTTCCTGTCTGCGCTGGAATGCGGCGATGACGGCGGGGTCGTCCGGAATCAGGAAGCCCTGCGCGATGCAGGCCGGAAGGGCAAACGTCTTTTCAACGCCGTTTACTTCGAATTTGAGCCGGTTTTCTTCCTGCCGGAGGATTTTCACGCGTCCGAAGGCCTTTGTCCGCATTTCCATGCCGGTGAAATCGCAGGTCGGCAGCGCGTTCAGCTCCGCCTGAACGGACTCGATTGCCGTTTGAAGCGTGGCGGCTTCGGACTGCTTTTCGCTGTCACGCTCGTCGCGAAGGCGCTGAACGCGCTCCGTGTACGCGGCGCCGCCGAGCTCTGAACGAATTTTCATCAGAATCCTGCCCAGATGGTTTTCTCCCTTGCCGGTTCGCGCATCCACGCCCCAGTAGGTGTCGTGCCAGCCGTTTCCCTCCGTCAGCTCAAGATCGCCCGTATCGAGCAGCTTTTGGAGCAGATCGGGATTCTGCGAAAACTTTGCCCGAACGACCTCTTCCATGACGCCGTTCTTCACGGTTTCCCAGTCCGCGCGCAGCTGAACCTTTTTCCCTTCGCGCTTGGCCACCATGCCGTTCATGGCGCTGAAACCGTCCCGCACGGCCGGATCGAGGGTCTTGGATAATGACGGCCGTCTATGAACTGTCGGCAGCCTTAAGGCAGCGCCGCACAAATGAGGTGGTCGTCCGGCGAATGGATTTTTCGTCAGATGCAAATGCAAATTTCGAAGGTTTACTGGAGGTAAATCGAGGAATTTGTGATGCCTTAATATCCCTGATCGACGAGCTGCCAGCTTCCGCCGCTTGGACGGAGGAGCACCCAGCTCCAGTTTTTGCAGGTGCTGTTCGGTTCCAGCGAACCGTCTCCGCCGGAGCCGTCGACATTGAAGGTGGAAAGCAGAACGATCACGTCGGAAGCGTTATAGCGCGAAAGATAGTCCTGATGCCGGCCGACCGCTTCATCGCCCGCGTAGCCGATTTCGATCAGCGTGCAGCCGCTCCACGAACGGGCGAACTCGCTCAGAACGGTCTGCGCGGCGGCGGAAATTTCCTCCTGCGAATAGATATCGGAGGAAACCTCGTGAATGACGACGTTTTTCACATTGCCGCCGGAGCCGAGCATGAACAGAGACAGAATCAGAGCAAGCAGAGACTTCAAAAAAATCACCTCGCAAATCAATTTCATTTGACATATGAAATTATACAGAAATTCAGCAAAAAAGCAGGTTTGCGCGCGTATTTTGCTTTTAACACTTGCGCGCGGGTTCGTCATCAGGTATAATGTGGAGGAGGACATCCGGGAAACGGATGAATCGGGAGGGGACATTCATGGCACACAAAATCGCGTTTATCGGCGCCGGAAGCTTTGGATTTACCAGAAGTCTCGTTCGAGACCTTCTTTCTTTCCCCGCGTTCAACGATGCGGAAATCGCTCTGATGGACATCAACGCCGAAAGGCTGGATTCGATCACCCGCGCGGTGAAGCGCATTGTCGAGGCCGGAAATTATCCGGCGAAGGTGGTTTCCACGATGGATCGCGCCGAGGCGCTCAAGGGCGCGAAGGGCGTTGTGACCACGATTCTGCACGGCGATGTGGATGTGTGGCAGCACGATATTCTGATTCCCAAGAAGTACGGCGTGGATACCAACGTGGGCGACACGCGCGGCCCCAGCGGCATTTTCCGCTATCTGCGCACCGTGAACCCCATTCTGGACATTGCCGCCGACATCGAGCGCTATTGCCCGGACGCGGTTTATCTGAACTACACCAACCCCATGGCGATGCTGTGCCGCGCGGTTCAGGGCAAGTTCCCGAAGCTCGTCACCAGCGGTCTGTGCCACAGCGTGCAGGGCACCGCGAGCATGCTGGCCAAGTGGATCGGCGCGCCGGAAAACGAAATCGAGTACACCTGCGCGGGCATCAACCATCAGGCGTTCTACACCCAGTTCCTGTGGAATGGCAAGGACGCGTATCCGCTGATCAAGAAGGCGATTACCGAGAATCCTGAAATCTACAATGAAGAGCTTGTGCGCAACGAGATGTTCCTTGCGCTGGGCTATTACGTAACCGAGTCCTCCGGCCACAACAGCGAGTATTGCGCGTGGTTCAGAAAGCGCCCGGATCTGATCGAGAAGTATTGCACGCACGGCACGGGCTGGAATCCCGGCGTGTACGCGTACATTCTGGGCGAGTATCGCAACCGCGAGACGACGTGGAAGACGCAGATTGAGGAGTGGTTCCAGAAGCCCGTGGAGCTGGAGCGCGGCAAGGAGTACGCGGCGTCCATCTTCAACGCCATCTTCGGCGACGGCACGCTGTTCAAGTTCAACGGCAACGTGCGCAACTTCGGTCTGATCGACAACCTGCCCTACGGCTGCTGCGTCGAGGTGCCGGTGCTGGCCAGCAAGCGCGGCCTTGAGCCGATTCACGTGGGCAAGATGCCGCCGCAGTGCGCGCTGCTCAGCGGCACGAACGCGCAGATCGAGGAAATGGTCGTTGAGGGCGGCATCGAGGGCGACCGCGACATGATCTATCAGGCCATCTGCTACGACCCGCTCACGGCTTCTGTTCTGAGCCTGCGCGAGATCCGCGATATGGTGGACGAGATGTTCAGGCAGAATGAGGACTGGCTGCCCCAGTTCAAAAAGTAAGCCAGGGCATCATACCGAGTCTGGAAAAGCGGACATTCGCGTGTCCGCTTTTCCCGTGAAATGAGGAAGAGCATGAAACAGGCAAAAATAGTCGTCGTCGGCAGCTTTAATGTGGACATTACCGGCTATGCCGAGCGTCTGCCGCGAAACGGCGAAACGGTGTTCGGCCGCAGCGTGTCGATGGGGCCGGGCGGAAAGGGCTTTAATCAGGCGACGGGCGCGCACCGCGCGGGCGCGGACGTGGTGATGGTCGCGGGCGTCGGGAAGGACGATTTTTCAAATTTCGCACATCGGCAGTTCGCGTCCGAGGGATTGAGCGAAAAATACGTGGCGGAGATGGACGAATACAGCACCGGCTGCGCGCTGATCGAGGTGGACGGCCAGTCGGGCGAGAACCGCATCGTCGTGGTTCAGGGCGCGAACGCCCAGCTGTCACGGGCGCATGTGCGCGCGGCGGAGGCGGAAATCGCGTCGGCCGATCTCGTGCTTACACAGCTGGAAACTAATCTGGAGGCTGTCGACGAGCTGAAGCGGCTGGCGAAGAAGCACGGAAAGACGCTGGTCGTGAATCCCGCGCCGTTCGGCCCCGTGCCGGAGGGCTTCTTCGAGGGTGTGGACGTGTTTACGCCCAACGAGACCGAGGCGGAATATTACAGCGGTCTTGCGGTGAACACGGAAGCGGACGCGGCGAAGGCCGCGGAGAAAATGCGGGAGCTTGGCGTGAAGAGCGTGGTCATCACGATGGGCAGCCGCGGCGCGTATTGCGCGGGCGAGGATGAATGCGGCATGGTTGAAAGTCCCGTCGTGAAGGCCGTGGACACCGTGGGCGCGGGCGACGCGTTCACCGGCGCGCTGTGCGCGAAGCTGGCGGAGGGAAACAAGCTGATGGACGCCGCGCGCTTCGCCGCCTGCTTTGCCGCGCTGGCCGTTACGCGAAAGGGCGCGTGCTCGGCCATGCCCACGAGAGAGGAAGCCGAGGTGTTTCAGCGCGAATTTGAAGCTACAAAGCACAAATGAAGCGCATATGAATGCGTTCATTCACAGAATCATCGGGCATGCGCGCATAATTTGACGAATCATGCAGATAATAGCATTCGCGCCGACGAAAAGGCGAAATATGTAAGGTGAGGACGGATGCAGATATGCGCGCAACCGGTATTGTTCGAAGAATTGATGAGCTTGGCCGCGTGGTCATTCCCAAGGAAATCAGAAGGACGCTCCGCATCAGAGAGGGCGACCCGCTGGAAATCTACACCGATCACGACGGCGAGGTGGTGCTGAAGAAGTATTCGCCCATCGGCGAAATCGCCACGATCGCCAAGGACTACACCGACAGCCTGTATCGCACGCTGGGTCACGTGACGCTGATCAGCGATCGCGACGCGGTGGTCGCGGTATCCGGCGCGGGCAAGCGCGACCAGTTTGAAAAGGCGCTGAGCGCCGAGACGGAAAACATCATGCAGGGACGCACGGCGGTTATGAAGAACCTGTCCGACGGCGAGCGCATGCTGCCGCTGGTGCAGGGCGATCAGACCGAGCAGTACACCGGGCAGATCATCGCGCCGATTCTGGCGGACGGCGAAATCGTCGGCTGTCTGATGCTGGCGGAGCGGGAGTCCGGCGTTCGCATGACGGCGGTGGATATGAAGGTGGCGGAGACCACGGCGGTGATTATCGGCCGCCAGATGGAGCAGTAGGGACGGGAACGCGAGAGCTCCGGGAGAAGGATTCGGCGCGTGACGGCCGGAGTCCCGGAGCTTTCCAGACACATATGCGCATACCGGAGGAAGCAGATGAGAATTAGCGTTGCGTGCGTGGGCACGAAGAAGGACGAGCTTACGCTCGAGGTCGCGCGGGCGGCGCGGGAAGCGGACAGGGTGATTTTACACACGGAGCGCTGCGGCTTCGCCGAATGGCTGAAGGAAAACGGCGTTTCGTATGAATCGCTGGACGCGCTTTATGAGACGGCAGAGGATTTTGACGAGCACGCGCAGCTGGCCGCGGAAGCGGTGATGAAGGCGCAGGGCGGGCACGTGCTGTACGCCGTGCTGGATGAGGCGGATCAGTCGGTGAAGGCGCTGTTCCGCGCGGGCGCGCGGGTGAACGTGATCGGCGCGGGCGCGTTTGGCGAGCTGCTGGCGCGCGCCGAGGGGCCTGTGACGCTGATTTCCGCGTCGGAAATCGACGGCGCGGAGCTGTCGGCGGAAAACGACTGCGTGGTCAAGGAGCTGGACAGCCGCATGCAGGCGGGCGAGGTCAAGCTGCGCCTGATGGAGGTCTATCCGGAGGACGCGCCCGCGTATGTGACGATGCCGGGCGGCGGCGTGGCGGAAATTACGCTCACGGAGCTCGACCGGCTGTCGGCCTATGATCATCGAAGCGGCTGCCTTGTGCGGGGCGAGAGGGATTTCACGCGCCGCGAGCGAAGCACATTCCGCGACCTGCTGGCGCTGACGGCGCGGCTGCGCTCGCCGATGGGCGGCTGCCCGTGGGATCGCAGGCAGACGCACGAGAGCCTGAAGCGCGCCGCCGTGGAGGAAGCCTATGAGCTGATGGACGCCATCGAGCAGGGCGACGAGAACGGAATGATCGAGGAGCTCGGCGACGTGCTGTTCGTGGCCGCGATGCAGATTCAGATTGCCATGGATCATGGCGAGTTCGACGCGGCGGACGTGCTTACCGGCGCGGTGCGCAAGATGATCGCGCGGCACGCGCATGTGTTCGGCGGCGAAAAGGCGGCGGACGCGGACGAGGTTCTGAAAATCTGGGATCAGAAGAAGAACGACGAGAAGGGCTTCCATTCCGCCGAGGATCGCATGCGCGCGGTGGCGAAGGCGCTGCCCGCGCTTCTGAAGGCGCAGAAGCTTTGGAAGAAGGCCTGCGAGGACGATCCGTCCCGCGCGGAAGCGGCGCTCGAGGGCGTATCGGGCGCGGGCGGCGAGCTGCTTCGGCTTGCGGCGCGGATGCAGCAGGATGGAATCGACGCGGAAGAGGCGCTTTCAAAGGCCTGCGAAGCGTTCATTGAAAAGTATTCGCGGCAGTAATGTAAAATCGTACCGAAGCGGAAAAATCGGCAGGAATTTTTCTCCATACGAAGAAATGTATTCGCATAGAAGACCTCATAAGGCAAGAATGGAGGCATGAGATATGAATAAATCGAATCTGATCGCGAAAATGGCGGAGAAATCCGGCCTGAATCGCAAGCAGGCGGAAGCCGCGCTGGAAGCGTTCCTCGGCAGCGTGACGGAAGCGCTGAAGGAAGGCGACAAGGTGCAGATCGTCGGCTTTGGCACGTTCAGCGTGCGCGAGCGCGAGGAGCACGAGGCCCGCAATCCCGCGACGGGCGAACCTGTCACGGTCGCCGCGTCCAAGACGCCGGTGTTCAAGCCCGGCAAGTCCTTTAAGGAAGCGTTCTGACAGACGCATGGATATACCTGCGGGCAGATGCGAGCAGCGTTTGTCCGCTTCTTTTTGAAAAGGAGTACGCAATGGCAGCAAAGAAGGAAGAGGTGCGCGAGCCGCAGAGCGAGATGCGCCTGGACAAGTTTCTGAAGGTTTCCCGCATCATCAAGCGCCGCTCGGTGGCCAACGACGCGTGCGATTCCGAGCATGTGTCGATCAACGGTCGTCCTGGCAAGCCCGGCGCGAAGGTGAAGGTGGGCGACATCCTTACCGTGCGCTTCGGCGCGAACGAAACGAAATACGAGGTGCTGAGCCTTTCCGAGCATGCCGTGAAGGCGCAGGCCGCGGGAATGTTCCGGGTGGTCGAATGAAGGACGGGCGGAAGGTCGGCTGTGTGGTTGTGGCCGCGGGGCGCGGCGCGCGCGCCGGACTGGGCTACAACAAGGCGTTTTATCCGCTGGCGGGGCGCAGCGTGCTTTCGCGCACGCTGGACGCGCTGACGGACAGCGGATGCATCGACGAGCTGGTTCTGGTGCTTTCAGAAGACGATTTCAATGCGTATGAGGAGCTGACGGCGCGGGAAGGGCGCAATCCGCTGGTCGCGCGCGTCGTGAAGGGTGGAAGCACGCGGCAGGCCTCCGCGCACAACGGCCTTCGAGCGCTTTCCGAGGACGTGAATATTGCGCTGGTGCATGACGCGGCGCGCCCGTTCGTTTCCCGGGAAATGATCGACGCGGTGCTGGACGGCGTTATTCAGTTCGGCGCGGCGGTGATTTCCACGCCCGTGAGCGACACCGTGAAGGAAACGAACGCGCAGGGCTTTGCCGTGCGCACGCCCGACCGCGCGTCGCTTCGGGCGGTGCAGACACCGCAGGGCTTCCGTCTGGGCGAAATTCTGGAAGCCTACGACTGGGCGGAGCGGGAAAATGTGGCGGCGACCGACGACGCGTCGCTCTATGAAAAGCGATTCGGGCCGGTGCTGCTTGTGACCACGCCGGGCGCCGGGAGGAACGTGAAGATGACCACACAGGAGGATTTTGCGCGCGCCGAGGAGAGGCTCTGTCCGCCGCGCGTGGGCATGGGCTATGATGTTCACCGGCTGGTGGAAGGCCGGAAGCTGGTGCTGATGGGCGTGGAGGTTCCGTGGGAGAAGGGTCTGCTGGGCCATTCGGACGCGGACGTGGCGCTGCACGCGCTGATGGACGCGATGCTGGGCGCGCTGGCGCTGGGCGACATCGGGCATCTGTTCCCGGACAGCGACGACCGGTATCTGGGAATCTCATCTTTGAAGCTGCTGGAAGCGGTGCGCGATCGCGTGGCCGAAAAGGGCTACAGGGTCGGCAGCGCGGATGTGACGATCATCTGCCAGCGGCCGAAGCTCGCGCCGTATATCCGCGCGATGCGCGAAACGACCGCGCGGGCGCTGGGAATTCCGGTTGATTGCGTGAGCGTGAAGGCGACCACGACCGAGGGGCTCGGCTTTGAGGGCGAGGGCGCGGGCATTGCCGCGCAGGCTGTGACCATGTTAGTGAAGGGGGCGTGCTGAATGAGAAGAATTGCGAGCTTTTCCGTGGATCACGACTATATCGTGCCCGGAATTTATCTGTCCCGCGTGGATGGGGACGTAGCAACCTATGATCTGCGCACGCGCGTGCCGAACACGGGCGACCTGATGGACAACGCCACGATGCACTCGGTGGAGCACATGTTCGCCACGATGATCCGCAACGGCGAGCTGGGCGAAAACGTGATCTACTTCGGCCCCATGGGCTGCCAGACGGGCTTTTACCTTTTGATGCGGGACGCTGACCACGAGAAGGTGCTTCGTGAAATCGAGCGCGTGCTTGAGGCGATTATCGCCTACGACGGCGAAATCTTCGGAAAGTCCCGCAAGGAGTGCGGCAATTACATCAATCTGGACTTGGAGCTGGCGAAGGCCGAATGCCGCCGCTATCTGAAGGCCGTGAAGGGCTATCCGGTGAGCGGGCTGGCCTACCCGAAGGGGGAAGAGCGATGACGGGCATTCTCGCCGCGATGCAGATTGAAATGGCGCTGCTGGCCGAGCGGCTGGAAAACGCCGAGCGCCGAACCGTTTCCGGCGTTGAGTTTTTAAGCGGCGCCATCGCGGGGAAGCCCGTGGTGCTGGCGGTATGCGGAATCGGCAAGGTGAACGCGGCCGTGTGCGCGCAGACGATGGCGCTTCTGTATCATCCCGATGTGATGATCAACACCGGCGTGGGCGGCGCGCTGAACCGGACGCTTCATGTGCTGGACGTGGTGGTTGGCACCTACGCCGTGCAGCACGACGTGGATACCAGCGCACTGGGCGACGAAAAGGGCTTTGTGTCCACGGTGAACCGGCTGCGCTTCCCGCTGAGCGAGCGCGTGAGCGACGATCTTGAGCGGGCGCTCGTCGACACCGGCGCGCGCGCCGTGCGCGGGGCGATTGCCTCCGGCGACCAGTTTGTGTCCGAGCCGGATGCGAAGGCCGCGATTGCGGAGCGCTTCGGCGCGAGCGTGTGCGAAATGGAAGGCGGCGCGATTGCGCATGTGTGCCTTCTGAACGAAATTCCCTGCTGCATCCTGCGCGCCATCAGCGACGGCGCGGACGACGGCGCGGCGCTGACCTACGCGGAGTTCGCCGAAAGGGCGGCGCACGTTTCCGCGAAAGCGATGATCCGATACCTTGAAGCCTATGCCTGACGGCCGCATGCTCCCGAAGGCACCACCGCCCAATTCGGCGGCGTTGCCTTAAAAGCCTGCGCGGCGGAATGATCTGATAAGATTCGGTTAATTTCAGATATTTCCGCGGCGCAGGCTTGCTTTTGGTACAAAAGCAGGTATAATGATCAAAGAAGGTCAAAACCTCGAAGGGAGGGATGGCTATGGCTCAGCTGAGCGACGCCATTGAGCATTTTATCAAGGAACTGATGGAAGAGGACAAGCAGATCGAGGTCAAGCGCAACGAGCTGGCGCAGCACTTCGGCTGCGCGCCGTCGCAGATCAATTATGTGTTGGCAACCCGGTTTTCCGTGGACCATGGCTATATCATTGAATCCAGGCGTGGCGGCGGCGGATATGTGCGCATCGTGCGCATGACGCAGGGCGCGAACGACAACATGCTGGAGACGCTTTTGAAGCGGGTTGGCACGTCGATCGACGAGGAAAGCGCCAACGCGATTATCGCCTGTCTGCATGAGCGCAAGCTGATCACGCGCCGGGAAGCGCTTCTGATGCGCTCGGCGGTGGCCAAAAACGCGCTGCAGCTGCCGGTGAGCGCGAAGGATGTTTTGCGGGCGTCGGTTTTGCGCAACCTGTTAGCGCAGGTATTCAGAAATCTGGAGGAGGACACGCGGACATGATGTGTGACGAGTGCGGCGTACGTCCCGCCAACATTCATCTGACGACGTTTGTAAACGGGGAAAAGCAGGAGCGCAACCTGTGCGCCACCTGCATGACGAAATATAAAAAGCAACTGCCGAACATGGACTTGGGCGAGCTGGCAGGGCTGCTGGGCGGCTTTTTTGAAAAGGCGCTGGCGAACCGGAAGAGCGAGGAAGAGGATCGGTTTGACGCGGTGTGCCCGCGCTGCGGCATGACCTACGCCGAATTTCGCCGGGGCGGCATGCTCGGCTGCGCCGACTGCTACCGCGCGTTCCACAAGCCGCTGGAGGAGCTGCTGGTTCGCGTGAGCGGAAACGCGCAGCACACCGGCCGCGCGCCGGGCGGCGTGGACGGCAAGGTGGCGGTGAAGATGGCGATTGACCGCAAAAAGCAGAAGCTGATGCGCGCCATTGCCGAGGAGGAATACGAAACCGCAGCGGCGCTGCGCGACGAGATTCGCGCGCTGACGGCGCAGCTGGAAGCCATGAACGCAGAAGCGGAGGCCGGGAAGGAGGAAGCGTCGGATGAGTAACGCGTACGCGTCCGCGCCGGAAGCGGACATCATCCTTTCCACCCGCGTGCGGCTGGCGCGAAACTACGCCGACCTTCCGTTTGAGGCGAAAATCGCGCCGGAGGAAGCGCAGGAGGTCATCAAGCGCGCGGCGGCGCGCCTTTGCGGAGACGAGGACGAGCACTTCACCTTTCTGCGCATGTCCTCGCTGGACGAAAACGAACGAAAGGTATTAAGCGAAAAGCGGCTGGTCAGCCTTGATCTGCTCGCGAAGCCTGAAACGGGCGCGGCGCTGGTTTCGGATGACGAAACGGTGTCCGTCATGCTGAACGAGGAGGATCACCTGCGCATTCAGGCGATGCTGCCCGGGCTCCAGCCGGAGCGCGCGGCGGAGAAGGCGTTCCATGCCGACGACCGGCTGGGCGCGGCAGAACCCTTCGCGTTTGACGCGAAGTGGGGCTACCTCACGTCGTCGCCGACGAACGCGGGCACGGGCATGCGCGCCAGCGCGATATTGCACCTGCCGGCGCTCACGCTTTCCAAGCGGATGGGCGCGCTGGCGCAGGCGGTCGGAAAGCTGGGCTTCACGCTGCGCGGCATGTACGGCGAAAGCGGAGAAGCCGACGGATGCTTGTATCAGATGTCCAATCAGGCGGCAATCGGCCGGTCGGAGGACGACATCGTTCAGAATTTTCTCGCCGTGTGCGCGCAGGCGGCGGAGCAGGAGCGCGAGGAGCGCAAACGCATGATTGAGCGCGATCAGGATGCATTTGCCGATAAAATGATGCGCACGGTGGGCATACTTTTAAATGCGCGCCTGATGGACGAGCGGGAGTTCATGCGCATGTATTCCGATCTGCGCATGGCCGCGGGCGTGGGGCTTTTGAACATTCCGGTGCCGGGCATCGACCGGCTGATGCTGGAAATGCAGCCCGCGTCGCTGAACGCGCTGGCCGGGGACGAGCTGAGCGAGCGCGACCGGCTGCTCCTGCGGGCCAGCGAGGTTCGCACGCGGCTCACGGCGCTGATGGACGACGACGAACACATGGAATAAGCGGAGGATAGGAAATGTTTGCCAGATGCAATGAACACGGGCGCAGGGCGCTTGAGGCCGCGCAGCGCGAGGCGGCCATGCTGGGGCGCAACTATATCGGAACCGAGCACCTGCTGCTGGGCGTTCTGAACGATCCGGGCAAGGCGGGCGTCGTGCTGGGCGGCATCACACTGGAGGAAGCCCGGAACGAAATTATCGATCTTGTCGGCCGGGGCGAGGACGAAGCGCCGGCCAAGACGCTGAATTACACGATTCGCTCCAAGACGGTTTTGGAGATGAGCGCGCGGGAAGCGCGCGACCTCGGCAGCGACGCGATTGACACCGAGCATATTCTGCTGGCACTGATGCGCGAGCGCGCCGGCGTGGCGGCGCACGCGCTTGTGAAGATGGGCGTAGACCTGAACAAAGCGCGCGAGGAGCTTCTGCGCGCGCTGGGTCGTTCGCGCAAGCCGGAAAACGCGCCGAGCGAGGGAAACGGGAAGGCGGAGGAATCGGACACGCCGATGCTGGACGCCTACGCCCGCGACCTGACGCGCGCGGCGAAGAACGGGGAGCTTGACCCGGTAATCGGGCGCGCGAAGGAGATCGAGCGCATCGTGCAGATTCTGTCCCGCCGCACGAAGAACAACCCGGTGCTGATCGGCGAGCCCGGCGTGGGCAAGTCGTCCATCGTCGAGGGGCTGGCGCAGAAGATTATCGACGGGAACATCCCGGAGATTCTGCGCGGCAAGCGCGTGGTCTCGCTCGACCTGCCCGGTATGCTGGCGGGCGCGAAGTATCGCGGCGAGTTTGAGGAGCGTCTCAAAAACACCATGGCGGAGATTCGCCGCACGGGCAACGTGATTCTGTTTATCGACGAGCTTCACACGATCGTGGGCGCGGGCGCGAGCGAGGGCGCGATCGACGCGGCGAACATCCTGAAGCCGCTTCTGGCGCGCGGCGAGATGCAGTGCGTCGGCGCGACGACGCTGCGCGAGTATCACAAATATATTGAAAAGGACGCGGCGCTGGAACGCCGGTTCCAGCCGGTCATGGTGGGCGAGCCGACGAAGGAGGAAAGCGTCGAGATTCTGATGGGTCTGCGCGAGCGGTACGAGTATCACCACAAGGTGCACATCACCGACGAAGCCATCCGCGCGGCGGTCATGCTGTCCGACCGGTATATCAGCGACCGCTTCCTGCCGGACAAGGCGATCGACCTGATCGACGAGGCCGCGTCGCGCGTGCGCATCCGCACGTTCGCCGCGCCGCCGGACATGAAGGAAAAGGAAAAGCGCGTGGCGGAGCTGGATGAGGAAACCCGTCAGGCGGTAAAGGACGAGAATTTTGAGAAGGCCGCCGACCTGCGCGACCAGAAGAAGCGCCTGCTGAAGGAAATGGAGGACGCGCGCCGTGACTGGGAGCTGAAGCGCGAGGAACGCGTGGAAACCGTGGGCGAGGAAGAGGTGGCTGAAATCGTGTCGCTGTGGACGGGCATTCCGGTCACGCGCATGACGGAGGATGAGGCCACACGGCTTATGCACATGGAGGAAATCCTTCATAAGCGCGTCGTGGGGCAGGATGAAGCGATCAAAGCGGTTGCCCGCGCCGTCCGCCGCGCCCGCGCCGGTCTCAAGGATCCCAACCGACCCATCGGCTCGTTTATCTTCTTGGGTCCCACGGGCGTAGGCAAGACGGAGCTGTGCAAAGCGCTGGGCGAAGCGCTTTTCGGCGACGAGGACAGCCTGATTCGCATCGACATGTCCGAGTATATGGAGAAGTATTCCGTGTCGCGCATGATCGGCTCGCCGCCTGGCTACGTGGGCTACGAGGAGGGCGGCCAGCTGACCGAGAAGGTGCGCCGCAAGCCCTATTGCATCCTGCTGCTGGACGAGGTGGAAAAGGCGCATCCGGACGTATTCAACATTCTTCTGCAGATTTTGGAGGACGGCCGCCTGACCGACGGGCAGGGGCGCATTGTGGACTTCAAGAACTGCGTGGTGGTAATGACGTCCAACGCGGGCGCGCATGCCATCGGCCGTCAGCGCGCCGTGGGCTTCGGTTCGGCCTTTGACGACGAACGCAGCTATGAGGCGATGAAGGAATCGATCATGGGCGAGGTGAAGAAAATCTTCCGGCCGGAGTTCATCAACCGCGTGGATGAAATCATCGTGTTCCATTCGCTGGAACAGGAGCACATCGACAAAATCGCCATGCTGATGATGGACAACGTCGCCCGCCGCCTGAAGGAGCGGGGCATCGACCTCGAAATCACGCCCGAAGCGGCGCGAACCGTCGCCCGCGCGGGGTACGACCTTCAGTACGGCGCGCGCCCGCTGCGCCGCGCGATTCAGCGGCTGGTGGAGGACGCGCTGAGCGAGGAAATCCTCACCGGCGAAATCCAGACCGGCGAGAAGGTGCGCGTGCTGCCGGACGGGGACAAGCTGGAATTTGTGAATGTGAAATGACGAAAAGGGGCGCGGTTCGGGTGAGCCGTACTCCGGTTTTCGAAAAATTGAACGGGAGACTCGAGAGGAATGCAAACCTCCTGAGTCTCCCGTTTTTTTCAAAGAATCTATCGCGCGAAGAACGAGCGGATTTTCTGCGCCAGCGAGGGTTCGTCGGGAAGGGATGCGAACGGGCCGACGTCGCTCAGGCGCGTGACGCCGGCTTCATAGAGTCGGCGGTTGCGCGCGATCAGGGCGTAAGCGAGGTCGCCGGGCTCGATTGCTTCCTCATAGCTCGGCGCTTCCGCGGTCAGCACGGCGCGGATTTCGCGCCCCTCCGCGGTCTGACGAACGACGAGGTAATCCACGTCCGCGCCCGAATCGTCCTCCGCGCGGACGCGAACAAGGTCGCCGGGCAGGCGCTCGAGCACGGGCGCGCCGGGCGTATCCGGCGTGTCGAACGCGTCGGACAGTCGGGTTGGCTCGTGCCCGCGCACGTAGACCTCGCTGACCGTCAGCGCCTGCGGCGCGTCGGCGGGCGCGAGCAGCGACACGTGCCCCTCGTTCAGAAGCTGCCTGTCCAGCCGCACGGTCGTGATGCCGTTCGGCACGGAGAAGCGCGCGCCGGACGCGTTTTCGCGGAAGAAGGCGGCGAGCAGCCGCGCCGGCTTCCCGGAGCCGCCCTCGCTTGCCGGAAGCATGTGCTGATCGTCGGTGTTGTCAAAGCCCATCCACGCGCAGGCGACGAGGTCGGGCGTGTAGGCGACCGTCCAGATGTCGCGGTTGCCCGCGGCGGAACAGGCCGCCGTGCCGGTTTTGCCCGCGATGCTTACGCCGCTGCGCGAAAGCGCCGAGGCGCTGCCGGACGTGGCGGCGGTGGTCAGCATGCTGGTGATGAGGTAGGCGCTTTCCTCCGTCATGACACGCCGCAGCGGCGGGGTGAATTCATAGACCGTGCGGCCGTTTCGATCGAGAATTTTCTCGACGGTGTGCGCCTGAACGGCGCGGCCGCCGTTGGAGAGCGCGGCGTAGGCTGCCGTCAGTTCCGCGGGCGTTACGCCATAGGTCAGGCTGCCCAGCGCCAGCGAAAGATAGTTGTCGCTGTCTGAAAGCGGCAGCCCCATGCGCAGGGCGTATTCCCGCGCCAGATCGATGCCGGTAAACTCGATCAGCGACACGCTGGCGGCGTTATAGGAATGCGACAGCGCCGTGCGCATGGTGACGAGACCATGGTATTTCCCGCCCGCGTTCGCGGGGGTATACTGGCCGTCGAACGTGCGCTGGGAGTCGTCGAGGATGGAGGAGGGGGAAAGCCCCAGCGCGTCGACCGCCGCAGCGTACACGGATACCGGCTTAAACGCCGAGCCGGGCTGCCGCCGGGACTGGGTGGCGCGGTTCAGCCCGCGGCGAACGGTGTAATTCCGCCCGCCGACGAGCGCGCGAATTGCGCCGGTTTGCGGGTCGACGGCGCAGAACGCCGCCTGCGCCTTTGTGCCGTCCGCCGCGTCGGCGGGAAAGGCGGACGCGCTTTCAAACAACGTTTCCGCCGACGTCTGCGCCTTGGGGTTCAAAGCCGTGAAAATCGTGTAGCCGCCGGAAAGCAGCTCGTCCGCGGATACGTTCAGCCGCTCACAGGATTCGCGGAGCGCCTCGTCGCGGTACCATGGGTATTCGTCGGCTTCCGAGAAGCGCGTTTCCGGAAGGGGCAGCGCCCGCATGTTCGCTTCTTCGTCTTCCGACAGATAGCCGAGCTCCTCCATGCGCGAAAGCACATAGGTGCGGCGCTTCCGTGCCTGCGCGGGGTTCTCAAACGGCGAACAGGCGCTGGGAGCCTTGACGATGCCGGCCAGCAGGGCGGCCTCGGCGGCGTTCAGTTCGGCGGCGTTCTTGCCGAAATACGTCTGCGCGGCGCTTTCGATTCCATACGCGCCCTCGCCGAAATAGACCGTGTTCAGGTAGGCGGCGAGGATTTCATCCTTGCTCATCCGGCGTTCCAGCTGAAGCGCGAGCGCGATTTCGTTGGTCTTGCGGGAAATCGTCTTCTTTCCGGACAGGTGCGTGAGCTTCACAAGCTGCTGGGTGATCGTGGACGCGCCCTCCCGGAAGGAGAACGTGCGCATGTCGCGCCAGAGCGCGCCAAGCATGCGGCGCACGTCTACGCCGGGGTGCTCGTAGAACCGGCTGTCCTCCGCGGCCAGAAACGCCTGCCGGACGGTTTCGGGAATCTCGTCCGCGCGCAGCTTCTCCCCGGCGGTCGCCGTGCGCAGGCGCGCGAACGGAGCGCCGTCCGCGGTCAGCAGCACGCTCGACGCGTCCGCGTTTGTGATTTTTTCAAGATTCAGTTTTTCCCATGAAGGAATGTCCATCAGCACCGCGCCCACGAGCGCGGCAGCCAGCAGAAGCATGGCGAAAACAAGTATAAAACGCTTCATGGAAGCCTCCCGTTTTTTCCATATTCTGCCCGGGACGCGCGCGAAGTATGCGTTTGGCAGAACTTGTTCGTGGACGCGGGCGGTGTCTGTAGATTATAATTACAAAAACGAAATGGGAGGGTTTATGGTGAAACGGCGGAGACAATTTTCCATTTTTGCGGCGGCGCTGTTTCTGCTTGCGGCGGCCGTGCGGAGCGACGCGACGGCAGGCTGGCTGTTCTATGCGCTGTCGGGCATGGCGATTCTGTGCCTGTTTGCCGCGCTTTTCACGCGGGAGCCCGTGCCGGGACGCGCGCTCGCGACGCCGAACGCCGCGCCCGTGAAGCCGGAGGGCGGCGCGAGCTTCGAAGACGTGGCCGCCAACGAGGAAGCGCTTTCGAGCCTGCGGGAGCTGCGGGACTTTCTGAGGCACCCGGAGACCTACGCGAAGCTGGGCGCGCGGATTCCCCACGGCGTGTTGCTCTACGGCCCGCCGGGCACCGGCAAGACGCTGCTGGCGCGCGCGCTCGCGGGCGAAGCCGGGGTTCCGTTTCTGGCGATGAACGGCTCGGACTTTGTGGAGATGTATGTGGGCGTCGGTGCGAGCCGGGTGCGCGACACGTTTAAAAAGGCGCGCAAGCTGGGAAGATGTGTGATTTTCATTGACGAAATCGATTCGCTGGGGCGTTCGCGCGGCGCGAATTCCTCCGACGAGCGAGACCAGACGCTGAACGCGCTGCTGGGCGAGATGTCCGGCTTCCGGCCGGCGGAGGGCGTGATCGTCATCGGCGCGACGAACCGCGCGGAGATGCTCGATCCAGCGCTTCTGCGGCCGGGCCGGTTTGACCGGCGCATCGAGGTAGCCATGCCGGACAGGGACGCCCGGGAGAAGATTCTTCGGCTTCACGCGCGCGGAAAGCCGATGGACGCGGACGTCGATCTGCCCGACCTCGCCGCGCGCACGGTGCTGTTTTCGGGCGCGTCGCTTGAAAATCTTCTGAACGAGGCCGCCATCTGCGCGGCGCGGCGGCGGTCGGAGCGAATCTGCGAAGCGGATATTGAGTCGGCGTACCTGACGCTGGTCGCGGGCAGCGACCGGAGCATCCGCATGAGCGAGGAGGAACGGCGGCTGATTGCGCTGCACGAAGCCGGGCACGCGGTGATTTCGCGGCTCCTCGCGCCGGAGGATCGCATTCGCAGGGTGAGCATCGTGCCGTCCGGAAACGGGGCGGCGGGGTACAACCTGTCGATTCCGGCGGAAAAGACGATGTACACGCGCGGCGACCTCGAAAACCGCATCTGCGTTCTGCTGGCCGGGCGCGCGGCGGAGACGCTGTACGCGGGCGAGGGCGGCGTGACCGGCGGCGCGTCAAACGATCTGAAGCGTGCCACGGAGCTGGCCTGTCAGATGGCCGGGGAGATGGGCATGGGGCGCAGGCCGTATGCCGCGGAAAATGTGCTTCAGAAATACGGCTGCGGCGCGGAGACCGGCGCGGACGCGCACGGGCTGCTCGAGGAGCTGTATGAGCGGACGCTTTCGCTGCTCAGCGCGCATGCGGATACGCTTCGAACGCTCGCGCAGCGGCTGCTCGCGGACGAAGCGCTGGACGAAGCGGCGGTGGACGGCGTGCTGGCGGCGCTTCGGGAGGAAGCCGCGGAACATACGCGCTGAACGCATTCAGAAGGACTTTCTCACAGGTATCAGGCGTCTGTTCGAGCGGCGAAGGAGGACGCTCGACGAAAAAGGCGAAAAACCGCGCGGGCGGCTGTCGGACGATTTGCAGGATTCGCGCAAGAATCCCTGCTTGCGAAACAGGCGGCGCGCGGGAAAATCGCGAACCATCCTTCCAGTCAAAAACGGGAGGATGGTTTTTGTATGCTGCAGTTTGACGACGTATCCCGGGTGCTCACGGTCGCTCCGCAGGGAGAGCTGGATCATTGCATGGCGGAGCGGATTCGAAACACGATCGACGCGACGGTTCTGAAGACGGACGCGAAGGTCGTGGTGTTTGATTTAAGCGAGGTGGGGTTTATGGATTCGTCCGGCATCGGCATGATGATCGGCCGATACAAGTTCATGAAGCGGCGGGGCGGCGGCGTGCGCGTGCGCGGCATGCGGCAGCCGGTGGAACGCGTGTTCCGCATGTCCGGGCTTGGCCAGATCATCAAAAACGAGGAAAGGACGGAGAGCAAATGAGCATCGTCAACGAAATCAAGGTGGATTTTCTGTCGGTTCCCGAAAATGAAGGCTTTGCGCGGCTGACGATCAGCGCGTTTCTTCTGCCGCTGAACCCCACAATGTCGGAGCTGAGCGACGTAAAGACCGCCGTATCCGAGGCGGTGACGAACGCCATTATCCACGGCTATCAGGGCAAGCTGGGCACGGTGCGCATGCGCGCGACGCTGACGGACAAGCGGTTTCTGACCGTGGACATCACCGACAACGGCGTGGGCATTCCCGATCTCAAGCAGGCGATGCAGCCGTTCTGGACGAGCGTGGACGGCTTCGAGCGCAGCGGCATGGGCTTCACGGTGATGGAAAGCTTCATGGATTCCATCGACGTGGCGAGCAAGGTTGGTTCCGGCACGACGGTTCGGCTGTACAAGCAGCTGGAAAGCGGCAGGCCCGCCGCGAAGGAGGCTTGATCGAGGATGTATACGAGTGCATTCGCGAGGCGCAGCGGGGCGACGCCGCCGCGATGGAGAAGCTGGTGCGCGACAACGACGCGCTGGTGCACTATGTGGTAAAGCGCCTGAAAACGCAGGGGCGGGAATACGAGGATCTGTATCAGCTGGGGCGGCTGGGGCTGGTTCGCGCGGTGCGGAATTTTGACGAAAGCTACGGCGTGAAGTTCTCTACCTATGCCGTGCCGATGATCATGGGCGAGATTCGCCGGTTTCTGCGCGACGACGGGCAGATGCGCGTGTCGCGCACCATCAAGGAAAACGCGAAGCGCGCGCTGGAATTCGTGAACCGCCGCCGCGAGGAAACCGGGAGCGACCCGACGCTGGAGGAAATCTGCGCGGAGCTGAAGCTGTCGCGCGAGGACGCGGTGCTGGCGCTGGGCGCGAACCAGACGGTGCGCTCGCTGTCCGAGCCGCTGGACGGGGGCGATCTGCGTTTGGAGGACACGCTGGGCGTGAATCCGTTTGAAAAGGTCGAAAAAAACCTTCTCGTCGAGAAGCTGATGGCTTCGCTGGACGAGAAGGAGCGGACGCTGCTCACGCTTCGGTATTTCAAAAGCCTGACGCAGACGAACGTGGCCGGGATCATGGGGCTTACGCAGGTACAGGTGTCCCGGCTGGAAAAGAAAATTCTGACGCGGCTTCGGCAGGACGCGGTATAATCGCTCAGCGGCGGCTTTCCAGAACGCCGAATGTCTGCCTTCGGAAGCGTCTTTGCGCGGCTCAGCGGTGGCTTTTCAGAACGCCGTCCAGAATGCCGGTGAAGTCCAGCGTGGCGAAGTAGTCGTGGGGCGTTTCGGCGCGGCGGATGAGCTCAAAGGAGCCGTCCTCCTTCAGAAGCACCTCCGCGCTGCGGAGCCTTCCATTATAGTTATAGCCCATGCTGCGGCCGTGCGCGCCGGTATCGTGGATGACGAGCAGATCGCCCATGTTCACGCGCGGCAGCATGCGGTCGACGGCGAACTTGTCGTTGTTCTCGCACAGAGAGCCGACCACGTCGTATTTCTGAACCGGCGCTTCGGCTTCCCTTCCGGCGATTGTGATGTGGTGGTACGCGCCGTACATGGCGGGGCGCATCAGGTCGGCGGCGCAGGCGTCCACGCCGATGTATTCCTTGTGGGTATGCTTTTCGTGAATGGCGCGGGTTACGAGCCATCCGGCGGGGCCGGAAATATAGCGCCCGAGCTCGGCGGCGATGCGGATGTTTCCCATCCCGGCGGGCACGCAGATTTCCTCAAACGCTTCCCGCACGCCGCGGCCGACCAGCGCAATGTCGGTATCCTGCTGGTCGAGACGGTATGGAATGCCGATGCCGCCGGACAGGTTGATCATGAAAAATTCCGCGCCGGTTTCCTCGCGCAGCTCGCGCGCGGTGGTCATCAGAAGGCGCGCCATCGTGGGGTAATACGACGAATCCACGGTGTTGCTGGCCAGAAACGCGTGCAGTGCGAACTGCTTTACACCCATTTTCTGAAGCGCGCGCACGGACAGCGTGAGCTGCTCGCGCGTCATGCCGAACTTCGCTTCGCCCGGCGCGCCCATCACGGCATTGCCGAGGCGGAATTCTCCGCCGGGATTAAAGCGCAGGCACACGCGCTCGGGCACCGGCTCCTCGGCGGCCAGCGACGGAATCAGCGTGTAATCGTCCAGGTTGATGATCGCGCCCAGCCGGCGCGCGTAGGCAAACTCGCCGCGGGGCGTTTCATTGGAGGAAAACATGATTTTGTCGCCGGAAAAGCCCATCGCCTCGGCGAGCATCAGCTCGCATTCCGACGCGCAGTCCACGCCGCAGCCTTCCTCCTGAAGAATGCGAATCACGCCCGGCGTGGGGCAGGCCTTTACGGCATAGTACTCGCGGAAGCCCTCGTTCCACGAAAACGCGCGAAGAAAGGCGCGCACGCGCGCGCGCAGCCGCGCTTCCGAATACAGGTGGAAGGGCGTGGGAATCTGAGAAGCGATTTTTTCAAGGGTTTCGCGGTCTGGCGCGGTCTTGATGGACATAGACATCCTTCCTCTTTGCGAATTGGCTCGATTATACAGGACGCGCGGCGGATTCGTCAATATCGTCCCATAAAAAACCGACCGCGCGTAAATAGTTTAACAATCCCACCTCGAAAGTCGGATAAAATCGTGATAGAATGTAATGGGTATATCTGTGTTTTCGGGAGGAATGGGTTTGGAGCTTTCTCAGAAAATTGACCGCCTGATGAGCCGGGTGCAGAAGCCGTCGCGCTATCTGGGCTGCGAGTTTGGCAGCGAGAAAAAGGATCCGAAGAGCGTCGACGTGCGGTACGCGTTCCTGTTTCCGGACGTGTACGAGGTTGCCATGTCTCATCTGGGCATGAAAATATTGTATCACACGCTGAACCGCCGCGTGGACACCTACTGCGAGCGCGTGTGTTCGCCGTGGCCGGATATGGAAGCGCTGATGAAGGAGGAGGGCGTTCCACTGTTTTCGCTGGAGACGCGCACGCCGGTCGGCGAATTCGACATTCTCGGCATCACGCTTCAATATGAAATGAGCTACACGAACATCCTTGCCGCGCTGAAGCTGGCGGGGATTCCGCTGTATTCGAAGGACAGAACCGGCGGCCCGTTCGTGATCTGCGGCGGTCCGTGCGCGTTTAACCCGGAGCCGCTGGCACCGTTTGTGGACGTGTTCACGCTGGGCGACGGCGAGCGCGCGATTCACCAGACGGTCGACCTTCTGAAGAGCTGGCGCGAGAGCGGCAAGCCCCGCGAGGACTATCTGCGCCGCGCGGCGACGGAGGTCGAGGGCGCGTATGTGCCCAGTCTGTACGACGTGACGTACAACGAGGACGGTACGATTCACGCCGTGACCCCGAAGGAGGGCTCCGGCGCGAAGCCGCTGGTGTATAAGGCGCTGGTCAACGATCTGACGGCCGCCGATTATCCGGACAAGCTGATCGTGCCCTACGGCGAGGTGGTGCACGACCGCATCATGCTGGAAATCTTCCGCGGCTGCACGCGCGGCTGCCGCTTCTGCCAGGCGGGCATGATCTATCGGCCCGTGCGAGAGCGCAGCATGGACAGGCTTCTGGAAATCGCCGATAAGCTGGTGAACGCCACCGGCTTTGACGAGATTTCGCTGATGAGCCTTTCCAGCGGCGACTATTCCTGCCTGCCCGAGCTGGCGCACGAGATGGTGACGCGCTTTCTGGAGCGGCGCGTGAAGATTTCGCTGCCGTCCCAGCGCATCGACGCGTTCCTGAAGGACACGCTGAAGGAAACCCAGAAGGTGCGCAAGACCGCGCTGACGCTCGCGCCGGAGGCCGGAACGCAGCGCCTGCGCGACGTGATCAACAAGGGCGTGACCGAGGAAGACCTGATGCGCGCGGTGACTGACGCCTTTGAAGAGGGCTGGAGCGCCGTGAAGCTGTATTTCATGATCGGTCTGCCGACTGAGACGGACGAGGACGTGCTGGGCATTGCCGATCTGGCGGCGAAGGTGCGAAAGTGTTATTTCTCCGTGCCGAAGGAAAAACGCTCGCCGGGTCTGCGCATCACGGTTTCCGCGTCGGTGTTCGTGCCCAAGTCGCACACGCCGTTCCAGTGGGCAGCCCAGCTGGACAAGGAAACGGTGCAGAGACGGCAGAAGATGCTGAAGGCGGAGATTTCCAAGCTCAAGGGCGTGGACTTCAAATATCACGAATCCGACGTGAGCTACATCGAAGCCGTGTTCGCCCGCGGCGACCGCCGGTGCGCGGAGGTGCTCGCGCGCGCGTCGGAGCTCGGGTGCGAGTTCGACGGCTGGACGGAATTCTACGACAATGACAAGTGGACGCAGGCGTTCAAGGATACCGGCATCGATCCCAATTTCTACGCGCTGCGCGCGAGAGATATAGATGAAGTGCTGCCGTGGGCGCATCTGGACTGCGGCGTGAGCATGGAGTTTTTAAAGCGCGAATGGGAACATGCGCAGAAGGCCGAAATTACGCACGACTGCCGCAAGGGGTGCGTCGGCTGCGGAATGAAGCGATATGAGGGGGCGTGCAGATGAGGTGCGTATTTCGGTTCGGCAAGCTTGACCGGCTACGCTTTGTGTCGCATCTGGATTTGCAAAGGTATATGCAGCGCGCGCTGAACCGCTCCGGGCTGCCGGTGGCGTTCTCGCAGGGCTTTAATCCGCATCCCGTGATGAGCTTCGCGTCCGCGCTGGCCATGGGCTGGGAAAGCGAATACGAAGTGCTGGACATTAAGTTCACGAAGCACGTGCCCGAGCGCGAAGCGCTTGCGCGCATGCGCGGCGCGCTGCCGGAGGAAATGCCGGTGTATTCCGTGCGCTACGTGGACGACCGGCATCCCAGCATGATGGCGCTTGTGAAGATGGCCGATTACCGCGTAACGCCGGCGGAGAACTTTGAAGCGCTGAAAAACGGCGCGCGGGAATTTCTGTTTTCCGAGCGGGTGATGGCCGTGCGAAAGACGAAGTCCGGCGAGCGGGAGATCGACATCCGTCCGCTGTGCGTGTTGCTTACGTCGGACGATACGGCGCTGGTCATGCGGCTGATGCTGACGGAGACGGACACACTGAAGCCCGACCTGCTTTTGAATTCCCTGTCGAAGCTGGCGGGGATTGAAACGCCGGAGGTGCGGATTCTGCGCACGAAGCTTCTGGGGCTGAACGCGCAGGGCAAGCCCGCGCCGCTGATGGAGCTGTAATATGGCGGGGCGGCTTCTGGTGGAAACGCGCCTAGGCGAAACGCGCGTGGCGCTGATGGAGAACGGCGTGCTGAACGAATTCTCCGTGGAGCGCGAGGCGGGCGGCGGCGACGTTGGCAATATCTATCTGGGGCGCGTGGAAAACGTGCTGCCGGGCATGCAGGCGGCGTTTATCGACATTGGCGAGGACAAAAACGCCTTTCTGGCTGCGGACGATTTCGCGTTCGCGTCCTCCGATTTCGGAACGGACGCGGAGCGGGTGAAGGCGCGCGTCAGCGGGCAGCCGATTGAAAAGCGCTTAAAGCGCGGGCAGGAAACGCTGGTGCAGATTGTGAAGGTGCCCGGTGGCAGCAAGGGCGCGCGCGTGACCGGGTATGTGACGCTGCCGGGGCGGCTGGTCGTGCTTCTGCCGACGGTGGACTTCATTGGTATCAGCCGGCGCATCGCGTCTGAGGAGGAGCGCGCGCGGCTGCGTTCGCTGGCTTCGCGCGTATGCCCGGAGGGCATGGGCATGATTGTGCGCACGGCCGCCGAGGGCGCGGACGAGGACGCGCTCGCGGAGGACGTGGGCGCTTTGAAGCGCGACTGGGACGAGATTGCCAAACGCGCGGCATGCGTGAAGGCGCCGCGGCTTCTGACGCGCGACCACGATCTGGTGTACCGCGCCATTCGAGACGCGCTGGGGCGCGGTGTGGACGAGGTTGTGTTTGAGGACGAAGCCGCCTTTGAAAAGGGCAGGGCGGCGCTTCAGCAGCTTGCGCCGGACGGCAATGTCCGCGCGGTGCTGGATGCGGGCGCGCGGCCGCTGTTCCTGCGCGCGCAGGTGCAGTCGCAGCTGGAAAAGGCGCTGGAGCGGCGCGTATGGCTGAAAAGCGGCGGCTATCTGGTGATCGACCGCACCGAAGCGCTGACGGTCATCGACGTGAACACGGGAAAATTCGTCGGCAAGGCGGATTTTGAGGAAACCGCGTTCAAGCTGAACGCAGAAGCGGCGGCGGAGATCGCGCATCAGCTGCGGCTGCGCGACATCGGCGGCATCATCATCATCGACTTTATCGATATGAAGGACGCGAAGGCCGGGGAAGCGCTGCTTCAGATTCTGCGCGACGCGCTGAAGGCCGACCGGGCGCACACGAACGTGGTGGGCATGACGGGGCTTGGGCTGGTTGAAATGACCCGCAAGCGCCGCCGCGAGCCGCCGGAGACGTATTACCTGTCGCCGTGCCCGGTGTGCGGCGCGTCCGGCAGGGTACATTCGCCGGAGGCCTGCGCCGAGGATGCGCTGACCGACGCGCAGTGGCGGTTGTCCTCCGGAAGCGAGGGCTGCGTGCTTCTGACGGTCTCCCGCCGGGTCTATCAGGCCATATTCAAGACGAAGCGCGCGTTGTCCGGCGTCGCCTACGCGATTTCGGACGACGGGCTGAACGATACCGAATACAGAATCGCGCCCGCGCGCACGGATGTGCCGCCGAAGGGCGCAAGGAGAATCGGAGAGGAAGAGAATGAATAACGAAACGCGCCGGGTTCCCGAAGAAGAAATCCTCCGCCAGAAGGAAATCATGGCCCGCGTGCGCGGCATGCTGCCCGCGGGAAGAAAATATCACATCGTGACGCTCGGCTGCCAGATGAACGTGCGCGATAGTGAAACGTTGGCGGGCATGCTGACGGAAATGGGCTTCACCGAGGCCGCGACGCGCGAGGAAGCGGATCTGATCCTGTACAACACCTGCTGCGTGCGCGAAAACGCCGAGAACAAGGCGCTGGGCAACGTGATCTGGCTGAAGGAGCTGAAGAAGGACAAGCCCGAGCTGATCATCTGCGTGGGCGGCTGCATGACGCAGGAGGAAGGCATGGCGGAATCGCTGATTCGCCAGTATCCCTTTATCGATCTGGTGTTCGGCACGCACAACGCGTACCGGTTCCCGGAATATCTGGAAAAGGTGCTGAGCGACCGCGTGCAGGTGTTCGAGGTGCTGGACACCGGCGGAACCATCTGCGAGGGTCTGCCGGAGAAGCGCTCGAACCCGTATTTCGGCTTCGTCAACATCATGTACGGCTGCAACAATTTCTGCTCGTATTGCATCGTGCCCTACGTGCGTGGCCGCGAGCGCTCGCGCGAGATGGACGACATTCTGGGCGAGTGCAAACGGCTCCGGGACGCGGGCGCGCGGGAAATCATGCTGCTGGGGCAGAATGTGAATTCCTATATGGGCGGCGGCGCGAAGTTCGCGGAGCTACTGTATCGCGTGGACGCGCTGGACATTCCGCGCGTGCGATTCATGACCTCGCATCCGAAGGATCTGTCGGACGAGCTGATCGCGGCCTACGGCGAGCTTAGGCATCTGATGCCGAACCTTCATCTTCCCGTGCAGGCGGGCAATGATGAAATTCTGAAGCGCATGAACCGGCACTATGACCGGGAAAAATACCTTTCGCTCGTCAGGCGTCTGCGCGCCGTGCGGCCGGACATCGGCCTGACCACGGACGTCATCGTGGGCTTCCCCGGCGAAACGGAAGCGCAGTTTGAGGACACGCTGTCGCTGGTGCGCGAGGTGCGCTTTGATGCGGCGTACACCTTTATCTATTCGCCCCGCGCCGGTACGCGCGCGGCGGAGATGGACGACCCGGTTTCCATGGAGGAAAAGACGGAGCGTATTCAGCGGCTGATCGCGCTTCAGCAGTCGATTACGTCCGAGGTGTTGGCTTCGCAGATCGGGCGGATTCAGCCCGTGCTGGTGGATTCCGTGTCCACGCGCAGCGAGCAGACCATCGGCGGCAAAACGCCCCGCGCGCACATGGTGAACTTCCCCGGAAGCGCGGAGCGCATCGGCCAGACGGTTCCGGTACGGATTACCTCCGCGGGCAAGAACACGCTGCGCGGAGAAGCGGTGGAGGGATAAGCGCATGAACGAGGTTTTTGAGAAAACGCGGGAGCTGGGCGAGGCGATTCAGCGCAGCGACGAATATCTGACGCTGAAGGCGGCGGAGGCCAAGGCGATGAAGAACACCGAGGCGGCCGACGCGATGGGCAAATACATGGAGCTGCGCCGTCAGATGGAATTGATGCTCGCGCAGGGAGACAAGGACTGGGTGAAGATTCAGCAGGTTTCCGACGAGATGCAGGCGTGGCAGGAGCACATGAACATGGTGGACGACATCATTCATCTCAACCAGGCGCAGAAAGCGTTTTCCACGCTGATCGATGAGGTGAACTCGGTTCTGCGCTTCATCGTCACCGGCGAAATGCCCTCTGAGGACAAAGGTGGCTGCTCGGGCTCCTGCGCGACCTGCCACGGGTGCGGAAGCAAGGTTAACTGACGCGCGGGCAATTTAGCGGATACGGGGGAAACGGACGCATGGCGCTTTCACAGATGATGCAGCAGTATCTGGACATCAAGGAGCAGTACAAGGACGCGCTCCTGTTTTTCCGCGTCGGCGATTTCTATGAGATGTTCTTTGACGACGCGGTGCTGACGTCACGCGAGCTGGAGCTGACGCTGACGGGAAAGGACTGCGGCCTGTCTGAGCGCGCGCCGATGTGCGGCGTGCCGTATCACGCGGTGGACGTGTATGTGGCGCGGCTCATTGAAAAGGGCTACAAGGTTGCCATCTGCGAGCAGATGACCGATCCCGCGCTGTCCAAGGGGCTGGTGGAGCGCGCCGTCACGCGCGTGGTCACGCCCGGCACGGTGATTGACGCGGGCATGCTGGAGGAGAAGAAGCCCAACTACATCATGGCGCTTCTGCTTCACAAAGACCGCGCGGGCTGCGTGTTTGCCGACGTATCCACCGGTGAATTCTATCTGTATCAGTTCGCGGGCGCGCGCATGCGTCTGGCGGACGAAATCGCGCGCATCGACCCCAAGGAAATTCTGACCAACGACGCGGCGCTTCTTCGGGAAATGGCCGCCCGCCTGCCGAACGCCATTACCGAGCGCGGCGAGGAGACGTTTGACTACGCGCGCGCGAAAAAGGTGATGGACGCGCATTTCGGGAAGGGCGGCTACGATTCCGAGAATACCGGACGGCTGGCGATTGCCGCCGCGGGCGCGCTGCTTGAATACCTGACGGAGACGCAAAAGAACGCGCTTCTGCACATTGTGACCGCCGTGCCGTACGACAACACGCGCTATATGGCGCTCGACCGCACGGCAATGGCGAATCTCGAACTCACGCAGACGCTGCGCGGGCAGTCCCGCAAGGGTTCGCTTCTGGGCGTGCTGGACATGACCTCGACGGCCATGGGCAGCCGCATGCTGCGAAGCTGGATTGAGCAGCCGCTGATTTCCGAGGAGGAGATCGAGCGCCGTCTGGACGCGGTTTCCACGCTGAAGGACGCACCGATGCTTCTGGACGGGCTTGCGGACGCGCTGAACGGCGTGTACGACGTGGAGCGGCTTCTGAGCCGCATCGCCTATGAGACGGTGAATCCGCACGACTGCCTGTCGCTTCTGCGTTCACTGAAGGCGGTGCCGGGCATTCGCGAGCTGCTTTCCGGACAATGCGGGCTTCTGGCCGACACCTGCGCGAAGCTCGACCCGATGGAGACGCTGGCGGAGGAAATCGACCGCGCCATCTCCGAGGACGCGCCGCTGATCATCCGCGAGGGCGGCATCTTCAAAAACGGCTACAGCGCCGAGCTGGACGAGCTGCGCGTGGCTTCGCGCGACGGCAAGGAATGGCTTGCCCAGCTGGAAGCGAAGGAACGCGAGGCCACCGGCATCAAAAATCTGAAAATCGGCTATAACCGCGTGTTCGGTTATTACATAGAGGTCACGAAGTCGTTCTACGAGCTGGTGCCGTATCGCTACGTGCGCAAGCAGACGCTGGCGAACTGCGAGCGGTTCATCACGGATGAACTGAAGGAACTGGAAAAGACGATTCTGGGCGCGGACGAGAACGCCGTGAAGCTGGAATACAATCTGTTCGTCGAGCTCAGGCAGAAGCTGAAGGCGGAGCTTACGAGGCTTCGCGCGACGGCGATGGGACTTAAAACGCTGGACGCGCTGTGCGCGCTGGCACGGGCGGCGAACGAAAACGGCTACGCGCGCCCGGAGATCAATACCGACGGGCGATATGAGATCGTCGCCGGACGGCATCCGGTGGTTGAGGAAGCCATTGGACACGACCGCTTTGTGCCCAACGACACGCGTCTGGACGAAAACGGGCGCGTGATGATCATCACCGGCCCGAACATGGCGGGCAAATCGACCTACATGCGGCAGGTGGCGCTGATCGTGCTGATGGCGCACGTCGGCTCGTTCGTGCCTGCCGAAAAGGCGGACATTTCGCTGACCGACCGCATTTTTACCCGCATCGGCGCGAGCGACGATCTGTATGCGGGGCAGTCCACGTTCATGGTGGAAATGAGCGAAATGGCGACGATTCTCAAGTTCGCCACGCGCCACAGCCTTGTGATTCTGGACGAGGTGGGGCGCGGCACATCCACGTTCGACGGGCTTTCGATCGCGTGGGCGGCGGTGGAGTATATCGCCGGGGAGAAGTGCGGCGCGCGCACGCTGTTCGCCACGCACTATCACGAGCTTTCGGTGCTGGAGGGGCAGCTGCCCGGCGTGGTCAATTACCGCGTAACGGCGAAGGAGCAGGGCGAGGACGTGATCTTCCTGCGCAAGGTGGTGCCCGGCGGCGAGGACAGGAGCTACGGCGTGGCGGTCGCGAAGCTGGCGGGGCTGCCCGCGGGCGTGATTTCGCGCGCGAGGCAGATCATGGCGCGGCTTGAGGTGGACGACGACGCGCGCGGCTCCATTGGCAAGACGATTCTGGACAAGCGAAAAAACGCCGGAGACCGGCAGATCGCGCTGACCGACTATCAGCCGATGGAGCTGGTGGAGGAAATTCGAAAGATGGACGTGATGAGCATGTCGCCGATCGACGCGCTCAACACGCTGTACAGACTGAGTGAGAAGGCACGGAGGATCTAAATGGCAATTCGCATACTGGACGCGGCCACCGTGGGCAAGATCTCCGCGGGCGAGGTGGTCGAGCGGCCGTCGTCCGTCGCAAAGGAACTGATTGAAAACTCGCTCGATGCGGGCGCGACGAGCATCACCGTGGAGATTCGGGACGGCGGCATTTCCTATCTGCGCGTAACGGACAACGGCTGCGGCATTCCCTTCTCGGAAGCGCGAATGGCGTTTGAAAACCACGCTACGAGCAAGCTGAAGAATGCCGACGGGCTGTTCGACATTCGCACGCTGGGCTTCCGCGGCGAGGCGCTGCCGTCGATCGCGGCGGTTTCGCACGTGACGATGACCACGCGCACGAAGGACGCGGAAGCGGGCGCGAAGGTGGAAATCGAGGGCGGGCGCTTTATCGGCGTGAGCGAAACCGGCTGCCCGGAGGGCACCACGATTGTGATGCGCGACCTGTTTTTCAACGTACCCGTGCGCAGGGTGTTTTTGAAAAGGCCGGTATACGAGCAGGGCTTGATTAACGAGCTTTTGCAGCGCATGATTCTGGGCAATCCCGGCGTGGCGTTCCGGCTGATTGCGAACAGCCGCACGATTTACCGCTCCTATGGCGACGGCGACGTGCGCCACGCGGCGCTGTCCGTGTACGGGCGCGAGTGCGCGCAGGCGCTGCGGGAGGTAAACGCGTCCGAGGGCGCGTTTACGGTAAAGGGACTCATCGGCGTGGGCGACGAAGCGAAGCCGACGCGCGCGCAGCAGTGCTTTTTTGTGAACGGCCGCCTGATTCGCTGTCCGCTGCTTTCACAGGCGCTGGAGGAAGCGTGCCGCGGGCGCGTGACCATCGGCATGTATCCGATGTGCGCGCTGGCGGTCACCATGCCGCCGGAGAGCGTGGACATCAACGTGCATCCCAGCAAGCTGGAGGTGCGCTTCCGCGACGAGGCCGCGTTCCGGCTTACGGCGCAGTCGCTGTTCCAGAAGGCGTTCGCGGCGGAGACAATGATGAATTCGTTTTCCGCGCCGCGCGCGCCCGAAATGCCACAGACGACGGTGACGCGCGTGACGGCGGCGATGGATCAGATGATCGATCCCGCGCCCGCCGCGCAGGCGGAGAAGTCCGCGGCCGTCACCCTGCCGCAGTGGCAGGCCCCGGCGGCAAGCCGGTTTACGAACGTCTCGAAGCCGGCCGGCGAAGTGCGCGAAGGCGGATTTGTGCCAAAACCGGTCGGCGAGGTTCGCGAGGGCGGGTTCGTGCCAAAGCCGGTCAGCGAGGTTCGCGAGGGCGGTTTTGTGCCGAAGCCGGTGGGCGAGGTTCGCGAGGGTGGTTTCGTGCCGAAGCCGTCTGTTCCGGCGGCGGGGACGGTTTCTGAAAATATGGCTCCGGCGGCGAAGGATGTTCCCGCGAAGGAAGAAGCGCCCGTGAAGAGCGTCGGTGCTTCCGCGAAGCCGGAAAAGGCGGAGCAGCTGGAAATGCCGGAGACGGTGGTGCCCAAGGCGCAATATCGCGTGATCGGCACGCTGTTCAACACCTATATCCTGCTGGAATACGGCGACAACTTCCTGATGATCGATCAGCACGCGGCGCATGAGCGCTTGAACTTCGAAAAGTATCGGGCGATGCTGGACGACGGCATTGCCGCGCAGCAGCTGCTGGCGCCGTACATTATTCACGTATCGCGCCGCGAGGCGGACGTGCTGCTCTCGTCGAAGGAGCTGCTCTCCGAGGCGGGCTACGAGATTGACGCGTTCGGCGCGAGCGACATTCAGGTGCGCGCCGTGCCGTTCGTGATGGGACAGTCGGACATGCGCATGCTGTTTACCGAGCTGATTGACGAGCTGGATCACCTGAAGACCGCTGAGCGGGAAAAGCGCATGGCGGGCATCATTCAGGCCTCGTGCAAGCATGCTGTGAAGGCGGGCGACAGGCTGACGGACTTGGAGATTCGCTCGCTGCTCGAGCAGATGACCACCTCCGGCGCGCCGCCCACGTGCCCGCATGGCCGGCCCGTGCTGCGCGTGATGAGCAAATACGAAATCGAACGCATGTTCAAGCGCGTTCAGTAGGAGCGCGTATGGCAAAACGACTGATCGGCGTGTGCGGCCCGACCGCGTCCGGCAAGACGGCCGTGGCGGTGGAGCTGTGCAGGCGCATCGGCGGCGAGGTGGTTTCCGCCGATTCGATGCAGGTATACCGGGGCATGGACATTCTGTCCGCCGCGCCGGACGAGCGCGAGATGGGCGGCGTTCCGCATCACATGATTCGCGTGCTGCCGCCGAACGCGCGGTTTAACGCGTCAAGGTATCGCGAGATGGCCTCCGCGGAGATTGAGGAAATCGAAACGCGCGGGAAGGTGCCGGTGCTCTGCGGCGGGACGGGGTTGTATATCAACGCGCTCACAAAGGGCATGCGCCTGTCTGAGCGCGCGGACGAAGCGCTGCGCGCGGAGCTGAAGGCGATCGCCGCGGAGGACGGCGGCGAGGAAAGGCTGCACGGGATGCTGGCTGAGGTCGACCCGGAATCGGCCGCGCGGTATCCGGCGGGCGACGTGCGGCGCGTGATTCGTTCGATTGAAATCTACCGGCTCACGGGCATGACGCGCAGGCGGCAGGAGGAAATCGACGCGCGGACGCCCAACGCGTTCGACGCGAAGCTGTTCGCCATCGACTGGCCGCGCGAGGTGCTGTATGAACGCATCAACCGCCGCGTAGATGAGATGATCGCGCGCGGGCTGATTCGCGAGGTGGCGCGGCTGATCGACGAGGGCGAGGACGCGCATCCGACGGCGGTGCAGGCCATCGGCTATAAGGAAATCGCCGCCGGGCTGCGCGGGGACTGCGCCATATCCGACGCGATTGCCCGCATGAAAACGGCCACGCGCAACTATGCCAAGCGCCAGCTGACATGGTTCCGCGCCGATCCGCGCGTGACGTGGCTGGAGCCCGCGGGGAAGACCGCGGCGGCGCTGGCGGAGGAAATCGCGGCGGCGCTGTAGGCATGCAGAACAAGAGCCGTTGGGAAATTGGAATTTGATTATGAATTATACGCAAGGCGGTTTTCCTATATGGGATGACGAATTCGATAGGGAGCATTTTACAGTCGATGAAATCGCTGAAAGCGACGAGCGCGTAGCGACTATTCCCTTGCTTATCAAAGCAGGGAACAGATGGAAACAGAATGTAGACCATATCGAAAAAGAGAAAATGTAATCAAGGCTTGTAAATACAGGAAAAGAATCGAGGAATCCGGCATGCAGAACTACGAAGCCCTCATTTGCGAGGCTGAAAAGGAGCTTGCGCCCGTATTCGAGCGCCTGAACGCGATTGAAACCGAGAACACCCGGCGCGTGCTGCGCGCGTTTCAGAAGCACCGCGTCTCCGCGCGCAACTTTGCGCCCACGACCGGCTACGGCTACGACGATATTGGCCGCGACGCGCTGTCCGAGATCATCGCGGAGGTGTTCGGCGCGGAGAAGGCGCTGATGCGTCCGCAGATCGCTTCCGGCACGCACGCGCTGGCGCTGTGCCTGTACGGCATGCTTCGGCCGGGCGAAACCCTGCTGTCCGCCGCGGGCAAGCCGTATGACACGCTGGAAGAGGTCATCGGCATCGCGGGCGAGGCGGGCTCCGGTTCGCTGAAGGACTTCGGCATCGGCTATAAGCAGGTGGAGCTGAAGAATGGCGCGCTGAACGAAGAGGGCATACTGAACGCGATCACGCCGGACGTGAAGCTGGTGCTCATTCAGCGCTCGCGCGGATACGACTGGCGGCCGTCGCTGAGCGTGGACGAGATCGACCGCATGATCGAGCGGATTCATGCCGCGCATCCCGGCGTAAACGTGATGGTGGACAACTGCTACGGCGAATTCACGGGCACGCACGAGCCGAAGGCGGATGTGTTCGCGGGCTCGCTGATCAAGAATCCCGGCGGCGGGCTTGCGCCCACGGGCGGCTATATCGCCGGACGCGCCGAGTGCGTGGACAAAATTGCCAACCGGCTCACCTCGCCCGGTATCGGCGCGGAGGTGGGTTCCTACGCGGGCGGGTATCAGCCGTTCTATCAGGGCTTCTTCCTCGCGCCGCACATCGTGGGGCAGGCGCTTCGCGTAAGCTGCCTGTTCGCACGCGTGTTCGAGAAGCTGGGCTACGCCGTGCATCCGAAATACGACGACCCGCGCGGCGACATCATTCAGGCGATTCGTTTCGAGGACGCGGGCAAGCTCATTCGCTTCATCCAGTCCATCCAGATGGATTCGCCGGTGGACGCGGAGGCGGTTCCGGAGCCGTGGGACATGCCCGGCTATCAGGATCAGGTGATCATGGCTGCGGGCACGTTCGTGTCCGGTGCGTCGATCGAGCTGTCCGCGGACGCGCCGATTCGGCCGCCGTACATCGCCTATCTGCAGGGCGGCCTGACCTATGCGCACGGCCGCATTGCGCTGGAAGGCGCGCTTCAGCGCATGCAGGAGGCGTAGGGGAGATACGTCGCTCCCGCATACTTTTTCGTCCGAAGGGGCATGGTATGCGGGGGTGATTTTTTTATGCTCGGATTTCTGATGGCGGCGCTTGCGGGCGCGGCGATGAGCGTGCAGGGCGTGATGAACACGCGCCTTTCGGAAAAAATCGGCTTGCTTGAGTCAAACGCGTATGTGCAGGGCACGGCGTTTGTGCTGTCGGCGCTGGCCATGTGGTTCTTTGGAAAGGGCAATCTGAAGCTCTTGCCCAGCGTGCCGTGGCCGTACTGGCTGGGCGGCGCGGTGGGGCTGGTGATTACGATTACGGTGATGCTGGCGATTCACGAGCTGAACGCTACGCTGGCCATTTCCACAATCCTGATCGCGCAGCTGCTCGTGGCCGCGGCGATCGACTACTTCGGCATCATGGAGAGCGAAAAAACGCCGTTCGGCGTTCAAAAATTCATCGCGCTGGCGCTGATGATCGGCAGCGTGGTGCTGTTCAAGTGGGAACCGAAATAATTTGCCTTAAATTTTCGCCAAACACTTGACATCGAACATATGTTCTGTTATAATGCAGACACAGACGAACGAAGGAGAGCTTGACGATGAATTACAGAAATCAGCGGAAGAGAAATTATGTCGTGAAGAATCGCAGGATGGACAGCCTGTACAAGCTGATGGCGCTTTTGTTTCTTGTGTGCACGGTGCTTCTGAGCGCGAAGCTGACGGCAGGCGTGTCCGGGCAGGCATTGAAAAACGCCGTATTGCAGCGCCCGTCCGTGTATGTGGGGCTTCGCCTGAATGGGCAGATGTGATAGAATAAAATCGGGCTGTGAAAGAACGTGAATCGTTCTTTTGCAGCCTTTTCCGATTGCGGAATGCTTGAACCGCCGCGAGCGGCCAATTTACATTGAGCCGCTTGACCGCCGCTTCTCAGGCGGATATACTTCGTTATGTAAATAGTGGCAATGGAGATGGGAGGGTTCAAGGATGAAATGCGGACACGGTATGAAACTTGCGGTCAGTCTTGCGATATGCGCCATTCTGTCCTTCTTCGCTATTTCGTCGCTTGCAAGCGAGGATGGTGTGATAAGCACCCGCTACAGAGGCGATTCGTATGCGTGGACGTCTGATAAAATATACGTTTCCCATGGATATTTTACGGATGACGAC
>SFHK01000075.1 GCA_004556395.1 Clostridiales bacterium
CTGAAATCCTGCGGATTTCCGGGCGCGGAATCTGCAAGGAAGCGATTTTTTCTCCGGGGGGCAAGCTCCCCTCCGAAAAAATCAGCACGATCCCGCCGCGCAGGTCGCCGGGATCGATTGGAAGTCGAGAGGGTTCACACCCTCTCGAGCTCTCCGGGGCTGTTCTGGTGGAGAAATTGGTTCCCGACGAAGCAGGTTGTCCTTTTGAGGACGCTGTTTCCGACGGCGTGGGCGTGGGGCGCTCCGCTCCCTTACACTCCCTCGAGTGACGGGGTGCGAGAGGGTTGCGACCCTCTCGCGCTCTCCCGAGGGCTGGTTTGACGGGAATTTGGATTTCCGACGATGCAGGAAACGGCTTCGGTGGAGATGCTGGTTTTCGGCGGCGCAAAGGGCCGGTTCGGCGGGAATTTGGATTTCCGACGATGCAGGAAACGGCTTCGGTGGAGATGCTGGTTTTCGGCGGCGCAAAGGGCTGGTTCGGCGGGAATTTCGGTTTCCGACGATGCAGGAAACAGCTTCGGTGGAGATGCTGGTTTTCGGCGGCGCGAAGGGCTGTTCGGATGAGGATTTGGTTTCCGACGGCGTGGGCGTGGGGCGCTCTGCTCCCCTACACCCCCTCGGGTGACGGGGTGCGAGAGGGTTGTGACCCTCTCGCGCTCTCCCGGGGCTGGTTCGGCGGGAATTTGGATTTCCGACGATGCAGGAAACGGCTTCGGTGGAGATGCTGGCTTTCGACGGCGCGAAGGGCTGTTCGAGTGAGGATTTGGTTTCCGACGGCGCGAGCGTGGGGCGCTCCGCTCCCCTACACCCCCTCGGGGGACGGGGTGCGAGAGGGCTGCGACCCTCTCGCGCTCTCTCGTGGGGCTGGCGGGAATTTGGATTTCCGACGGTGCAAAGGCGTTTTTCTGGTGGAGGGGTTGTTTTTTCGTCGAAATGGGAGCGGCTTCCGGCGGGTGCGGAAACGGGTTTCGGGCGCTTTTGGGCGTGGCGGAGGACGGGCATTTTGGACGCTTTCGAGAGAGGGCGGGAGTTTTTTATCGGACTTCGGAGGATGGATTCATGCGCAAATGGGTTTTGATCGGCGTTCTTCTGGTTCTTCTGGGGCTATGCGTCTGCGCGGCGGCGGAGGAGGAAGCGGAGAGGTGGGTGGCCTGTGTGGACGGCGATACGATTGTGATTGCCGACGCGGAGGAGGGGATTGAGCCGCTTTCGGGGACGCTGCGGTTAGGCGTTGGGGAGGTACGGACGATCCTGGCGCCTTCCGAGGACGCGCCGTTATTTGCTTCCACGAACGAGCAGTGCGCGGCCATTTCGGAGACGGGCGAGCTTCGGGCGCTTTCGAAGGGCAGTGCGTCCATTCGCGTATATCTTTCGGACGGGAGCGTGGACATTGCCGTATCGGTGAAGAACCCGCCCACGCGCGTGAGGCTGGGCGCGAAGAGCGGGAAGCTGGCGCTGGGGCAGACGTATCAGCTGAAGCCGAAGATCAGCGGCACAGGCGGCGTTACATGGACGTCGTCGGACGAGGACGTGGCGGTCGTGGACAGGGACGGCGTGATTTCGGCCGTGAGCGTTGGAAAATGCGTGATCACCTGCACGACGTACAACGGGAAGACGGCGGAATGCAGCGTGACCGTCGTGATGCCCGCGCCCGCGAAGGTGGAGCTGAACGCGTACAAAACGCAGGTTTACGACGGCGAGACATTTTTACTGGAAGCGACGCTGAACGGCGGCTATCGCGAGACCGTTTCGTTCACCAGCAGCGACGGGAACGTGGCGCGCGTGGACGAGAGCGGCGTGGTGACGGCTGTGAAGCCGGGCACCGCCGTGATTCGCGCGCAGGCCTCCGGCGGGAATTACACGAACTGCGTCGTCGAGGTGCTGCCGGGCTCGACCTCCATTGAGACGGACGGCGCGATCACGCTCTACGCCGGCGGCACGATGGCCGTGCCCGCGCGGTGCGTGGGCGGCAGCGGGAAATACACCGTGGTGAGCATGAATCCGGACGTGGTGCTGGGGTCGGACGGCGCGTTCGTCACGGCGCTTCGCGAGGGCGAGGCCGATCTGTACGCCATTACGCCCAACGGCGAATACGCCTGCTGTCGCGCCACCGTGCTGGCGCGGCCCGAGGGGCTTCTGCTGATTCCCGACCGTGCCGAAATCGCCGCGGGCGAGCAGGCGCGCGTGTATGTGAACGGCTCCGACCTGCCCGCGACGTTCGAAATCATGGGCGACGATCCCGCGGCCAGCGTGGACGGGGGCGGCTACGTCACCGGTCTGAAGCCGGGGCTGGCGGTCGTGCGCGCCCGCGTGGGCGGCGTGTACGTGGACGCGGGGATCGAGGTGAAGCCCTTCGCCGACGCGCTTTCGCTGAGCTTCTCCGGCGGCACGCTGGGCGTGGGCGACCGCGCGCGGCTGACGTGCGCGCTTCAGAACGGCGCGGGGCGGGTGACGTATGTCTCCGACCAACCCGAAATCCTTTCCGTGAACGGGGAAACCGGCGAAATCGCCGCCGAGGCGGTGGGCAGCGCGACGGTCACGGCCTCGATCGCAAACGGCGTGAAGGCGTCGCTTACGCTGGAGGTGCATCCCGCGCCGACCGAGTTTGCGCTCTCCGGGCGCGAGCGAGTCGTGGGCGAGGGCGACCGCGTGCGGCTTTCCTACCGGATGAACGAGGGCGCGGGCGGCATGGTCTCGTGGACGACGGACGACGAGGCCGTGGCGAGCGTGGACGAAAACGGCGAGCTGACGGCGGTCGCCATCGGCACGACCACCGTGCGCGCGACGACGAGAAGCCTTCTGACCGACTCCATGACGATTCGCGTCGTCGAAGCGCCGCGCGGCCTGACCGTGGACGCGGAACCGCTTCCCAACGGCGGACGCTTTCAGGCCTATCTGCGCCTGACGCCCGGCGAGACGGCCGCGCTGCACGCGCGCTGCTCCGGCGAGGCGCAGACGGCGTTCCTCTATGATTCCACGCTCCCGGCCGTGGCGGAGGTGGACGAAACCGGCGCCGTTCGCGCGCTGTCCGTGGGAACGACGCTGGTGAGCGTTCGCATATATACCGGCGAGACGGTGAACGTGCTGGTGGAGGTCGCGGCGGAGAAATAGCACACACACGATGACGCGCTGCCACCTGCGGCGGACGTGGTTTGGCGTGACGCTGTTCGTGGAGACGATACGAGTGTGTTTGGGACACCGCGGAGACGGCGGGTGACGACTGCCGCCTGCGGCGGATGTGGTTCGGCGCGGCGCTGTTCAAGGAAACGATGCGGGTGCATTCGGGAAATCGGCGAAACGGCGAGAGATGTGCCGCCTGCGGCGGACGTGCTTGATCGCGGCGCTGATTGCGAAGACGACGCGAGGGCGCGTTTAGATGGATACCGCCGAAACGGCGAACGCGCCGGGAGCGACGCGGATTTGTGTTCGGATGGATATTCAGGGGACGGCGGTAATGCCGGAGGGTGATTCGGGGAGGGGACGATTTCTATGGAAAACGCATACGAGCTGTATTTTCACCGGCTGTTTTCGATCAATCCTTATCGTTCTCTGCGTATGAAGCTGTGCGAGATGAGCTTTTGCAAGGACTGGCCGCACACCGACCGGGGCGAGCCTTATCCGATTGTGCGCGAGGTTGGAGCGGCGCTGGGCGAGAAGGTGGAGGACGGCCGGATTGCGTTTTCGGCGGACGAGCCGGGCGAGCGGGCGCGGCTGATCGGGCGGTTTTTCCCGTATGCGTCCAGCGAGGTATGCGTGGACGCGCTGGACGGCGAGGGGGCGCGCGTGGGGTTGGAATTTGCCGTGCGGAGTGGGCGAGGATCGCCGTACACGGCGGCGGACGCGCCGGGGCTTTGCGTGTTTGTGGAGCGCGCGGGCGCGGAGGTTTGCGTGTGCCACGAGGAATTCGTGGGCGGGCGTTCGCTGGGCGTTGTGCGGCACGGGACGCGCGCGTTCACGCCGGGCGGCTTGCTGTTCGTCAGCGCGCACGGGGCGTTTTTCGATGTGTCGCTGGGGCGCGAGTTCGTGTGCACGATTCAGGCCGAAGGGTTTTCGGACATCTGCCGCCGGAGCGCGTTTATGAACGCGGGCGTGTCGCTGTACGTCGCTCTGCCCGCGGGCGGGCGCGCCGCGGTATCGCGCGCGGAGAGCTTTCTGGACGGCGGGCTCAGCCACGCCGATATGAAGCCCGTGCGCTATGAGGACGGCACGCCGATTCTGGAAAACGGGCGGCTGTTTCTGACGCTGTCGTCGCGCTTGCAGGCGGGCGCGTATCAGTATGTGGTTTCGTGGAACCCGTCCACGTGCGAGCTGCGGCCCGAGGGCGCGATCTTCTTCGACTACGGCGACGGGCGCTGGTGCGCGGACGTGGCGATTTCGCTGATCTATCACCGGGAAAGGCGCGAGTGGCTGTTCTGGGCGACGGCGTTCTCCCACGGGCACATCCTGTGCCACGGAACGAGCGCGGGCGACCCGCGCTTCGGCATCACCGTGCTGGACGCGACGCTGATGGAGGCGCAGAAGCCGGGCTCCGACGTTTCGAACGGCGGGCTGCCCATACAGACGAGCGGCGCGGAGAAGGACGGCGAGCTGGCGCAGACGAAGGATTGCGCGTGTGGAAAGGCTGGTGCGGCGCGGGCTTTTGCGTCCGACGAAGTGCTGTCTGTACAGGCTGGCGTGGCGCGGATTTCTGCGTCCGACGAAGTGCTGTCTGTGCAGGCGGGCGGGCGCGTTGCGGAAATGGCCGACGGGCAGGCGCAGACGGAGGAATGCGCGTGTGGAAAGGTGGGCGCGGCGCGGGCTTTTGCGTCCGACGACGTGCTGTCTGTACAGGTGGGCGCGGCGCGGGCTTCCGCGTCCGACGACGTGCTGTCCGTGCAGGCGGGCGGGCGCGTTGCGGAGATGGACGACGGGCTGACGCAGGCGGAGGATTGCGCGTGTGGAAAGGCTGGCGCGGCGCGGGCTTTTGCGTCCGACGACGTGCTGTCCGCGCAGACGGGCTGGCGCGTTGCGGAGATGGCCGACGGGCTGGCGCAGACGAAGGATTGCGCGTGTGGCAAGGTGGGCGCGGCGCGGACTTCTGCGTCCGACGACGTGCTGTCTGTACAGGCGGGCGATTGCGGCGCGGAAATGGCCGACGGGCTGGCGCGGACGGAGGATTGCGCTTGCGGCAAGGTGGGCGCGGTGCGGGCTTCCGCGTCCGACGACGTGCTGTCCGCGCAGGCGGGCGGGCGCGTTGCGGAGATGGACGGCGGGCAGGCGCAGACGGAGGAATGCGCGTGTGGAAAAGTGGGCGCGGCGCGGGCTTTTGCGTCCGACGACGCGCTGTCCGCGCAGGCGGGCTGGCGCGGGGCGGAGATGGCCGACGGGCAGACGCGGACGGAGGATTGCGCGTGCGGAAAGGTGGGCGCGGCGCGGGCTTTTGCGTCCGACGACGTGCTGTCCGTACAGGCGGGCTGGCGCGTTGCGGAAATGGACGGCGGGCTGGCGCAGACGAAGGAATGCGCGTGTGGAAAGGCTGGTGCGGCGCGGGCTTTTGCGTCCGACGACGTGCTGTCTGTACAGGCTGGCGTGGCGCGGATTTCTGCGTCCGACGAAGTACTGTCCGCGCAGGCGGGCGGGCGCGTTGCGGAGATGGCCGGCGGGCTGGCGCGGACGGAGGATTGCGCGTGCGGAAAGGTGGGCGCGGCGCGGGCTTCCGCGTCCGACGACGTGCTGTCCGTGCAGGCGGGCTGGCGCGGCGCGAGCGTCGCGGAGCTGGATGACGACACGCTGTGGCTGGCGAAGACGGGCGACGAGGATCCCGATTTCACCTACGACCGCGAGCGCGGCAAGTGGTACATGACCATCTGCCGCAGCGTGAAGGGCGCGGGGTACCGGTATTTTCTGTTCGAGTCCGACGAGCCGTTTTCCGGCTATCGGCACGTGTGCCACACCGAGAGCGGCGAGAACACCGGCGGGCTGATGGTGCGCATTCGCGGGCGGCGCGCGCTGGTGTGCGGCTCCGATTTCAAGGCGCGCGCGGAATATCGCGTGTATCCGCTGGGCGATTTTTCGCATTTCCAGCGCCTGACGTGCGACTTTGACGACGGCGGCTTCCGCGGCTGGGGCAGTCTCATGCCCGTGCCCTGCGGGAACCGGACGAAATACGTGTGGATGACCTTCGACCGCCACAACGGCAGCGATTACAATTGGAGCTACGGGAATCTCTACGCCTACGAGGCGGAGGAAATGGATTTTCAATAAAGGCGCCGCCGCACAATTCGGCGGCGCGTCGGGCGATGTCTTTTCCGCCATCTGCGGCATGCAAATTCCTCGATTTACTTCCAGTAAACCTTCGAAATTTGCATTTGCATCGGTCGAAAAATCCATTCGCCGGCCGACCACCTCATTTGTGCGGCGTTGCCTGAAGAACTCCGGCGGCTGGATGCGCGCGTTCTGCGCGGTCACGCCGCCGGAGCTTTTCGGAGGATGTGTTGAGGGAGAAGCGGTTTCGCATTCCGAGCGCACGTCGAGGGGCATGCTTCCGCGTTCAGAGCGCGCACTGTGAAACGGACGGTTCCGCGTTTCGGGAACAAACGGTTCTCAGCGCGCGTACCGGGCGATTCCGCGTGAAATAGGTCTCCCCGCGGGCGACGCCGTTTATGGCGATGACATGCCAGCCGCCGTCCCGGCGTTCCAGCGTGACTTCAAAGGAGCGTTCGTTCACGAGGATGGTCAGCCGCATGCGCGTACCGGCGTTCGTCACGCTGAGACGGACGCCGGTCAGCTCGGCTTCCTCCTCCGCCGCGAGGGCTTCCGCGCAGCGGGGGTCGCTGCGCAAAGCGTTCAGCGCGGCGTCGTACGCGCCCGAGGAAACGGCGTAGCGCGGCAGGATGACGAGCGACGCGGCTGCCAGCAGCGCGGGAACCAGAACAAGACAAATGACCAGCGTTCGGCCGCGCCGGGCGCTCGCGAGGGGCGCAAGTCCCGTGCCGCCGAGCCGCCGCACGGATTTGTCCACCACATACGTTCCGGCCAGCAGGTCGCCCGTGCGGCGGCCGCCGGTGAAAAACAGGATGGGGCTTGCGAGCATCGAACAGGGCAGAAGCGGCAGGTTGCGCACGACGCGCCGCCACAGGGACGCGGGCGCGAGCGTGCGCGCGTTCACGATGCGCAGGCGCAGGATGTATTTGCCGGCGCTGCACCGGCCGGTCGCGTCGTGCAGAAGCCAGAGAGCGAGCATGACGCAGGCCGGCGCGATCGTGTCCCAGCCCTGCAGGAGCGCCACGAGCACGCCCCACAAAAAGACAATCAGAAATCCGTCGATCAGCGCCGCCGCGGCGCGGCGCAGGCGTATGCGCGGGCTCCGGCACGCGGCGCAGAAGCGCAGATAGCTGTCCGCGTCCGCCTGCGCGTCGGAAACGTCCTCCGGCGCGTCGGTCCCGGTGAACCGGCGGCCTGCGAAAAGCTCGGCGATGGATACGTTCAGATAGTCCGCCAGCGCGCGGAACGAATCCGGCGGCAGCATGCCGCGGCCGTTTTCCAGCGCGAGAAGCCTGCGCGGCGTGGAGCCGATGAAGCAGGCGAGGTCGTCCGCGGACAAGCCGCGATCCGCGCGCAGAGAAGCGGCGAAGCGTCCCATTGCAAATCGATCCATGCAAATTCCTCCCCGAAGCGGCGATGTTTGCGCAATCATTATAGCATTTCCGCGCGCGTAACGCAATCTCCGCGCGGGTTCGTGTTTACAGGGCGATACAAATATGATATAATGCGAAAAATTTAAAAGGAGGGCGCGGTTTATGGGCTACATGGGTGAGCGTACGGAGGAGAAGGTCGCGAGAAAGCTTGCGAAGAAGCAGAAGCTGGTGAACGTCGCCGCGAAGCGGATGAAGGCCGATCTGGTGCTGAAAAACGCCACGTATCTGAACGTGTTTTCCTCGGAATTCTGCGTGGGCGACATCGCCGTGTCCGACGGGCTGATTGCCGGCGTGGGCGAATACGAGGGCGTGCGCGAGGTGGACGTGAGCGGCAAATTCGTGTGCCCGGGTCTGATCGACGCGCACATTCATCTGGAGAGCAGCATGGTCTCGCCCGCGGAGTTCGCGCGCGCCGTCGTGCGCCACGGCACGACCACCGTCATCTGCGACCCGCACGAAATCGCCAACGTCATGGGCGTGGACGGCATCCGCTACATGATGGAGGCCACCGAGGGGCTGCCGCTGGACGTGCATTTCATGCTGCCCAGCTGCGTGCCCGCCACCGACATGGACGAAAGCGGCGCGAAGCTCGACTTCCGCGCCATCGACGAATGGTACGCCCATCCGCGCGTGCTGGGTCTGGCGGAGATGATGAACTACGTGGGCGTGACCCGCGCCGACCCGTTCGCCATTTCGCAGATTCTCGCCAGCCAGGCGCATCACAAGAAGATCGACGGCCACGCGCCCGGCCTGTCCGGCGCAGAGCTGAACGCCTATATCGCCGCGGGCGTGTACTCCGACCACGAGTGCTACACGTTCGAAAACGCGCTGGAAAAGCTGCGGCTGGGGCAGTTTATCATGATCCGCGAGGGCACGGCGGCCAAGAACCTGAAGGCACTCGCGCCGATTCTGACGCAGGCGCGCGAGTCCCGCTGCATGTTCGCCACCGACGACAAGCATCCCATCGACCTTCTGACCGGCGGACACATCGACTATATTATAAAGGAAGCCATCGCCCGCGGCGTGGATCCCGTCATCGCCATCAAGGTGGCCAGCCACAACGCCGCGCGCTATTTCCTTTTGAACAACAAGGGCGCAATCGCGCCCGGGTACCTTGCGGACATGGTGGTGTTCGACGACTTCCGCTCGTTCAACGTGCTTCAGGTGTTCAAGCGCGGAAGAGAGGTTTTCGACGGCGAAAACGTGATCATGGAACAGCCGAAGGTGGAGGAGGGCCTGTCCGCCCGCGCGCACGACACGTTCCGCGCGCCCTTCGTCACCGAGGAACGCCTCGCCGCCGGAACGCTGCCCATGATGGGCGTGAAGGCGCACGAGCTGATCACCCCCAACCTTGGAACCGCCGACGGCTATGACGCGCCGCGCGACGTCGCCAAAATGGCGCTGGTCGAGCGGCATCATAACACCGGCCACGTCGGCCTCGGCTACGTGCAGGGCTTCGGCCTGAAGTCCGGCGCGCTGGCCAGCAGCATTTCCCACGACTCCCATAACGTCATCGCCATCGGCACCTGCGACCGCGACCTCGCGCTCGCCGTGAACCGCATCTTAGAAATGAAGGGCGGCGTGTGCGTGGTGGATGGCGGCAAAGTCGTTGCCGAACTGAGCCTGCCCGTCGCCGGCATCATGAGCGACGAGCCCCTCGAAACCGTGAACGAAAAGCTGGAGCGCGCCAAAGCCGTCGCCTACGCCCTCGGCGCGCAGCGCGGCATCGACCCGTTCATGACGCTTTCCTTCATGGCCCTCCCCGTCATCCCCCACCTGAAACTCACCACCCACGGCATGTTCGACGTAGACCGCTGGGCGCTGGCGTAGACGGAAAGCCGCGCGAGAATAAACGCCGCAGGGGCACCGGCAAACGCGAAATGCCAGAAGGAATGCAAGAAAATTCCCATCTCGTCCAAAATCCCAACCTTCATAGAACAGCCCCGGGAGAGCGCGAGAGGGTCGTAACCCTCTCGCACCCCGTCACCCGAGGGGACGTAGGGGAGCGGAGCGCCCCACGCCCGCGTCGCCGGAAACGAAATCCTCATCCGAACAGTCCTTCGCGCCGCCGAAAACCAGCATCTCCACCGAAGCTGTTTCCTGCATCGTCGGAAATCGAAATTCCCGCCGAACCATCCCCGGGAGAGCGCGAGAGGGTCGCAACCCTCTCGCACCCCGTCGCCCGAGGGGGTGTA
>SFHK01000014.1 GCA_004556395.1 Clostridiales bacterium
AACTGAAGACGGACACATTCCTTCCGGATGATCTCCCGAAGCATGTCATATGCGTCCTCGAATGTCAGCCCATCCACGTCCTTGAGAGAAACGAATACCACGGGGTATTTCCCCATGTATTTCTCGCAGAGCTCCTTCTCTTCAGAAACCCTCAGTCCATCGAAAAGGCTCTTGTCTGTTCCAATCTCAAAAAAGCACTTCAGCATGCTCATGTTGAGCGTCTTGCCGAACCGGCGCGGGCGCGTGAAAAGGTTGACCTCGCCCCAGTTAGCCATGAGGTCGACGATCATCCTCGACTTATCTACATAGTAAAAATCCTCGCGGCGCAGCTTTTCAAAGCTGTCGATTCCCACCGGTAGCTTCTTCGTGAGCATGCGTTCACCCCCTGCTTCGTTTTCTGTCCGTCTTGCCGTGCTCCGTCCGGCGGGGCACGTGGGTGCGCGGGGAGCCGAAGCGATCCTTCTTTGGCGCTGGGACGGATTTGATCTCCCATTCATACGCTTTGTTGCCGGAAAGCTGTTTCACCGGCGTTTTCTTTTTACGCCGCGGGAAGGCGGAGACGATGTTCACCGCCGCGCCGAGCGCGACGGAGACCGCGGAAACGTCCTTAATCAGCTCAAACAGGTTCAGCGCGCGCAGAATCGGGTTCGTCGCCGGTCGGTAGGCGAGCACCAGCGCGCACAGCGGGATGATCGCGAAGCCCGCCTTCCACTTTTTGCGCAGGAACAGGCAGACGACCGAAAACACGGCCGTCAGCGCCAGATAGACGAAGCTCAGAAGGTCGCTGCGCGCCTCGGGCGTGTTCCACAGGTTTTCGAGCGCGCGCCGGAGCGTGATGTCGCCCTCCCGCACCAGGCCGAAATACGCCTTCGTGACGCCGTCCACCGCTTCATAGCGCACCGCGCCCTCCCACAGCGTCCACGCCAGCATGACCAGCGCGCCGAACAGGATGAGCCGGTTTTCCTTTATGACGAACGACGCGCGCCGGATCGCGTTTTTTTGCTTACGCATGGATGTCTCCCTTCTGTTCCATATCCACGAGGGTATATGGTTTGCATACGGCGCGCAGGAACGTTCCAAAGAAGTCCTCCCCGCGCATTGCGACCGAGGCGGTGTTTTCCAGCGGATGGAACACGAGCGTTTCCTCGTTCAGCAGCCGCCGGTCGGCCAGCAGGCGCACGTCCTTCGCGCTTTCGAACAGCAGCCCCAGCGGGCTGACCGCGCCGGGATGCGTGTGCAGAAGGCGCAAAAGCGCGGCCTCCGGCGCGAACATCAGCCGCGACGCGCCCGCCTGCCTGCTTACCGAGGATGTGCGGAACACGCTGTCCGGATGCGCGAGCAGAAGATAAAATTCGCTCTGATTGCGCGGCGCGAGGAAATAGTTTCGCGGCACCACGCCGCCCAGCCTTTCCGCGATGGGCAGGCAGTCCTCGATGACGCTCACGCGCGCGTGCGAAAGCGAATGGTACGCGATTCCCGTTTCGTCCAGAAAGGCATAGACTGCCCTCTCCGCGTCCGTCATGCGCGCCTCAGATCCTTTCCCATCAGGCGGCAGTGATCCCACGCCTTCGTGTCCGACAGGCGGGACATGATGCGCTCGCCGTAGCGCTCCTTCAGAAGCGGCGGGGTGAGGTTGGTGGCGATCACCGTGTGCCGGTTCTTCAGCAGCCGGTCGTTGAGCAGGATGAACAGGTATTCCTGCGTGATATTCTTGAGCATCGGCTCGCAGCCAAGGTCGTCAATCAGCAGAAGCTCGCAGTTCGAAAGCCTTTCAAACTCGCCCTCGTCCGCGTCCATGTGGTAATGCCTTTCGCGCATCACCTCAAACAGCTTGTAGGCGGTGATCAGCGTGGCCGCGTAGCCGCGGGATTCCACGCGTTCCGCGATGCAGTTCAGAAGGAACGACTTGCCCAGCCCCGCCTCGCCCATCAGAATGAGGTTCGGCTTCACGGTGTTCGGATACAGGTCGGCGTATTCCTCGCACAGGTCGCGCAGGCGCAGCGTGTACGCCCGCTGGCTCACGCCGCCCTCTTTGATCGGCTCGTCCGGGATGCGTGTTTCGTCGAAGGCGGCGAAGTTCTGCGTGTCAAACGCCGCCACGCCGTCGCTTTCGCGCATCAGCTCGCGCAGACGCTTTTCGTAGCACGCGCAGGCGCGCGCGGGCACGCCGTCGCCCACGTAACCGCTGTCGCGGCACACGGGGCAGTCGTATTGCATGGAAAGGAAGTCCGAGGGATACCCCTCGTCCACCAGCTTCGCGCGAATCTCGCGGTTCAGCCGAAGCCCCTCCTCGCGCATTTTGTCCGCGATGGCGCGGGCGTTTTTGCGGTCGCTCATGGCCAGCTTCAGGCTGGCGGCGGGCAGCGCCGCGCGGGCGGACACCAGCTGCCAGATCTCCGGGCTCTTCGCCGCGATTTCAGCCTCGCGCGCGCGCAGCTCCGTCAGATGGCGCACCTGCTTCTGGTCGTATTCCCCGTTCAGTCTGCGAATCGCGTCCTCGCGCGTCATGCCTTTTCCGCCTTTCCACGGTTCATCAAATCGACGTAGAACCCGTTCTCAAATTCGTCCTCCGTCACCTCGCGCTGGGCGTAGTCCTGTCCGGGCTTCGCCGCAGCGGGCGCAAAGGAAGCCTTGTGCTGCTGGGAGGCCTTCTGCGCCTCCTCCAGCGTGCGAATGCCCTGCGCGCTCCACGAGGAAATCAGCTTGTTTATGTATTTCATCGGCGCGTCGGTTCCTCTGGCGCACTCGGCGGCGAACAGCACGGTTTCCAGCTCCACCAGCGCCGTCCAGATGCGCACCTGCCCGATGTCGGTCTTTGTCACCTTTTTGTCGATGCCGCAGCGCTCGAACACGTTCAGGCAGATGTCCGTGTACTGCTTCTGCACGCGGCGCTCCTCCTCGATTTCGGAGAGCGTGAACGCGCCGATCTTCTTCCACTGCTCCAGCTTACGGCCGATGTCGTCAAACGTGCGCCGGTTGTTTTCGCCGCACCAGATCGCCGCCTGCTCGATGGCGGCAAACTCAAATCCCCAGTTTCGGAAGGTCTTATACGATTCCAGCTGCGCCGGCGTGGGCCGCGACGAAACGCCCAGGTGCGTAAGCAGCTTCTTCACGCACGACCGGTCGCCCTCGTCCTCGCCGCCCGTGCGGCGGGATTCCAGAATCTTGTCCAGATAGGCGAACGACGGGTTGCTGCTTTTTACCGTCTCCGCGCACGCGGAAACGACCTCCTCGCGCGAAAGCCCCCACTGCTCCGTCCACTTTTCGGCCAGATCGATTTCGTCCTTCGTGGGCTGACGGCTCAGGCCAAACTGCCGCACGACGCTCTGCGCGCACTTCGCCGCGTCGCCCGCGCGCTTCAGATACTCCTCCGCCTCGGTCACCGACGAAATGCCCGCCTTCGCCCATTCCTGCGCCGTCTCGTTCAGGCGCTTGAAAAGCGTCCGCGGCGCGGGAAGCCTGTCCCCCCGGCGCTTCACCTCGGCGCGCACCATCAGAAGAATCACGTCCTCCTTCAGATGCATCACGTCCAGCCAGTCGTTCGCCATGCGAATTTCGTGGCTTTCCAGCACCATGCCCGGCAGCGCCTGCTGAAGCTCCTGATTGAAGTTGCGGTAGCGGTATACCTCGTCCATCGGCTCGCCCGCGCCCGTCATGCGGCTCAGGGGCACATAGGAATACGTGGGCGGATTGTCCGAAAGCCGCACCACCAGCCCCTCGCGTTCCCAGTATCGGTACGCGCTCAAAACCGCCTCCGGCTCGATGCGCAGCGCCTTCGCCACCGCGTCTAACCCCTCGTCGATCTCCGGATGATGACAGAGCATCAGCCCGTATAGATATACGCGCACAAAATCCCCCGGCGCGGCGGGCATGTACTCCAATATGAACATGTTCTCGACGGGCGTCGACCCAAACATCGCGTTCCCGTCCTCAAACGTACAAAACGCCATCCCCAGCCGCCACTTCCTTTACCAAATCTCCCCTCCCTATCATATCATATTTCCGCCCGCGTTTCAAGGGCGGGAGCGGGGTACAAAAACGGAGCCGGTTTCCATGCGGATGGACGGCTCCGTTTCTGTCTGGAAGGCTTCTCGCCAAGCGCCGGATTGCGGAGACACTACAGCAGATTCACCACAATCCGGTCGACGCCGGATGCCAGAAGGCGCGAAAGAGGGGCGGGGCTGGCGAGGATGTTCGGGTCGAGGGCGAACAGGGAGTTGTAGCGGCCGACCATGTGCAGCTCGTCCGGGTAGAGACGGGCGCGGGTTTCGCAGATATGGCGGCAGTCGGGCACATCCTGACCGGGGTCAAGGCCGAAGCAGGCGGCGGCCAGCGGGCAGGCATGGGAGGTGTTGGTCTGGTAAAACGGCAGGTGCAGGCTATGCCTGCCGGGCGCGATGGACGGCGCGTAGCCGCAGGCCTCATATTCGAAGCGCGTCACGCCCAGCTCCGCCAGCCATTCGCGGAAGTCGGCGTCGTCCAGTCCGTTCCGCGAAAGCAGCGGCAGGGCATTCTGCCAGCCGGTTTCGCAGGAAGCCGGTTGAACGCCGGAAAGCGTCGCGGACACGTTGTCCGAAGGGTCAGATGAGCGCGGCGTTTCTGAAGTCCGTGCGCCGCGACAGCCGGTTTTGTAGGGGAGGCGGGCGTCTTTACGGCGGCGGTTCAGCTGGATGCCGAGGGTGGGGGTGAGGTGGGTTTTCCGCGCGAGCGCCAGGGCGCCCAGATCGTTCACGCAGAGCTCGTCGGCGTTGGTGGTATCGAGACAGGCGAGCAGGCGTTCCGTTTCCGGGACGGCGTTTTCCGAGACTGGGGGAAGGACGATCGTGACATTCAGTCCCTGTTCCTTCGCGCGCGCAAGAAGCTTGGAGAGCAGCGGCCTGTCCGGGAACAGGCGCGGGCAGCCGGCGTTTCCGATGCATATGCGCCCGGCGGGGCGGGCGAAGGCGGGCAGGTTCAACGTGGCTTCGCGCTGGAACGCGTCGAGCGGCAGGGAGAGGAAGCGCCGGTACGCCGCGAAGCTGTCCGCCGTCAGCGCGAGCGTCCAGTCTCCGGGCAGCGAAAACGCGGCCGCGCCGCGCAGCCACGCCGCTTTCTGCCCGGCGAAGCTGCGCGCGGTCGTGTCCACGTAGGGGCAGCCGGTGAGCGCGTGGGCGAGGTACTCGTCGTCGCCCAGCGACTTCAGGCGAAGATACTCCGTATACAGCTTCAGCGCCCGCCGCGCCTCCTTCGCGAAGGCGGGACACGGCACGTCCACCATGCGCAGCACGCCCAGCCGGGTGCGCTCCTCATGGGAAACCCGCCACCCATCGACCGGACAAGCCACATACGACGCGCGGTCATCGGTCAGAAAGCGCACAGCCAACGACGAAAGCGGCTCCGCGCCATGCGTGCGCAGCCGCATCTGCCGGTCGGATAAACCGGTCAGCGTCGCCGTCTCGCCGTTCGCCGCGCAAATAGCAAGGCCGAAGGGAAGCTCCTCGATCAGCTGCATAAAATCGTCCTTTCAAAACCGCTCGATTGGGCACGCGTACGTTTCGGAACGTTCCTCGCGGAGAAAACTGCGGACAAGAAAAGCGGCTCCGCGTCGTACGGGCGAAGCCGCGGTTGTCGGTTGGGGGAGGTAGGAATCAGCCGCGGGTGGTCGCTTTTTCGATTTCGGCGTTCACGCGCTGGCGGAGGGATGTGAGGTAGGAGGGGGCGATGGGGTAGCGGTCGAATTCGATGGGGGCGACGTCGGCCTCGACCAGCTTCATGGTGAAGTCGCGGCCCCTGAGCTGTTCCAGCAGGTTCAGCGCGCGCAGGTCGTTCATGGCCTCGTCCATGCTCATCAGGCGGATGGTCTCGATGGGCATAAGGTTCTTGCCGGGGTAGACGATATAGCAGTCGCCCGCGGGCGAGAAGCCGTCGCCGTCGGTGGTGAGGAACGGGTTCACCGTATACTCGGAGAACTGGGCGTTATAGAAGTTATAGCCCCACTGCAGGAAGCCCGCGATCCGGTATTTATACAGCTGCACGCCCAGAATGCGCGTGCGCGCGGACGGCATGGCGACGAAGGCGTTGGACACGTCTTTGTACTGGCTGATGCAGTAGTACGTCCACAGACCCGGGATGTTCTCCTCGAGGAACGGGCGGATGTGGTTGCTGGACGGCACGGGATGCTCCACCGCGCCGCTTCTGTACAGGTTGACGTCCGAGAGCGCGTCCATGATCGTGAAGCCCTCCAGATACGGCTTCACGGCGCAGCGCGCCTTCATATAGTTGTCCAGATGCGCGGGGCCGGGCTCGTCCGAGATGTGGAACAGCGTGCGCTCGCGGACGCCCAGATTGTCCAGCTCGGCGGTCAGCGCCGGAAGGTAGCTCTGAAGGAAGCGCACGTAGTCCTCGCCGGTCGCGTCGGTGTCCCAGCCGAAGATGCGCTTTTCCTCGCCGTTCACGCGCGCGACGATCTTCGGCGCGTGCTCCGCGCCCCACTGGGTGAACAGGTGCGCCATTTCGAAGTATTCCATGCCCGCGCGGCGGCACATTTCCACCCAGCGGCGCAGCTTTTCAAAGCCGAAGGAATACGCGCCGTCTTTGATTTCAATGTCCACCAGCTGGCAGGTGCGCCTTTCGCCGCCCACGCGCGTGTCCAGCGGCGGGGTGTGAATGGGCGTGAGAATGCAGTTGATGCCGCGCTTCGCCGCCGTGCGCACGAAGTTCTCGCACGCCGTCCAGAAGTCCTCGCTGAACATCTCCGTGCGGTAGCTGTCGCACAGCGCGTCGCAGTGGAACCACTGGGTGCGAATCAGCGTCTGCGCGGGCAGGCGCGCGTCGATGCGGCGGTATACGGCGGTCTGCGAAGCCAGACGATTGCCGTCCATGTCCTCCAAAATGATCTCGATGGGGTATTCTCCGGCGGGGAAATCCTCGCCTGATTCTATGGTGATCCACGCGGCCTCCCAGTGGTTGCTCCACGAGCGGAAGCGGTCGAACTCCACCTCGGTCAGCGCGTCGGGATACAGGCCGGGCGTTTTGCGCAGGTAGTTGTCGTCCGCGTCCGGGAAGGTCGGGAACAGCACGGGCACGTAGCGCACGCGGCGCACGTGCAGATGCTTTTCGACGGGCGAGACGATGTGCAGCCGCACGTAATCGCGCGCGGGCAGCTCGTCCAGCGTTTTCCACGCCGCCTGAAAGGACACGCTTTCGTTCAGAAGACCCTCGACGCGGCCGTCAAACGCGCGCGGCTCCTCGTCCGGGAAAATCTTCTCCAGCGAGGATACCAGAAGCAGCTTTACGTTCATCATGGGTTTAATCCCCCTCTCTCAGGTTCTTTGCCATTTCGCCCAGCCGGCGCAGGCGGTTGTTCACGCCCGACTTGCCGATGGGCGGCGAGCACATTTCGCCCAGCTCGTACAGCGTGGCCTCCGGGTCGTTCAGCCGCAGGCGGGCGATTTCCAGAAGCGGCGGCGGGAGCGAGTCCAGCCCCAGCTTCTCGTCGATCAGCTCAATGTCGTCAATCTGCGACTGCGCGGAGCGCAGCGCGCGCTCGATGTTGTTGCTGTCGCAGTTCGTCAGCCGGTTGGCCTGATTGCGCAGTTGCTTGATGATGCGCGTGTTTTCCAGCTTCATCATGGCCGCGTGCGCGCCGATGACGGTGAGGAACGTGGAAATGTCCTCCGCGCCCTTCAGATAGGCCACATATTGCGCCCGGCGCGGGCTCACCCCGGCGTTCAGCCCGTATTCGCGCATCAGCGCCGCCACGGCGTTCGCCGTCTCCTCGTTTCCGGCGGAGAGGAACACCGCGTACTCCTTCTCCGGCCGCGAGGTGCTTCCGGCGATCAGAAACGCGCTTTTGAGAAACGAAGCCCGGCAGCAGCCGCGCGAAACCAGCTCCGCCGCCGGCGCGACGCGCACGCCGAACAGCGCGCCTTCGTCCGTCAGCATTAATTGCTCCATGAGCTCCGGCACGCTGCCGTCCGGAAAGCTCAGCTCAAAGCGCATGCTTTCGCCCATCCGCGCCGACTTCGCCGTGCGAATCTCGCACGAGATTCCGAAATGCTTTTTGATCAGCGCGAAATAATAGCGCGAAACGGAGTTGTGCGGCGTGGACAGGCACAGCGCGTACCGTCCCCGCCCGCGAAACGAAATGCCGCCGGACAGCAGCAAAGCCGCCGCCAGCTCCGCGCGGGCGCAGCAGTCCCATAAACACTCCGTGCGAATCAACTCGCCCCGAATATCCTCAGAAAACGACAAACCCTTCCCTCCCGAATTCCCGTCCGGCTTATTCCTCCCCGAGGATGCGCACCTCGGTCTCCAGGCGCACGCCGCTGTGTTCGAGCACGCGCGCCTGCACAAGGCGGATGAGGTCGAGCACGTCTCTGGCGGTGGCGTTCCTGTCGTTCACGACGAAGCCCGCGTGCTTTTCGGACACGCACGCGCCGCCGACGCGCAGCCCCTTCAGGCCGGCCTGCTCGATCAGCGCGCCGGCGAAATAGCCCTCCGGGCGCTTGAACGTGCTGCCCGCGCTGGGCAGGTTCAGCGGCTGCTTCTCGCGGCGGCGGGCGCTTAAGTCGTCCATCTTCGCCTGAATGGCGCTCCTGTCGCCCGCGGTCAGCCGGAAGGCGGCTTCGGTCACGATCAGCCCGCGTGAAAGCGCGGCGCTCTCGCGGTAGCCCAGCGCCATTTCGGCGGGGCTGAGCGCGGAGATGATTCCGGTTTCGGGGTCGAGCGCGCGGCAGCCTTCGAACACGTCCGACAGCTGTCCGCCGTACGCGCCCGCGTTCATCGCCATGCCGCCGCCTGCGCTGCCGGGGATGCCGGAGGCGAATTCCAGCCCGGTCAGCGACGCGTCGCGCGCCGCCGCCGCCACGCGGGACAGAAGCGCGCCCGCCTGCGCTCTGATCTGATTTCCGTCCACGGAGATTTTTGAAAACGCTTCGCCCAGCCGAATCGTCAAACCGGGCAGGCCGCCGTCCAGCACCAGCAGGTTGCTGCCGTTGCCGATGATGCGAAACGGCGCGCCCGCGCGCTTCGCTTCCCGCACGGCGAAAAGCAGCTCCCCTTCGCTTGCGGGGGAAAACAGAATTTCGGCGGGGCCGCCCACGCGCATCGTCGTGTGCCGCGCCATCGGTTCGTGTTCCAGCACCTGCGCGATTGATGTGGCCGCGCGGAGCGTATCGGCAAGATTCATCCTTCGCCCTCCCGTTTATTCGGCAATGTCATAGCTGAACTCGCGCAGCGTCTGCTGGCTGTAGGCGAAAATCACCACGTCGGGGTTCACCTTGGCCACGCATTCCTCCATCGTGAGCCGCGTGGAGCGCAGGTCGACCGCGTAGGTATCGCGAACCGTCAGGGACAGAAACGCGCCCAGCGGCGTTCCGTAGCTGTCCTTGAACACCAGCACCGTGAGCGGTTCGCCGTCCTCGTTGTGAATGTGGGTCTGCGCGAGGTAGGTGGAATAAATATAGTAGGCCTTTTCGCTGTAGCCCGTGTCCGGGTCGCGCTCGAGGTTTTCTTCGTTGATCACGGCCTCGCGGAACGTGCCCTCGCGGCGCACGTCGTCGTTCAGCTCCTCGTAGAGCATATGCGTGTCGTACTTCGGCCAAAGCTCGTGAACGTCGTCCGGGGTCACGTTTTTAAAGCCGATCCGGCGGCCGTATTCGCCCATCAGAAGGCGCTCGTAGACGATCTCGTCGAAGTTTTCGACATTCAGCTTCTCCTCGTCCAGCGAAAGCCCCAGCTCTTCGTTCATCGTGCGCGCGGTCTCTCGCGCCGCCGCCAGCGCCATTTTGTGCGACCAGTGCACGTCGCTTTTGTTGATGGCCTCGTCCATCGTGAGCCCGGACGCGCGGTACGCGTCGCGGCTGTCGGAAACCACCACGCCGCGCGCGCGGAAATCGGCCAGCAGCGTGTCGGCGCATTCGATGTTGTTGTCCCAGTCCTCCATGCCCGCGGGCAGCTGCCCATCCTCATACAGGCCGCTGTGGCAGTAGGAGAACACGGTGGAAATGCCCTTTTCCGCCTTCAGCTTTTCGGCGAAGGAAGCCAGCTCCTCCATCTTGTCGGTGGTGAAGTCGCCGGTGAACAGCCCGTAGTACGCGCCGCACTTCAGCTTCACCATGTCGTTTCCGGCGATGGAGATGATTTTCTTGCCCGTCGCCAGCTGGAACGCCGCGTTCAGCTGCCGGATAGGATTGCGCAGAAACAGGCGGCTGGACACGTTTTCCGACAGCTTCGCGATGCGCGCGGAGATGTCGTCGAACACCGTGGCGTTTCGGGGCATCAGATCCTTATAGCTCACGAAAAAGCCGTAGGCATAGTTCCTGCCGTACTGAACCATGGTTCCGATAAAGATCACCGCGATTGCCAGAAGCAGCGCCAAAGTCAGGATGCGGTTGATATGCTTTCTCATCGCTTCGCCCTCAGAAATTGAAGTAGATAAACGGATTGTAGCTGCCGGAAATCACATAGGTGAACGCCACCGCCGTGACCGCCAGCAGAAGCGCGCCCTGCGCGGGCTCCAGAAGCCACGCCGGCACGCGCGCCTTCTTGCGCAGCCAGTCGCCCACCGGCAGCGAAAGAACGGCCGCCGCCGCGAAGAACAGCCCGTATTCGCGCAGGAACACGCCGGACAGCGGGTTCCACAGCGGCGCGCCGGACAGGCCGAACATCGTCTTATAGAAATTGCCCGCCGCCGCGACGCTCTCGGAGCGGATCAGAACCGTTACCACCACCACGGCGAACATCGCGTACAGGTGACCGACGGCGTGCTTCTCCATCCACTTGCCCAGCCCCGTCAGCTTCTCAATGGACAGCACCACAAAAAAGCCCACGCCCCACAGCACATACGTCCATTCCGCGCCGTGCCACAGTCCCGTCAGCGACCACACCACGAACATGTTGAACAGCAGCCGGATTTTCGACTTCACGCGGCTTCCGCCCAGCGGGAAGAACACGTAATCGCGGAACCACGTGCACAGCGAAATGTGCCAGCGCCGCCAGAACTCCGTGACGGACTTCGAGAGGAAGGGGAAGGTGAAGTTTTCCAGAAAATGAAAGCCGAACATGCGGCCAAGGCCGATAGCCATATCGGAATAGCCGGAGAAATCGTAATACACCTGCATCAGATACGCGATGGCGGCGTACCAGCTCATGGCCACGGACACCTTCTCCGGGCTGAGCGCGAAGATGCTGTCAACAATCAGCGCCAGCGAGTTGGCGAGAATCGCCTTCTTGCTCAGTCCCACCATGAACCGCCGCGCGCCCTCGGTGAAGTCGTCCAGCGTCTCCGTGCGCCCCTTGATCTCCGCCGCCACCGTCTCATAGCGCACGATGGGGCCCGCGATCAGCTGCGGGAAGAACGATATGTACAGGCACACACCCAGAAAATGCTTCTGCGCCTCGCCGTGGCCGCGGTATACGTCCACGATGTAGCTGATGGCCTGAAACGTAAAAAAAGAAATGCCGATGGGCAGCGCCAGCTGCGGGTCGGGCAGGTTCAGCGAAAACGCGCCGTTCAGGTTGCGCACGAAGAACGAAAGATACTTGAACACCGCCAGCATCCCCACGTCCAGCACCAGCCCCGCGATCAGCGCCAGCTTCCGCGCGCGCGGGCGCTCCCGGTTTCCGTCGATGACGCGCGCCGCAAGCCAGTTGATGAAGATGCTCGCCAGCATCACCAGCACAAACGTCGGCTCGCCCCACGCGTAAAACAGAAGGCTCATCACCGTCAGAACCACGTTCGACAGCGTGCGGTTCCGCCGGCACAGATAATAGAGCATCAGTACGATTGGCAGAAAGAAACACAAAAACTCCGTGCTCGAAAATACCATCTTGTCCTCCCGTCAGATTTCTTCTGTATTTTCCACGCGCTTCACGGCCACTCTGCACCGCTTGTCGCAGAACGCGATTCCATAGGTGAAAACGGTCTCCACGCCGTATCGAAGCATCACGGCGGCGTAGTCCCTGTCCTCCGCCTGCTTCATCGCCGCCGCGCAGGCCTCGTCCAGCTTCGCGCGCGTTCGTACTTCCCTGATCTCAATCACAAACCCGAGCTCGCGGTCGCGCCGCTCCACGGTGATGTCGCTGCGCCCGCGCCCGGTTTCCGCGTTACTGGAAACGCACCAGTCGACGCACGTGCTCAGAAGCGCCAGCAGGAAGCCATGATAGAACGATTCGTACGCGTCGTAAAAACTCACGGTCGTAATCAGCTGCCGGTTTAATAATTTCTCAATCGCTTCCGCGTCGCCCTTTTCAAACGCCTCGTACAGCCCCGCCAGCTTCTCCGTCGCCGCCCGCGCCCGCTCGGTGAACCACGAGAGCACCTGCCGCTTGAAGATTTCCCGCACCTCGCGGTTCGGAATGCGCAGCTCATACCGCCCGCCGGAGGGCTTCCGCGCGACGGTCAGATAGCCGGTCATGTAGAGCAGGCTCCAGATGTTTTCCAGATTTTCGTCAATTTCGCTGTGCGTCAGCTGCTCGTTGATCATCTTGGTGATGGTGTCGCCCGCGATCAGCCGCTCGATCTCCATCTGCGTCGTGCCGTCGCTCGCCTTCGCAATGAGACGGCGCACCATGTCGTTCCCGCTGGTGTTCATCCAGTACGGCTTCGGCTCGGCTTCGGGGTCGCTGCGCAGCTCGTTCACATAATTGATGATGTCCCACGGGCAGTACACGTCCTGATTGCCGAAGCGGTAGCCGTCGTACCACTCGCGCGCTTCCGCCTGATGCGCTTCCAGCCCGTAGTCCGCGAGCATCCGCCCGACCTCTTCATCGGTGAAGCCGAAATACTCGTTGAATTTCACATTCGAGATGGAAAGCGTTTTCAGATTGTTGAGCCCGGTGAAGATGCTTTCCTTCGAAACGCGCAGACAGCCGGTCAGCACCGCGAAGAACAGACTGTCGTTCGTCTTTAAGGCCGCGCCGAACATTGAGCGAATCAGGTCGATCATCTGCGGATAATAACCGTGAAGAAACGCCTTGTCCAGCGGAACATCATACTCGTCGATCAGCAGAATCGGCTTTTGCCCGTAATGCTTTTCCAGCAGCTGACATAAAAGCTTCAGGCTTTCCGTAATATCCGTTTTTTCCGGATTCTCGGAAACAAGCCGGAGGTACGCGTTTTTCTCTTCCATGCTCAGCTTTTCGCTCTCGCGCAGAACTTCCAGCCGCATCGCTTCATTTCGAATCAGAATCCTCAGCCGCGCATACGCATCGTCAAACGTCAGCCCGTCCACGCCCTTGAGCGACACGAACACCACGGGGAATTTCCCCAGATAGTTTTCGCACAGTTCCTTCTCTTCGGAAACCCGCAGGCCGTCAAAAAGGCTCGCGTCCGCGCCGATCTCGAAAAAATTCGCGAGCATGCTCATATTGAGCGTTTTTCCAAACCGCCGCGGGCGCGTGAACAGATTGACCTTGCCCCAGTCGGCCAGCAGGTCGACGATCAGGCCGGTCTTATCCACGTAATAAAAGTCCTGCTTCCGCATCTCCTTAAAGTTCTCAATGCCGATGGGCAGCTTTTGCGTGCGCATCCGTCCATCCCTCCCGCGCGATTCCTACCTATCCACTTTTAGTATACCATGTTTTCACGCCCACTTCAACCGAAAAAGCAAACCCGCCGCTAAGGATCGAATTCCGACCCAAAAGAAACAAAAAAACGAACCCGCAAAAGGTTCGTCTTTCCAAGCCGCAGCCGCGAATCCGCGCGCCGCCGACCCATATCCCGGCTCCTTGAGGGGGGTGCGGGGGGAGCGACGCTTCCCCCGCCTTCCCCGCGGAAAGCCCTTTCGATCAAAGAAAGTCCCTTATCCCCGCGCCTTATTCAGCACCTTAAACGCGTCCCGTGCGTCGCGGGAGAAGTCGTCGCAGCCGCCCTCCACGCTCACGCGCCCGTCGTAGCCGATGCCGCGCAGCGTCTCAAACAGCTCGTCGTACTTTTCGCCGTCGCCCTCCTTGGGATACTTGCGTCCCATCACGTTGGCCACGTGCACGTGCTTCAAAAGCGAACCGGCCATCGTCAGCGCGCTGAACGGCTCGGAGCCCATTTCCATGTGATAGGTGTCGCCCAGCACGGCGATATGCGGCATCTGAATCAGCGACGCCATCAGCGTGGCCTCGGACACGAAATTCATGATGTTGCACTCGCCCGCGCGCAGCGGCTCGATTGCGATGGTCAGGTCGTTCTCCTGCGCGTGCCGCTCGGCCATGCGCAGGAAGTTGGAAATCTGCCGCCACGCCTTGGCGGTGTCGAAGCCCTCCGGCACGGCGCGGGAACGGCCGGAGCCGAACACGACGACCCTGCCGCCCAGCCTGCGCGCGCGCGCGAAGGCCTTATCGAGATAGTCGTGAATCGCCTGCGCGTTCACCTCGTCGCCAACGACCTTCAGCGTGCCCGGCAGCATGCCGTTAAAGGCCTCCGCCTTGATGAGCGACGCGTCCACGGCCTGCGCGACCTTTTCAAATTCCTCGTCCGAAAGCTCGGAGATGTGCGCGAGACCCAGCTCGATATAGTCAAAGCCGATGTCGGCCAGTTCGCCGATGTGCTCGACGCCGGTGCAGATACCCAGCTTAATCATGAATCCACAACCTTTCTCAGGAGCGCCGCCGAATGCACGGCGGCGCCCAAGATCGCTTACTTCTTCGTTCCGGCATAGGAGGAGCTGGTGTCGAAGGTGACCTCCTCCACGTTCTTCTTCAGTCTGGAAGTCGCGCGGCGCTTATTCAGCTCTTCGAGGAACAGATCCTCGTCCAGCGGCAGCTCGATGGTCTTGTCCAGCCAGCTGGAAAGATGCATGGCGTTGGAAATGGTCAGGCCGTTCACGCCCTCCGCGCCGTCGGCAATCAGCTCGCCGCGGCCCAGAATCTTGTTGGTGAAGGCGCGCAGAACGCCCACGTGCTGCAGGTTCTCGCCGTCGGTTTCCACCTCGGTCTCGGTGACCTCGGGAGAGCCGAAGCCGCCCTTGTAGGTCTTGTGGAACTCGGGAATGCTCATGCTCAGCTCGCGCTTGATGAGCTTTTTGCCGTCGCAGACCAGCTGGCCCTTGTCCAGATCGATCTCAAAGCGGTTGGTGCCGGGCGCGTCGGAGGTGGTGGTCACGAACACGCCGGTCGCGCCGTTGGGATACTCGACGTACGCGGTCACGTCGTCCTCAACCTCGATGTCGTGCCACTTGCCGTTGTGGCAGAACGCGCGCACCTTATTCGGCATGCCGCAGATCCACTGCCACAGGTCGAGGTTGTGCGGGCACTGGTTCAGCAGAACGCCGCCGCCTTCGCCTTCCCACGTCGCGCGCCACGCGCCGGAATCGTAGTAGCTCTGGGAGCGGAACCAGTTGGTGATGATCCAGTTGGTGCGGCGGATCGCGCCCATTTCACCGCTGGAAACGATTTCCTTCATCTTGCGGTACACGCAGTTGGTGCGCTGGTTGAACATGATGGCGTAGATCTTGTCCTGCGTCTTAGCGAACTCGATCAGCTCGTGCACGTTCTTGGTGTACACGCCGGCGGGCTTCTCGCTCATGGCGTGCAGGCCGTGCTCCAGCGCCTCGCGAACCAGGCGCGGGTGATCATAGTGCGGGGTGGCGACGATCACGGCGTCGATCAGGCCGCTTTCCATCATTTTGGTCGCGTCGTCAAAGGTCGCGACGCCGGGCGCGTTTTCCTTCGCCCATTCCAGACGCTCGGGCTTCAGATCGCAGACCGCGGTCAGAACCATGTCCGGCACCTTGTCCGCGACGATGTTCTTCAGATGGCCGCTGCCCATGTTGCCAACGCCGATGATACCAATCCGTACCTTATCCATCTTCGTCCACTCTCCTGTCTTTTTGCTTTCAAATCCCTGATCCTTCAGAATCTTCTGAATCGCGCTCACCGCCGCGTGGAACGCCTCGCGGCTGCTGGCGTAGGTGTATTCGTGCTTCACTTCTTCGTCCTGCAGGTTCTTCAGGCCGTCGAACACGGTCAGGTGCGGCTCCACGGTCAGCACCATGCCGTCCGCGCGCGCGGAAAGCTGGCGGATGATCTCCGGAACGTTTCCGTCGCCGCAGCCGCTGGGAACGACCGCGCCGTTTGCAAGAAGCGCGTCCTTGATGTGCATGTAATAGATGTGATCCTTGAGAAGCGCAAAGTTTTCAATCGGCTTTTCGCCGCACTGGATGAAGTTCGCGGGGTCGAAGATGCACTTGAGACGGCCGCCGAAGTGCTCGATCAGCTTCAGGCAGCGGGAGGCGATATCGCCGTAAATGCCCTTTTCGTTCTCGTGGCACAGCGTAACGCCGGCCTTCTCGGCCAGCTCGAGCATCTTCTCGATGCGCTCGAACACGACGTCCTGATACTTCTCCGGGTCTTCGTCCTTGGGATAGTAGAAGCTGAACATGCGCATGCGGTCGCAGCCCAGCACCTTGCAAAGCTCCAGCGCGTGCGCAAACTGCTTCAGATGCTCCTCGAAATCGTCCGTCACGGAAATCTTCCCGAACGGGGAGCCCATGGAGGATACGCGAATCCCGGCCGCGTCCAAACGGGCGCGCACGTCCTTCGCTTCGTCGATCGTGAGATCCTTTACGTTCTTTCCGTCCACGCCGCGCAGCTCCACGCACGCAACGCCGTTTTCCTTCATGGCCTCAATCTGGCCGTCCAGCATTTTGTCCGCTTCGTCCGCGAAAGCGGAAAGGATAAATCTGGCCATAGTGACACCCCTCTCACACAGGTTTACATTCTATAGTATACCTTTTTCCCCTCCGTCCGTCAAGCATGCAAACCCTGTCCGCGCACGGAATTTTATGCGATTTCGCGCATCTCTGCTGCCGTGATAAGGCCATCTCCCGAATCGCAGCAGGGTGTGAACCGGCTGGCGGTTGACGGCGATGGGGGTTTGGGCTATAATATAATGGGGAAGTTGCGCGGTTACGGCGGGGAGGAAGAGGAATGCGAACGAAGGTGGCCATGATCGGCGTGGGCTGCATCAGCGGCATTTATCTGGAAAACATTTTCACGCGCTATCCGGAGATTGAGCTGGTGGGCGTATGCGATCTGATTCGCGCGCGCGCCGAGGCGGCGAAGGAGAAGTATCCGTCGCTGTTAATTTACGAGACGATGGAGGACGCGCTGCGCGATCCGCAGGTAGAGGTTATTTTGAACCTCACCCGTCCGGCGGAGCATTTTGAGGTATCGCGCGCCGCGCTGGCGGCGGGCAGGCACGTATATTCCGAGAAGCCGCTGGCGGCCACGGCGGAGCTGGGTCGGCAGCTGGTGGCGCTGGCGGAGAAGAACGGGCTGTATCTGGGCGGCGCGCCGGACACGTTTCTGGGCGCGGGCTTTCAGACGGCGCGAAAGCTGATCGACGCGGGCGCGATCGGCACGGTGGTGGGCGCGTCGGCGCACATGATCGGGCACGGCCCGGAGTCGTGGCATCCCGACCCTGAATTCTTCTATCAATTCGGCGGCGGCCCGATGATGGACATGGGGCCGTATTACATCACGGCGCTGGTCAATCTGATGGGGCGCGTGACGGAGACGGTTTCGATGGCGAAGGCGTCGTTCCCGACGCGCACGATCACGGCGAAGGAGCGCTTCGGCGAGACGATTCAGGTGGACGTGAATACCTATGTGGACGGCCTGATGCGCTTTGAAAGCGGCGCGGCGGCGCGGATGTTCGCCACGTTCGACGCGTGGTATCCGCATGCCCCCGGCATGGAAATCTACGGCAGCGAGGGCACGCTCTTCGCGCCCGACCCCAACACCTTCGGCGGTGCGATTCGCATTTTCCGCAAGGATCGCACGGAGGAGGAGATTCCGCTTTCGTTCGGCTTTTCCACCAACAGCCGCGGGCTGGGGCTGTGGGACATGTGCGACGCGATTCGAAACCATCGCGCGCCGCGCGCCGGATATCTTCAGACGCTGCACGTGCTGGACGTGATGACGGCTCTGGCCGCGGGCGGCGCGCACACGATCACATCGCCCTTCCGCCGGCAGCCGCCGCTTCGGGAGGACGCGGAAAACACGGGGAGGATTGACGTATGACGCTGATTGAACGGTTCCTGAAGTATGTAAACATTCCCTCGGCCTCGAACGCCGGGAGCGATACCATTCCCTCCACGCCGGAGCAGCTGGCGCTGGCGAAGGTGCTGGCGGACGATCTGCTGGCAATCGGCGTGAAGGACGCGCGCGTGGACGAGTTCGGCTATGTGTACGGCTCCATTCCCGCCAACTGCGAGGGCCAGCCGTCCATCGGGCTGATCGCGCATCTGGACGTGGTGGACGACGTGCCCTGCGCGCCGATGAACGCCCGCGTCGTGAAGAATTACGACGGCGGCGCAATCGAGCTGGGGCACGGCTACACGCTCGATCCCGCCGAGTTCGGGCGGCTGAAGGCGCTGGTGGGCAAGGATCTGATCGTCACCGACGGAAGCACCATTCTGGGCGCGGACGACAAGGCCGGCGTGGCGGAAATTATCGAATTGGCGCACAGGCTTCTGACGCACCCTGAGATCAGGCACGGCGACGTGAAAATCGCCTTCACGCCCGACGAGGAAATCGGCGGCGGCGCGGAGAAGCTGGACATTAAGGCCTTCGGCGCGGACTTCGCCTACACCGTGGACGGCGGCGAGCTGGGCGGGCTGGAATACGAAAACTTCAACGCCGCCGGCGCGCGCGTGGACTTCCACGGCGTGAACATTCATCCTGGCAGCGCCAAGGACAGGATGAAGAACGCCGCGCTGATCGCCGTGGAGTTCGCTTCTCTCCTGCCCGCGGCGGAAACGCCCGCGCACACCGAGAATTACGAGGGCTTCTATCACCTGAACCACATCGAGGGCGCGGAGGAGTCGGCTTCCGTTTCCTACATCATCCGCGACCACGACCGCGCGAGGTTCGAGGCGCGCAAGAAGCAGTTCGCCGCGTGCGTCGACTTCATCAACGCCCGCTACGGCGAAGGCACGGCGGCGCTTGCGATGAAGGACAGCTATTACAACATGCGCGAAATCATGGAAAAGCACATGGACGTCGTGAACCGCGCGCTGGACGCCTTCCGCGCCTGCGGCGTGGAGCCGTTCGTCGTGCCCATTCGCGGCGGCACGGACGGCGCGCGCCTGTCGTGGCGCGGTTTGCCCTGCCCCAACCTGCCCACCGGCGGCATGAACGGCCACGGCCGTCATGAGTGCGCCTGCGTGCAGGAAATGGAAGCGATGGTCGACGTGCTCACCGAGATCGTCCGGGCGAAGTAAGCGGCATACAGAAAACAGAAGGCGCTGGGGCGGATTTTTCTCCGCTTCAGCCCTTTTTTGAGGGCGTACCCCTCAGATTTCAACGGAATGTCACAATGTTGGCGCAGATATGGGCCGGGAGCTGTGCTATAATAAAGGAAAGCTCATCGATCAGGAGGTTCCTTATGGGAAGATTTCAGGCTGCGCTGTATCGCTTTTTCTCCGGCCGCCGCGGGCCGGATCAGCTGGGCACGGCGGTCATCATTGCCGCGCTCGTTCTGAGCGTGCTCGCGTCCATTCTGGGATGGAGTCTGCTCAGTCTGCTCTCGCTCGTGATATGGGCGTGGGCGCTGTACCGCATGCTGTCGCGCAACATTCCCGCGCGCGAAAAGGAAAACGCGTGGTTTCTGAAGTGGTATTCCCCGCTCGTCGCGCAGGCGCGGCAGGCGCACACCCGCTTTAAGAACCGCAAGGTGTATCTGTACTACCGCTGCCCGCAGTGCAGGGCGTGGCTGCGCCTGCCCCGCAACATCGGCGAAAAGACGGTCACCTGCGGAAAGTGCGGCGCGACGTTTAAGAAGAAGGCGTAGGATTTTTCCATGTTCGGCTATGTCATGATCAACCCCGACACGCTGACCGACGCGGAGAAGCGGCGCTTCCGCGAGGTCTACTGCGGCGTGTGCGCGTCGCTTCGGGAGCGCGGCGGCCGCCGGGGGCAGATTACGCTCAGCTACGACGCGGCGTTTCTGGCGCTGGTGCTCAACGCGCTGTATGAGCCGGAGGAGCAGAAGGGCAGCACGCTGTGCGCCACGCATCCCACCCGCCGGCAGCATTTCTCCAAAAGCCCCATGACGCTGTACGCCGCGGACGTGAACCTGCTTCTGTTCTACGAGCGCATGCTCGACAACTGGAAGGATGACCGCAGTCACGTATCGCTGGCGCTGTCCCGCTTTTATCGCAGGCGCTATCAGGAGGCCGCGGCGCGGCATCCCGCGCAGGCACAGGCGATTCGAAAGGAGCTCCAGGCGCTGTCCGAGGTGGAAAAGGCGCGCCTGACCGATCTGGACGCCGCCGCGGGCTGCTTCGGCCGGCTGCTGGGCGCGGCGTTCGCGCCGTATGACGACGAATGGAAGCCGGGGCTCACGCGCATGGGCGGCGCGCTGGGACGGTTCATCTATCTGATCGACGCGTGGGACGACGCGGCGAAGGACGAGCGTCACGGCAGCTACAACCCGCTTCTCCCGCTTCGGCGCGAGCCGGACTATGAGGAGCGCGTGTATCAGATTCTCACGATGGAAATCGCCGAATGCGCGATGGAGTTTGAAAAGCTGCCCATCGTGCAGGACGCGGGCATCATTCGCAACGTGCTCTATTCCGGCGTGTGGACGGTGTACAGCCGCAGGCGCGAGGCCGCGGAAAAGAAGAGAAAGGCCGCGTCGGACGGCAGCTCGCCCACCGACGCGCAATAGACAGGAAAGGACAACCGCATGGTGCAGGATCCCTATCAGGTGCTCGGCGTTCCTTCCACCGCCTCGGCCGATGAGGTCAAGGCGGCGTATCGTCGTCTCGCCAAGAAATATCACCCGGACGTGAATCATGGATCCCCCGAGGCCGAGCAGAAGATGAAGGAAATCAACGAGGCCTACGACATGATCGTCAACCATAAATATAATCCCGGCGGCGCGGGACAGGGCGGCTATGGCCAGAGCGGCTACGGCCAGTCCTACGGCGGCCAGCGCTACGAGCGCCCCTATGCCGACCCGTTCGAGGGCTTCGGCGGCTTCTGGGGCTTCGGCGGCGCGGACAGCGGCGAGAGGCGCACCTACGGCGCGGAGGCGAACGAGTCCGCCGACATGCGCGCCGTGCGCAACTATCTGAACGGCGGCTACTACCGCGAGGCGCTCGACCTGCTCGCCCGCTGCACCGTGCGCGGGCCGCGCTGGTGCTATTATTGCGCCGTGGCGAACGAGGGCGTGGGCAGCCGCATCAACGCGCTGAACTACGCGCAGCAGGCCGTGCGCATGGACCCGAACAACGCCGAATACCGCGAGCTTTTGAACCGGCTGCAATACGCCGGCGGCGCGTATCAGAACTATGGCCGCAACTTCAGCATGCCGCGCGGCAATCTCTACAGCGTGTGCATGGGGCTGTGCCTGCTGAACCTGTTCTGCGGCACCTGTACCGGCGGAAGGTTCTTCTGCTGCTAAGGCGCCACCGCACAATTCGGCGGCGCGTCGGGCGATGTCTTTTCCGCCATTTGCGGCACGAAAAAGGGAGATTCTGTGGATGTTTATCTGGATTCTGATGCTCTGCGTGATCTTCGCGATCTGCGCGGGCGCGGCCTTATATCTGATGGCGCGCGTCCGGCGGCTGAGCTGTCTGAAAAATAAAAAGAAAACATGGGCGCGGCTGATCAGCGCGGCGGTGGTGCTGCTTCCGGCGGTCGCGCTCAGCTTCCTGTGGTCGCCGCTGAACATGGTGGTGTGCGTTTTGCATCTGGCGCTGTTCCTGCTGCTGGCGGACGGAATTTCCGCGCTGGCGCGCAGGCTTCGCCGCAGGGATTTTCGGCGCGACTGGGCGGGGCTGGCGGCGCTGCTTTTGTGCGCAGCGTGGCTGACCTCCGGCTGGGTGAACGCCAACCACGTGTGGCGCACACAGTATACCATCGAGACGGACAAGCCCGTCGGAAGCCTGCGCGTCGCGCTGCTTTCCGATTCACACATGGGCACGACCTTCCACGCGGACGGCTTCGCCGGGCGCCTCGCGGACGTTCAGGCGCAGGAGCCGGACGTGGCGGTGTTCGTCGGCGACTTCACAGACGAAAGCACGACCCGCGAGGACATGGTCGCCGCCGCCAAGGCGCTGGGAGCGCTGAAAACGCCCTGCGGCGTGTACTTCGTGTTCGGCAACCACGACAAGAACAACTACGAGGGCGAAGGCCGCGCCTACACCGGCGAAGAGCTGGCTGCGGAGCTCACGAAAAACGGCGTAGTCGTGCTGGAGGACGAAATCGTGCCCATCAGAGGCGGCTTCTGCCTGATCGGCAGGCAGGACGCGTCGGAGGAAACGGAAAACCGGGGCGGCCGCGCGTCGATGGCTGAGCTCACGCGGAATCTGGACGAAAGCTGGTTCTCCATCGTGCTGGATCATCAGCCGCGCGACTACGCGAATCAGGCCGCGTCCGGCGTGGATCTGGTGCTGTCCGGCCATACCCACGGCGGGCAGATGATACCGCTCGTGCAGCTCATCCGCTGGTTCCACCTCGGCGATGATAACGTCTACGGCCTTCAGCGCCGCGGAAACACCGACTTCATCGTCTCCTCCGGCATCTCCGACTGGGAACTGCTGTTCAAAACCGGCTGCCGGTCGGAATACGTGATCATCGATATTCAGGGGAAGAACTGAAGCCGCTTCCCACAAAAGCAGACGCTTTCGAACGCCATGGACGGCTCCATGACACCCGGAAGCGTCTGTTTTATGTCTCCGCGATGGAAAGAACCTTCATTCGACCGGCGCGGGCGGGAAGGTCAGTTCCTTTCCGTGCGTGTGCAGCCATTTCTTCCACGCTTCGTATTCGGGCATGCGGGCGCGAACCTCCGCCCAGAAGCGCGGGGAATGGTTGAAGTCCTTCAGGTGGCACAGCTCATGGATGACCACGTAGGTCAGCGCTTCGGGCGGGGCGAGGATGAGCTTCCAGTTGAAGTTCAGGTTGCCGCGGCTGGAGCAGCTGCCCCAGCGGGTGCGCTGCTCGCGGATGGCGACGCGGCCATAGGGTCTGCCCACGGTCGGCGCCCAGCGCTCCAGCTCCTCGCGGATGCGTTCGAGCGCCCTGCGGATGAGGAAGCGGCGAAGCTGTTCTAATTGTTCCGCTTCGCTGTCAAATGTGGTCGTCATGCGGATGACGCCGTTTTTCAGCGCCGCCCGATTGGCCGCGCCGCGCACGATTTCCACGGGCACGCGCCGCCCCTCCAGCAGAATGCCCTTGGCAGGATCGAACGCCGCGCGCGCCGGGGTCTCACCCTCGATGCGCCGGTGCATCTCGTCAATCCATTCAATCCGCGCCCGAACCAGCCGGTCGGCTTCCCGCAGCGGCAATCCCGCAGGCGCGTACAGCCGAATCCTTCCCTCCGGCAGCGCCTGCAGAAGCAGATTCGTGCGTGCAGAGGACGAAATAAGCGTATATTCCACGACTCGACCGCCGATTTTCACGGTTCGTTTCATCCGGCGCACGCTCCCTTCGTCCCGCTGACGGCTCCCGCGCATTCGCGCGTTCGCCGTTCGGGTGTCGCGGGCACATACGGCAGATACGCGACTTCCGGCAGCGATTGCGTGGGCGGACGTGTCCGCGCGGAGAATGAGGATAACGGGCTGACGGCTTCCGCGCGTTGCGCGTTTGCCGGTCGGTTGCCGCGGGCACATATGGCAGACGCGTGACTCCCGGCAATGCTCGTTGGAACGGGCTTGTCTACGCGGAAAGTGAGAACAACATGCCGACGGCGCGCGCATTCGCGCGTTCGCCGTTCGGGTGTCGCGGGCGCATACGGCAGATACGCGACTTCCGGCAGCGATTGCGTGGGCGGACGTGTCCGCGCGGAGAATGGGAAGGACGCGCTGACGTCTTCCGCGCGTTGCGCGTTCTCCGGTCGGTTGCCGCAGGCGCATACGGCAGACGAGTGACTCCCGGCAATGCTCGTTGGAACGGGCTTGTCCACGCGGAAAGCGAGAACAACATGCCGACGGCGCGCGCATTCGCGCGGTTGCCGTTCGGATATTGCGGACGCGCAGGAATGTCGTTCGCGAATTGACAGGTTGCTTTCCCACAGCGGCAGTTTCGCGGGCGCATACAGCCGTCGTACGTACTGCGGCGCGGGATGCGAGGGGGCGCGGAATGGGACGGAATCCGCGTGGCGGAAGCCGATTTTCACGATGCGTTTCATCCGGCGCACGCTCCCTTCGTCCCGCTGACGGCTCCCGCGCGTTCGCGCGTTTGCCGTTCGGGTGTCGCGGGCGCATACGGCAGATACGCGACTTCCGGCAGCGATTGCGTGGGTGGGCTTGTCCGCGCGGAGAACGGGAAAGACGCGCCGACGGCTCTCGCGCGTTCGCGCGTTTGTCGGTCGAGTACCGCGGGTGCGCGGGAATGTTGTTCGCGAATGGAGCGGTCGCCATCCCACAGCGGCAGTTTTGCGGGCGCATACAGCCCCCGCGCGTACTGCGGCGCGGGATGCGAGGGGGCGCGGAATGGGACGGAATCCGCGTGGCGGAAGCCGATTTTCACGATGCGTTTCATCAGCGGCGGGATTCCTCCATCACGTCGGTGACGAGGGCGGCGGTCAGGTCGCGGCTGTTCAGAATCTTCCACATGCCTCGGATGACGCATTCCTCGGGGGCTTCGGCGGTGGTTGCGTCGACGCCCAGCGCCTCGCGGATGCGCATATCCAGCCCGAACAGGTGCGCGCCGCCGCCGGCAAGGATCATGCCGTGCTCGGTCAGGTCGGCTGCCAGCGCCGCGGGGGCGAAGGCGGTCACGCGCGCGAGCAGGTCGAGGAGCGCGTTCACGACCTCGTTTACGCAGCCCTGCACGAGCTCGGCGGGGATTTCCCGGTTGCGGGGCAGCGAGGACGCGAAGTCGAACACCGGCTTCACGCTCACCGTGTCGCCGCTCATGCTTTTGACCGCGCCCAGCTCGTGCCTGAGCGCGCGCGCGGTATGCGGGCCGACGGCGCAGCCCAGCTTTTCGCGCAGCGCGGCCATCAGGCGTTCGTCGGCGCGCGCCATGCCGAACGGCAGCGTTTCCGAGCGCGCGACGCGTCCGCCCGCGATCAGCGAGGCGGTCATGTGCCCGTCGCCCACGTCCACGATCATCGTGCATCGGGGCTCAAGCACGTCCGCGCCCGCGCCGATGGCGCAGGCAAGGTCGCTGCGAACCAGACCCACGCCGGGCACGCCCTCTTCGATGACGCGCTTTTTCAGCGCGTCGCGCACGTCCGGCCGCGCCGCGGGCGAGAGCGCCAGCAGCACGCCGGTTTTGCGAACGGTCTTTCTGTCCGTTTCGCCGTACAGCCGTTTGATCCATCGAGCCAGAAGGTCGATATCCGCGGGCACGCCGTCCTTCACGGCGCGGAGGATGCGCACATTCTCCGGCTCGCGTCCGTAAATGCCCAGCGCCTTATCGCCCCACGCGATGGGCGCGTTCTGCCCGCCGCGCGCGGCGACAAGGGACGACTCCCGAAACGCGTCCGGCCGATCTGCGGCCGCGCCGCGCATCGTGCTGCCGCCCGCGTCAATGGCGTATACCCACTGCATCTGTCTGTTCTTCCTCCGTCCGCAGCCGATGATATTTCTCCCGCGTGGCCATGCCGCCGCGCAGGTGCCTTTCGGCGCGGTTTTTGTCCAGCACCTCGCCCACGTCGCGGGCAAGGCCGGGATGAATGAGCTTGAGTTTTTCGCGCATGTCCTTGTGAATCGTCGTCTTGCTCACGCCCATCACCCGCGCGCATTCGCGCACGGTCGCTCCGGTGGCCAGTATGTACCTGGCCGCGGTTTCCACCCGTTCAATGATGTCCTCTCGCACAGAAACACCGCCTCCGGCACAGCCCGTTTTTCAAGGCTATGCCGGAGGGGCGGAGGGTTATGCGATGGCGACGGAATGGATCTCCGCGCGCACGGCGCCGGGGGCGGCGTTCATGCGCTTGAAGTGCTCGATCACGCTGTCCGCGAGACCGGCCTTCACAAGGCTCACGCCGAAGATGCTTTCGTCCTCAAGGATGGGCGTAAGCGCCTTCTCGGCGTTCTCGTTATGGCCGAAGGACACGCCCGCGAGGCGGCTCTTCATCTCGTCCAGACGCGGGTCGGGCGAAATGGCCATTTCGCTGCCGTTGTCGTCCACGCCCATCAGGTAGCGCAGCCAGCCGGCCTCGACCAGCGCGATGCCCTTCAGGTTGGAAACGTCCATGCCCTTTTCCAGATACGCCTTGATCGTCTCGCCGAAGCGGATGGACAGCTTCTGGGAAGTGTCGGTGGCGATGCGCTGGGGCGTGTCGGGCAGGAAGCAGTTGGGCAGGCGCACGGTGAGCACCTCGCCTAAGAACGTCTTGGGGGACATGATGCCCGGGTCGGTCACGACCGGCATGCCCTCGACGTAGCCGATGCGGTTGACCAGCGCCTTCAGATCCTCGTCGTTCATCTCCTGCCAGATGGTCTCAAAGTTCAGCAGGCAGCCGAACACGGCCAGGCAGGTGTGCAGCGGGTTCAGGCAGGTGGTGACCTTCATGCGCTCCACGCGCTCGACGGTCTCGCGGGTGGCGTAGTACACGCCCGCCTTGTCCAGCGGCAGCCTGCCGTTCAGGAACCTGTCCTCGATGACGAGGTATTCCTTCTCCTCGGCGTTTACGAAGGCGGAGGTGAACGTGTTCTTGGAGGTGCCGATCAGGCCGCCGTCCTCGAAGCCGTCATCCGCGAGCACCTTCATTACGTTCGCGTCCGGACGGGGGGTGATCTTGTCGATCATCGTCCAGGGGAAGGTGACCCTGGTGTTCAGATAGTCGATGAAGCCCGCGTCCACATGGCCGTTCTTATGCCACGTGTCCGCCACCATCTTGACGACGGTTTCCAGCTTCTCGCCGTTGTGGGAGCAGTTGTCCATGCTCACCAGCGCGATGGGCTGCGCGTTCTTCAGGTAGCGCTTGTAGACCAGCTTGGTCAGGTAGCCCATCAGGCCCTTCGCGTCCTCCGGCTTGCCGTCCGCGTCGCGCTTGGCGAAGGCGGGGGTGTAGCCCTTTTCGGTGATGGTGAAGGAGGCCATCTTCAGGGACGGATTTTCAAAGATTTCAATCGCGCGCGCGTCGTCGTTGATGGTGAGAGACTCGACTACGGAGGCGAGCACTTCCTTTTTGACGCTGCCGGTGGATACGAGCGTCACGTTCACACACAGGTTGTCGAACGGACGATAGGCCTTCTCCACGATTTCGGGATCGAAGCCTTCGAACACGACGATGCCGGTGTTCATTTCGCCCGCGTTCAGCAGACGCTGCGCCACGCCGCCGAGGAACGCGCGGAAAATGTTGCCCGCGCCAAAGTGAATCCACTCGGGGTTTTCGTGCGTAGCCTTGGTTACCTTTTCGATGTCGAACTCGGGCAGCTTATAGCCCTTTTCGAGCCACACGGCCTTATTTTCCAGGGACTTGAGATTGAGTTTCATGATGAACCGCTTCCTCCCCTATAATAATGCATACTAATCATACCACTTTCCGGGGACGGACGCAATCTTTCGGGGCGAGTTTTTACACATTTCCAGCCGGCAGGATTTCGCGCGGGCGGCGGCGAAATATATTCCTGCAGGATTACCGACGGGGACACGGAGGCGGTTGTATGCGATGGACGAAGGATCAGGCGAGCGCGATTGAGGCGCGCGGAACCAATCTGCTGGTGGCGGCGGCGGCGGGCTCGGGAAAGACGAGCGTGCTGGTGGAGCGCGTGAGCCGGCTGGTGGAGGAGGGCGCGAACGTGGACGAGATGCTGATCGTCACCTTCACCCGCGCCGCCAGCGCCGACATGCGCGAGAAGCTGCGCAGGCGGTTCTCCGAGCGCGCCGCGCAGGGAGACGCGCGCGCCCGCGAGCAGGCGGAGCGGCTGGAAAGCGCGTCGATCTCCACGCTGCATTCGTTCTGCACATCGGTGCTCAGGCAGAATTTCGAGGCGGCGGGCGTAGACCCGCAGTTCCGCGTGCTGGACGACGCGGAGGACAGGCAGTGGACGGATCGCGCCATGGACGAGGCGCTGGAGGATGCGTATAAGGCGGGCGGCGCGGACATGGACGCGCTGGACTACGCCCGCGGCCCCGCGAAGGTGCGCGCGCTGGCGCTGGAAATGTATCGCTTTCTGCGCGAGCGGCCGGACGCGGAGGGCTGGATGGACGAAGCGTTCGAGCGCATGGAGAGCGACGGCGAAGCGTGGCTGAGCGTGCTGGAGCGCGCCGCCCACGCGCGCATCCGCGAGGCGCTGGCGTGCAATCGCTGCGGCAGGGAGCGCGCGTCGCTTCCGGAGGGGCCGGCCAACTACATGGAAGCCATGGAGAAGGACGAGGAAGCGATCGAAGCCATGCTGTCCCTGTCCTATCGCGACCTGAGATGGGCGCTGGACGGCTTCAAGCAGGCGCGCCCGAAAACCGGCGGCAGGCGCGGCGAAGCGCCGTCGCCGGACGAGACCGCGCTGCGGGACGAGGTAGTGACCGTGCGCAAGCGCGTGAAGACCCAGCTGGACGCGGCGCGAAAGGCCGTGGCGCTCGATCCCGACCAGTCGCTGGCCGACATTCGCGCCGGGATTCCCGCGATGCGCAGGCTGTACGCGCTGGCGCTCGACCTCGACCGCCGTCTGCGAGAGAAAAAGCTCGCCCGCGCGGCGCTGACGTTTTCCGATCTGGAGCGATATACGCTCGCGGCGCTGTCCGACGACCGCGTGGCCGAGAGCGTGCGCGCGAAGTTCGCCTATGTGTTCGTGGACGAATATCAGGATACGTCGGACGTGCAGGAGGCCATCCTGAACCGCATCGTGCGGAGCGACAACCGGTTCATGGTGGGCGACGTGAAGCAGTCGATCTACCGCTTCCGCGCCGCGGAGCCGAGCCTGTTCCTCGAAAAATACGCGCGCTACCGCGCGGGCGACGGCGGGCGGCTGATCGTGCTCAGGCAGAACTTCCGCTCGCGCGGGTGCGTGATCGACTTTGTGAACCACGTGTTCGCGCGCGTCATGACCGGCGGGGACAGCGAAATTCTGTATGACGACGACGCGAAGCTGTATCAGGGCGCGTCGTTTGAGGGCGAGGACGACGCGACGGAGCTTCTGATCGTGAACAAGGGCGCGCGCGACGAGGACGCCGCGGACGCGGAGGACGACGAGGACGAATTAAACGACGCGGAGCGCGAGGGCCTTGTGATCGCGCGGCGCATTCATGAGCTGAAAGCGGAAAACCCGCGCCTGCGCTATCGCGACATCTGCGTGCTTACGCGCGTGCGCGTCGGCGCGCTGAACCATCTCGCGTCCGTGCTGGCTGCGGACGGCATTCCCGCCTACGCCGACGCGTCCGAAAGCTATTTCGACGCGCTGGAGGTGATGGAGGTCATGTCCGCGCTGAAGCTGATCGCCAACCGGCGGCGCGACGTAGACCTGATTTCCGTGCTGCGCTCGCCGATCGTGGGGCTGACCACGACGAATCTGGCGGAGATCCGCGCCGCGTGCCCGACGGGCAGCTTCTGCGACGCGGTGGTTTCCGCGCGGGAGAGTCAGCCGCGGGCGGACGAGTTTCTGCGCCGTCTGGACGACTGGCGCGTGCTTTCCAGAGCCATGAGCCTGCCCGCGCTGATTCGGCGCATCCTGTCCGACACCGGCTTCTACGCCTACGTGGGCGCGCTGCCCGGCGGCTCGCAGAGACAGGCGAATTTGGACGTGCTGTGCGCCCGCGCGGCGGCGTATGAGCAGTCTGTGGGCGGGTCGCTGGCGGAATTCATCGAATACGCGCAGGATATGCGCGCCCGTGGTGACGGCGACGCGGCGCACGTGCTGGGCGAAAACGACGACGTGGTGCGCCTGATGACGGCGCACAAGAGCAAGGGTCTGGAATTTCCGGTAGTGTTCTGCTCCCTTCTGGGGCGGCGGCTGCATTCGACCCGCGCGAGCGACAACCTGCTCTCCCACCGCGACCTCGGCCCGGCGCTCAAATACATGGACGAAGCGCGGGCGACCTGCCGCGACACCATCGCCCGGCAGGCCATCACGGCGCAGGAGACGTTTGAGTCCCGCGCCGAGGAACTGCGCATCCTGTACGTGATGCTCACCCGCGCCAAGTCGCGCCTGATCCTGACCGGCACGGTGGCCAGCCTGAGCGCGAAATGCACCCAGTGGCGCATCGCCGCGCGGGAAAGCAGCATATACAAGAGCTTCCTGGATATCGTGGCCGCCGCGGCCTACGGCTGCCCCGGCGCGCAGGCGCTGGGCGGCGGCGAGTCCGGTAAGGAGCCGCGCGTGAACGTGCGCGTGTTCGCGCCGGGCGCGGGTGCGGGCAATGGCGAAAACGGCGAGAACGCGGTTTCTCCGCTGGACGCGCTGGAGGAAGCGTTGGACGCGAAATACGCGAACCCGCACGTGCTGGACGCGCTGCTCTGGCGCTATCCGCACGCGAACGATGCGCACGCGCCGGTCAAACTGACGGCCTCCGGTCTGGCGCGCGAGGTGGTGGGCGCGGAGGCCATGCCGGACGTCGTGGAGCGCCCGGCCTTCCTGCAGGAGCGGAGCCTGACCGCTACGGAGCGCGGCACCGCCGTGCACGCGGCGCTTCGGGCGCTGGACTACGCGCCGTTCCGTGCGCTTCCGGCGGGCGAATACCTGAACGAAGCGAAGCGGCAGCTGGACGGCATGCGCACAAGCGGACGGCTCTCCGGCGCGGAGGCCGACGCGGTGCGCCCGGCGGTTTTGGCCGCGTTCCTCGCGTCTCCGCTCGGTCAGCGCCTGCTGGCCGCCGAGGTGGTGGAGCGCGAATGGCGATTCAATCTGCGCATGCCCGCGCGCGAAGCCGTGCCGGACGCGCCCGAGACCAGCGAGATCATCGTGCAGGGCTCGGTCGACCTGTGCTTCCTTGAGAACGGGAAGTGGGTGCTGGTCGACTATAAAACCGACCGTGCCGACGACGAGCAGGCGCTGCTTGAGCGGTATCGGCCGCAGCTGGCGCTGTACGCGAAGGCGCTTGAGCGCATTACCGGGCGGGAGGTCGCGGAGAGCGACGTGTGCCTTGTGACGGCAGGGAAGACACTCCGGGTGTAAGTGGGGTACGAGGGGCGGGGGAGCGTCGCTCCCCCTGCGCCCCCTCAAGAGGCAGAGGACTTCTTTTCTGCGTTTGCGGCTTGGGGTGGACGAGCTTTCGTTTTCTGTCGGGCTGCGGAGGGCGGGGGAGCGTCGCTCCCCCTGCACCCCCTCAAGGGACAGAGGACTTCTTTTCTGCGTTTGCGGCTCGGGGTGGAAGGACTTTCGTTTTCTGTCGGGCTGCGGAAAAGATTCCTTCCAGCCGGCGTTTCGGGCAAATCAGACGGGCGGGGTGGTGACGATCTCATGACAAGGCGCGCTGCGCTTCCTTTGGTGGCGCTTCTTCTTTGCGCGCTCCTTTCCGGCTGCGGGCGCGTGGAAAAATACGAGCAGGCGCGTTACGACCTGTTTGATACCGTGTGCCGTGTCAGCGCGTACGCGGAGAGCGAGGACGCGTTTGGGCGGCGCACGGAGCCCATGTGGCGGCGGCTGGAGGAAATCGACCGCGCGCTCGATCCGTATCATGGGTACGAGGGGCTTCACAACCTGTACTATGTGAACCTGCATGCCGCCGAAGCGCCCGTGAGAGCGGAGGACGTGCTGTTCGACATGCTCCTGTGGTATCGCGACAACCGTCTGGATGCGGGCGAAACGGTCAACATCGCCATGGGCGCGGTGCTGAATTTGTGGCACGACGCGCGGGAGGCCGGCGGGCCGCCGCCCTCGGAGGAAGCGCTGCGCGCCGCGGCGTTGCATACGGATTTTGGTGATGTGATTCTGGACGAGGCGGCGCGCACGGTGTTCTTCGCCGACCCGCTTCTGAAGCTCGATCCCGGCGCGGTCGGCAAGGGCTACGCCGCGCGGGAAGCGCTGAAGGCGCTGGGCGAGGGTGCGGTGCTGGTGAATCTGGGTGGCATCGTGGCCTGCGCGGGCGCGCCGGACGGGCGCGACTTCTGGCGCGTGGCGGTGCAGAGCCCGTTTTCCGCGTCGGATTCGCTGGGAATTTTGCGCGTGAAGGACGAAAGCGTCGTGACCAGCGCGGTGTATCAGCGCTTTTTCGAGTGGGACGGCTTGCGCTACCACCACCTGATCGATCCGGAAACCCTCATGCCCGGGAATTTCTATTCCTCCGTCACCGTCGTCTGCAAAGACCCCGCAGCGGCCGACCTACTCTCCACCCGCCTGTTTCTTTTGCCCATCGAGGAATCGCGCGCCGCCGCGGAAAGCGCGGGCGCGGACGCGCTCTGGGTGCTCCCGAACGGCGAAACCCTGATGACCGACGGCTTCCGGCGCAGGCTGGAGGAATGAACTATTTGTGTCGTCCTAAGATTAGCAGTAAAATAGCAGAAGATTGGCAGATGCGGGAAGGAAGCGGGCGCGGCGGCGTTCGCTTCCTTTTTATTTGTTATGCAGAGAATATTCGTAATTATGCATCGAAATGCGAAATTAACAGAATAAATATGCACGAAATCCCTTGACAAGCGCATAAACTTGCATTATAATACGTCCATCAACCAAAGGGAGGACGCAAACATGTTGAACTCGAAAATGAAAAAGCTGGTAACCTCGATGATCGCTCTGATTCTGTGCCTGTCCTCCGTCAGCGCCATGGCGTGCACGGCGATTTACGTCGGCTCCGACCTGACTGCGGACGGAACAACGATGTTCGCCCGTTCCGAGGATATTTCCAACAGCTACAACAAGCTCTTTTACGTAAGTCCCGCCGGAAAGCACACGGCCGGAGAGGAATACGCCGGCTGCTACGGCTTCACCTACACCTTCAAAAAGGACAGCTACAGCTACACCGCCTTCAGCGACGACAACGGCGCGGCGGTCAATAACGAGTGTCCGGACTGCAGCGGAACCCACGCCCACACGCCCTATCAGGCGGGCGGCACCAACGAGATGGGCGTGACCGTGAGCGCCACCGAGACCATCGGCTGTTCCGATGTCATCTACGAGGCCGATCCCTATCTGGACACCGGCATCGAGGAAGCCGAAATCCCCACCGTGCTGCTCAGCGAAGCGTCCACGGCGAAGGAAGCGGTCGACTTGCTTCTGAGCATCTACGACACGGCGGGCTGCGCGGGCGGCTCCGGCGTCTTCATCGCCGACGACAAGGAAACCTGGTATATTGAAAACGCCTCCGGCACCCAGTATGTGGCGCTGAAGCTGTCGTCCTCGATGGCCTTCGCCCAGCCGAACATGTCCATCATCGGCCTGATCGATCTGGACGACACGGAAAACGTCATCGCCTCCAAGGACGTCATCGCCGTGGCGGAAAAGGCCGGCTCCTACGTGGGCGACAAGGAAGCCAACACCATCGACTATGTGGCCTCCTACAACGCCGACCAGAGCACCGGAAGCCGCATGGTGAACGCGCTCAAGTTCTTTAACGCCGAAACGGCCAAGGACGAGCCCGCCGTATCCGACTACACGATCTCCAACGTGAACGCCGAGGGCGACGTCGTGCCGATGCACACCTCCATCGTGCTCGACCACGCCTACACCGTGGACGACTTCGTGAAGTACTATCACATCGCCGGAATCGGCTCCACCCGCAACCTCGAAACCCACATCTTCGCGATTTCCGCGCAGGACAGCCTGACCGACACCGTGGAATGGGTCGCCATGGACGACGCGGCGCTGAGTGTGTTCGTTCCCTACTATCCCATGCTGACCACGGACACCTACGAGGGCTACAAGCTGAGCACGCTGCCGGCCGAATTCGCCGCCGGAAAGCCCGAAACCGCCGATGTGGCCTATCCCACCACCAAGTACCAGAAGAACGAAAACGGCGAGCGCGTACCGGTCGAAGGCTATTGCGCGCTCCCCGCGGACTGGGCCGGCTCTGTATACTGGACGATGGACGCGCTGTCCAACCTCTATGAGGCCGGAAGTCTGACCGACGAGCAGAAGACCGCCATCACCGACAAGCTCGCCGCCCTTCAGACGGAGTGCTACGAAACCTTTGCCCAGCTGAGCCCCGAAACCCTCACCGCCGAGACCGCCACCGCCGCCAGCATGGAGCTCGCATCCAAGGTTCACGCCGCCTGCGTGGAGCTGGTCAACGCTGTGAAGTAAAAGATAATCCCCACATTCAGACAGACCGCCGCGCCCGGAAGAAAGCACCGGGCGCGGCGGTCTGTTTGCCTGTTATAAATGCCGTCGATTTCGCCGTACATTCGGCGAAATCCGAGTTTTCCTAAGGCTCCTTGAGGGGGTCAGGGGGAGCGACGCTCCCCCGCCCCGTCGTCAGGCCGGGTTTTCGTGAATCATGATGTGCTTGATGTTGGGATACTGCTTTTCCACGGCGTTATGCACGCGCTCGGCGATGGCGTGCGCGTCGCGCAGGCGCAGCTCTCCGTCTACGCCGATCTCCGCGTCGATGTAAATCCTGTTGCCGAACTTGCGCGTGCGCAGCTTGTCGAGCGTCTTCACGCCCTCCTGCGCCTTTATGAAGCTGCCGAGGTCGGCTTCATATTGCTCGTCGCACGCGGTGTCCAGCATCTTCTCCACGGCGTCCTTCAGAATGTCATAGGCGACCTTCAGAATGCACAGGCAGATGGCCACGCAGGCGATGGGCTCCAGCACCGGCGCGCCCAGCATCGCGCCGCCGATGCCGATCAGCGAGCCGACCGACGAGAGCGCGTCGGAGCGGTGGTGCCACGCGTCGGCCATAAAGGCGGAGGAATTGAGCTTCTTCGCGAAATAGCGCGTATACCAGAACATGGCCTCCTTCACCACGATGGACACGACGGCGGCGATCAGCGCGATGCGCGAGGGCACGGCCAGCTGGTCGTAGTGCCCGGCGAGAATCGTCCGCACGCCGCTTATGCCGATGCCTACGCCCGTGGCTAGCAGGATGCAGCCCAGAAGCAGCGAAGCCACGCATTCCATGCGGTCGTGCCCGTACGGATGCTGTTCGTCCGCCGCCTTCAGGGACAGCCGTACGCCGATAAACGCAATCAGCGTAGCGAACACGTCCGACAGCGAATGCACCGCGTCGGACACCATGGCGGGCGAATGTCCCGCGATACCGGCGTACATCTTGAACGCCACAAGCGCCACGTTTCCCGCAATGCCCACGGTGGAAATCTGGCGAATGATCTTCTTTTCATCCATAAAAAAAATCCCTCCCGAAACAGACTATGACGAACGCCCTCTCCGGCCCCCTGCCCGCGAAGAAAAAACGCGTCTGCGCGGAACCAGTCAATCTGTCCCGCAGAGACGCGAACTTCGTCCTGCTGTTACGCTCGGTAACCCGGCCGATCGATTTCCAAGGAAACCGCGGCCTGCTCAGTTTGTACTGTGTATGTGTGCGAACGCGTTCCCGTCCGCACGCCGCTTCCCGTTTTCACGGAAATCCTGCGCAGCGCAAAGAGTTAGCGTAGTATAACATTTGATTCCAGGTTTGTCAATGCCCCGGGGGAAATTTTTTAAAAACAAAGGCTCCGAGAGAAACGTGCGAATCTCCTCTCTGCCCTTGAGGGGGTGCAGGGGGAGCGACGCTTCCCCGCCCTCGTACCCCACAAACGAGAAAGGAAAACGGCCGGAATCCACGCGGACTCCGACCGGGGGTTCAAAAATCGTCAGTTGCCCTGCTCGCGGTCGTAGGCCTCCCACAGCGGGCGGTAGGTTTCCACGTTGCGCGCGTGCTCCTCGTAGGTCTGGGCGAAGGTGAGCTTGCCGGTGCCGGGCTCCGCGGCGCAGAAGAACAGGTAGTTCTGCGCAAGGAAGGTTTCATCCGGGTGGAGCGCGGCGGTCAGCGCGTTCTTCGAGGGGTTGCAGATCGGGCCCACCGGCAGGCCGGAGATGCGGTAGGTGTTGTAGGCGGTATTCACGGAGGTATCCTTTTCCGTGAGCGCCAGCCGCTTCACGCCGGTCAGGTAGGTGGCGGTCGGGTCGCTTTCCAGCTTCATGCCGGCGGCGAGACGGTTATAGAAGACGGCGCTTACCTTCTTCATATCGTCGAGGGTGCTCGCTTCCTTTTCGATGATGGACGCGAGGATGAAAATCTCGTCGTCGGTCAGGGTCACGCTGTCGGTGCCGTTTTTCCCGGCCTCGGTGATCATGTTGCCGTTTTCGTCGTAGGTCGCGTCGTTGTCGAACAGGGTCTGGTATACGCGGTCGGTCTGCGTGAGCAGCGTGCGGATGATGGAATCCGCGTCGGCGGACAGGTACACGCGGTAGGTATCCGGCGCGAGGTAGCCCTCCAGCGGATAGGTGCGCCTGGTCAGGTCGGCCTTTTCGCCCGCGTTGATCAGCGCGATGGAGTAGGCCTGATAGTTCTGGTAATTCTTGCAGGCGGTCAGGAAGTCGTCGCGGCTGTCGATCGCGCCCACGGTGACCAGATAGTCGGCGATGTCCTCGCACGTCCAGCCGGGAATGATGCGGATCGTGCGCTCGCTCACGCCCTTTCCGGACGAAAGCTGGGTCACCACGTCGAACAGGTTCATGTCGCGCGAAAGATAATACACGCCGGACTGCAGCTCGTTGGTCAGCCCGTAGAACTGAACGTAGTATTTGAACAGCCGCGCCGAACGGATGTAGCTCTGCTTTTCCAGATTCTCGCCGATGCGGGAAACGGATTCGCCGGACGAGATCGTGAACCCGGGCGTCTCCCTGTTGCCCGGCTCCGTGGCGGCGATGTAGCCGTTGTAGAGCTTATTCCACGCCGTGGACGCGATGCCCACCACGATCAGCAGGGAGCATGCGAAAATCAGCACCGGCCGCAGAAGCTGCCAGAGCCACGCGTACCAGAACATGCCGTACTCGCGGTCGCGGTATACCGTCTCGCGGGTATAGCGCCGGGATTCAAACAGGCGGCTGGTCTTCTTTTTGCCGCCGCGTCGGGAACGTGCTGCCATGTGTTTCCTCCGTCAGGCCTGGGCGAGCGCGTCCAGATCGATGCCGGCAACCTCGCCCAGAATCTTGTAGACGTCCGCAAGGATCCGCTGGAAGCGAAGCTCCGCCAGCAGATAATTGCGCGCGTCCTCGTTCAGCTGAAGCAGCGAAGCGATGCGCGAGAACTTCTCCATGTCCTCGCTGTCCGGCTGCCCTCCGCCTGCCGAGATGGTCTGCAAACGGAACTGCATGCGCTTGTATTCGTTCAGAAGCGTTTCATTGGTGGAATCCGCGTACGCCACCTCTTTGAGACGGATGTACGTCTGATATTCCTCGGTTTCCTTCAGGTGCCGCGCCAGCGCGTGCGCTTCGTCAAGAATGTTCATAGTATTTCCTCCCTGTAGACGTATGAAACCGTCCGTTGGTTCAAATTGTGTGTTCAGAGTATTCCCGGGAGAGCGCGAGAGGG
>SFHK01000076.1 GCA_004556395.1 Clostridiales bacterium
GTGTTTCGAAGCCGTATTTGCAATCCTTGAAAGCTTTTGTGCCGGGGCTGAAGCTAAGGAAAAGGTGTTAGAAGACCAGAAAGATTTGGCCATCATGATATTAGAAGACCGTCATTCAATAGACCGTCTGCAAAATATCATTGACGCAACAAACAACCGCCCGTTGAGGGATGCGGCAGAGCAGATGATTTTCGATATTGAAGCCGAAAGCAAGAAGAAATCTGACGCCTTCTGGGCTACTATCCACGCCATCCTTAACTGGATTGAAGTGCAGGCTGCCGACTTCTCCGCGGCAGGCGAAACTCTCTTCTATAAGATCGGAGACCACTATCTGGGCGCATCTCTTCCCGCTCTCGGAGTAATCAGTCTGCTTACGTCCGTTGGAAAGTCTGCCTTAAATTGGGGTGCTTCTTATGAATCGGCAAAAGAACTGATGACATACTCCGTAATGGAAAGCGAGTTGAACGCTATCGGCGCCTTGGCAAATTGCAATTCGCTTGACGCAATGAACGACATTGCCCAGCTCTGGTATTCGCTGCAAATAAACGGAACGCTGGCCGCCAAACAATTTACAAAGGATTATGACGCAGGTATTTTTCTTCATATAGCGGAAATGGATCTTATCATAGATAACGCGCATGTGACTTCCGCTTCCTACTTAGTCGGCAAGTTGGATGCAGAGATAACGCGATATAAGCGCGAAGCACAGTCCTTTGCCAGCGCTTGTAATCAATGAGACCTAATGATAGAATGAGGTGCGCCATTTTATGAACTGGATTCTTAGCGCCTTAGTTTTGCTCCTGCTGATCCCTGCGGCAGTGGAAGAGTGCTATCAGCTTGTGTTTTCCGTGCCAAAGAAAGGCGAGGATGCAATTTTTGCGCTGCCGGAGACGGAGCAGTATCGGCCTTTTGCGGAGACGACGCGAGGGATGATTCGCGCGGCGCTGGATATGGAGTATGAGCCGGTGAGCATTGTTTCCCATGACGGGCTGAAGCTGTTCGGGAAGGTCTATGCGTCTGGCGCGGCCGCGCCGTGGCTGATTCTGTTTCACGGCTATCGGAGCCGCGCGGAGCGCGACTTCTGCGGCGGGCTGCGGTTCGGCGTGGAATCGGGGTATAACGTTCTGCTCGTCGACCAGCGCGCGCACGGGAGAAGCGAGGGAAAGTGCCTTTCCTTCGGGGTGCTGGAGCGCCGCGACTGTCTTTCGTGGGTCAATTTCGTGGTGTCAAGAGCGGGAGAAGGCGCGAAAATCGTGCTTTACGGCATGTCCATGGGCGCGGCGACCGTGCTTATGGCGGCGGGGCTGAAGTTGCCGAAAAATGTGGTCGGAATCGTCGCGGACTGCGGATATACCGCGCCGGAAGCCATCATCAAAACGGTAATTCGCAAATATCATCTTCCGGTCTTTCCGATCTATCCGCTGATTCGCCTTGGCGGACGGCTGTTCGGCGGCTTTGACCTTGAGGGAGCATCCGCCGCGCGCGCCATGGACGAATGCGATATTCCGGTTCTGTTCATCCACGGCGGCGACGACCGCTTCGTCCCCTGCGATATGGGCAGGGAAAACTATGCTCACTGCCGCTCGGCAGGCAAGGAACTGCTGATCGTTCCGGGCGCCGGTCACGGCATGAGCTACATGGTAGATAAAACGGCCTACCTGACGGCGGTATCGACCTTTCTGAACAAGATACGATAATCCCATGGAATAAAACCGTTCCGGCGTTCCTCACATTTGCATGAGGAACGCCGGAATGTCTGTATTATTCTTCGCTTCCCGTCTGCGGTTCGGCCGGAGCCTCCGCGGGCTCGGCGGTTTCCGCATCCGGTACATGGCGGCCGACGAGACCGCCGGAGGCGACCTTATTCAGCAGGCCGGGAATATCGAGGTTCGTGGCGGCCTTGATGGCTTCGAAGGACTGCATCATAGAGCCGGTCACGTCGCGGGTCAGGCCGGTAGCCGCGCCCTCGCCGAACAGGATGATCTTATCGGTCTGGCCGAGCGGCTCACCGATGGCGCGTGCGACCTCGGGCAGCTTGTCGACGACCATCTCGAGCATCGCGGCCTGTCCATACAGCTGCATGGCTTCCGCCTTGCGGCGAATGGCCTCGGCCTCCGCGCGTCCCTTCATTTCGATGGCCTCGGCAGCCTTCTGGGATTCGTACAGCTCCGCGTCGGCCTTGGCCTGACGCTCGAAGCGCTCGGCCTCGGCGCGGGCGATGCGCGCGTCCTTTTCGGCGTTCGCCTTTTCGCGCACCTCCACGTTCAGGCGCTCGCGCTCGATTTCGACCTGCTGCTTCTTCAGCTCCGTTTCCTTCAGAAGGCGCGTCATTTCGGCGGCGGCGCGCTCGGTTTCGTAGGTCTTGCGGATGCGCTCCTGCTCGATCTTGTAGGTTTCGTCGGCCTTGGCCTTCTCCTGATCGGACTCAATCTTGTAGGCGGCCTTGCGAAGCTCAAGCTCCTTGTTCTGCTCCGCAATAATCGCCTGCGCCTCGATCTCGGCCTTGTGCCCTTCCTGCTCCGCCTTGGCGCGCGCGATCTTGGCGTCGCGCTCCTTGTCCACGATATTCTGAAGCGCCATGGTCTCGATCACGTTGTTGTCCTTGTCGGAGAAGTTCTGAATCGTCAGGTTGATGATCTCAAGACCCATGTTGCCCATATCGGACATGGCGGCCTTGATGGACTCCTGCGCGAACTTGTCGCGGTTCTGCACCAGCTCGGCGATGGTCATCTGGCCGATGATCTCGCGCATGTTGCCCTCCAGCACGTCCTTGGCGAGCGCCTTGATGTGGTCGGAGTCGTAGTGCAGCAGCTGCTCCGCCGCCGTGGCGATGGACAGATCGTCCGAGCCGATCTTGATGTTGGCCACCGCGTCCACCAGCACCGATATGTATTCCTTGGTGGGAACGGGCTGCGCCGTCTTGATGTCCACCTGCATCAGGCACATGTCCAGCTTGTCGATGCGCTCCACCGCCGGAACCCAGAACGTCGCGCCGCCGCGCACGATGCGGTAGCCGAACTGCTTCACGGCGACCGTGCCGTCGTGATTTCGCACCTTGTAGCGCCTGCGCAGGAAGCCGGAGATGATCAGCGCCGTGTCCGGCGGAGCGATTTTGTACCGCGGCAGTAATTTGATCAGAAGGATTAAGCCCACGATGGCAATCGGAACCCAGTACCAGTATTGCAGCAGTCTCTCAAAATCCATTCTTCGCACCTCTTTCCCACAGATTTCCTTTAGAAAAAGTATACCGGAACCGCATGGATTTGTCAACAGAAAGCTTTCCGCTTTGAAGGTTCGGATTTTTTTGTTGACATATATTTCAATATATAATATAATATTCATAGATTCTGCGTGCATCATTTATATGAAAGGTTGATTTGTGAAATGACCAAGTAGAGAATCAGCTATGGAAGCGGATACTTCCGCGGCGTTCGCTTCCGGTGAAGCCCCGCCGGCAGCCGCGCCGGCACAGGGAGCCATATGAGGAAAATCCTTGCATACTTCCGTGAATTCTACAAGCATAACCGCTGGCTTCTGCTTCTCTACCTGCTCCTGACGATTCTGCATAAAACGCTTGCTTTCATCTCCCCCATCGCTCTGCAGCGCCTGATCGACGCGCTTGTCGCGGGCAATTACGGCGACTTTCTTCAAGCGCTTTGGATAAAAATCGGGCTGACTGCTGCATTTATACTGGCGCTCGTCTTTCGTTCCTACGCCGAACAGATCGCCGAAACGAACGCAGCGGCCATAAGCAACGAACGCGTGCTGAAGGATATGCTGTTCATGCCATTCGTGAAGCTGCGGCAGAACGGCGTGGGACACTTTATTCACCTTCTGGAACGCGACGTCGACCGCGTGAGGGGTCTGGCGTTCTACGATTTCGTTACGCTCGCGTCCAACATCCTTCTGACAATCGCCATGCTCGTCTATCTGCTGCGCGTCGACCGGCCGCTGTCGTTCATCATCATCGCCATCATCTTCCTGCTGATTCTGACGACGAAGGCCATGCTTCCAAGGCTGGGAAAGGCGGAGTCCGTCATCATGAACGAAGCCGAGCAGCTGAACGACATAACGGACGAATGCTATTCGGGCAGCGAAACGCTGCGCGCCGGAAACGCCGAAGGCTTCTTCATCGGGCGCATGAGGAAAATTGTGGAGCGGCTCGCTGCCGCTCAGAAAAAGCGCGCGAAGATCGAAATCTTCTACGATTACCTGCTGATCACGGGCATGATGAACCTCGCGAATACCCTCATCTATTGCATAGGCGGTCTGCGCGTGTTCTACAACGCCATGACCATCGGTGCCATAACGACCTTCGCCATGTACTTTTCCTCCCTGTGGGGCTACGTCGACGGCTTTATGGCCTTCGCGAAGGAATATAAGCTGAAAAAGATTTCGCTGGATCGCCTGACCGAGCTGCACGAGCAGAACGGCGAAGCCAAGCGTATCGGCCTCGGAACCCTGCCGCCGTTTGAAACGCTGGAGGTGCGCGGCCTTGGCTGTTCGTATGACCAGAAGAAGGTTCTGAACGACCTCTCCTTCACCATTCATCGCGGAGACCGGATGCTGATTCTCGGCGAAAACGGAAGCGGCAAATCGACCTTGGCGCGCGTTCTGTGCAAGCTGCTGACCCCGACCTCCGGCCAGCTGCTCTATAACGGCCTTGATTACAAAGACCTTGACGAAGCGCTTCTGCGAAGCCGCGTTTTGCTGATTCCGGCCGACGCGTTCATCATCGAGGGCAGCTGGGTCGACAACCTTCTGGGCGCGAGGCCGTCCGTCGAAGCGCCGAAGGGACTGAGGGACGTTGCCATCGAAAAGAAGGGCGGCAACCTGTCCAGCGGCCAGCGCAAGCAATTACAGCTTCTGCGCTGCCTGTCCTCCGACGCGGACGTGATCATCCTCGACGAGCCGTTCAACTTCGTCGACAGCGACTCAAAGACGCGCCTGTGGAAGAACATCCTGCAAACCTGCGGCGAAAAAACCATCGTCGTGATCTCGCACGACTCCATGCCCAAAGACGACTGCAACCGCCTGCTACAGCTGTAATCGCCAAAGACCTTCCCCGACGCAGAAACCATTCGCGCCGGGGAAAATTTTTTATGGCTCCACTTTGTCGGCCTTCATCTCCGTAAGCTTCCACGCCCCATCCCGCATGACGGCTTCATAATACACCGGCACGGCCTCCGCCAGCGCGGAACGGAGCGGGCGAACGGCCGCGACGGCGTGCCGACCGTCCGGCGGCGCGAAGCGAAGCTGCGCCGTGCCGCCCGTGGAGAGCGCGACCTGCCGCGCGGATTCGTCCATCCGCGCGCCGTCGTCAAAGTACGACGCGGCCGCTTCGTCAAGCCCGAGCTGCACGCATTCCAGCGCGGCGCGCGCGCAGTCCGCCGGGGTCGTCGCGCGGAACTCGCCGGACGGGTTCGCCACGAGCTCCGGCGTTTCCGGCTCGAAGCGCTCGCCCGCGCTGCGCCACACGGTGCGCCGCATGTGCCCCGCCAGATCGCCCACGTTCTCCGCCACGGCGATGCGCCCGCCGCCCAGAAACACAATCTCGTCGCCCAGCGCGCGCAGGCGTTCGCCGCCCGTCTCCGCGTCCAGCGCGATCACAAACCGCCCGCCGCCCTCGCGCGCGCCGGAGACGTACAGAAGTCCGTCGCCCTCCGCGAGCGTCGGCTCCTTTGCGCCGTCCGGCAGCTCCACCGTCAAAGGCCGCCCCGCGTCCTCGATGGAAAGCACCGTCTTCTCGCCCCGCGCCCGCACACGCAGCGCGCGCCCCGCGCCGGTAAGCAGCGTTTCCTCCGGCACGGCCGGATACACGCGGTCGGGCGCAAGCTCCAGCTCCGTAACGCCGAACGGCCACGCCACGGCGCTCACGCCCCGCAGCCCGTCAAACGACGCGGGCACCGGCCGCCCCGCCGAAAACGCGAACCGCCGCGCCATCGAAAGATAGCCCGGCGCCAGCGGCTGAAATTCCAGATATATCGCGCCGTACGGCCCGACCGGCCGAAACAGGGGCGCGTCCGGCCGCGCTTCGCCCCAGAAATCCCCGTTCACCGACACGATTCCCTCCACCGCCGAGGTAAGCATGATCATCGGCTGCATACGTCGCCCTCCCTTTTCCTCAAGCCTATGCGGCGGAACGTAAATATATTTCGACAGTATTACAAAACAGTTGCAGGCTCGACAGATGTGTGCTATAATTTCCCCATGCAAGCTGTTTTTGTACCGCGGAAAGGTGGTATTTTCTATGACTCGACTGGAAATGGTGGAAAAGATTCGCGAGAAGACCGGCGTTACCTACGACGAGGCGCGCACGGCGCTGGAAAACGCAAACTGGGATATGCTGGACGCGATTGTGGCTTTGGAGCACAAGACCGGCGCGGCGGAAGCGCAGAGCGCGCCCAAGGCGACGGCAGAAACCGTGCAGGATGCCGCCCCCGCGCCGAGAAAGCGCGTCGTGCGCCGCGCGAGCGCGGGCGAGGTGGGCGACAAAATCGCCAACGTCGTGCGCTGGATCGGCTCGTTCATTCAGAAGATCGACGAAACGTGCGTCGAGGTGAGCCGCAAGGACGAAACGCTGTTCACGGTTTCGGTTCTGTTCGTCATCATGCTGTTCATTCTGAAGTGGTGGGTGCCGGTTCTGCTGGTCGTGGCCAGCCTGTTCACCGGCTATCGCTATCGCATCACGGGCAGCTCCATGATCGCGCGCGCCGCCAACGCCGCGAGCAGCAAGGCCAGCAGCAAGGCAGAGGAAATCAGGGAGCAGATGAACCGCTCGGACGACGACGATTCCCAGCCGCAGGCGCAGGCGACGCCGCACAAATGAGGTGGTCGGCTGGCGAATGGATTTTTCGTCAGATGCAGATGCAAATTTCGAAGGTTTACTGGCGGTAAATCGAGGAATTTGCATGCCGCAGATGGCGGAAAAGACTTCGCCCGACGCGCCGCCGAATTGGGCGGTGGTGCCGTACATAAATTTACAGTCTCCTGCTTGCTTTCGCAAAACGTGGTTCCTACAATACCCGTAACGGTCACCGGCCACGGGCAAAGCGTTCGCGGTCGGGCTGCGGCCGCGTTTTTCGTTTCAGAAAGAACGACCGACGAATCAGGAGAGGCATATCATGGTCATATCGGATGTCTATTACCGCGCGCGGAAAATGGGTCTGCGCGCCTATCACGCCTGTTTGCAGGCGCATAAACAGCCATACCTTCCCGTGCTGGACGAGCTGGTGCCGGAGGAAAAGGCGCTCGCGCGCGTTCCGCTGGGCATCGTGCAGATTCCGCTGAACCGCGTGGTCGGCACGGCGACGCGCGCGCGCTCCAACGCGTTCGCGCCCAACTTCATGCCGCTGCTCGAGCCGAACAGCGAGTTCGCCATCAAGTGGGTCAACCTGTACGAAAGCGTGCTCGCCGACGGCATGCGCCAGCCGATCACCGTGCTCGAATACATGAACGAGTACTATCTGGTGGAGGGCAACAAGCGCGTCAGCGTCATGAAATACCTCGACTCCGTGTTCGTGGAGGCCGAGGTCACGCGCGTTCTGCCAAAGCGCACGCGGGAAAACCGCGCCTATTTCGAGTTCATCGATTTCGAAAAGGACAGCGGACTCAACGCGATTATCTTCACGCAGCCGGGCAAATACAATGAACTGATCGAAAAAACCGGCCACACGCCGGGCGTAAAATGGTCGAGCGAGGATCGCATGGATCTTCGCAGCGCCTATCTGTACTTCGGAAACGAGTATAAGGCGGAATACGGCGACAACCCGCCCATTCCCGTGGCGGACGCGTTTCTGCTCTACCTGAACGTGTTCAGCTATGAGGAAGCCAAGAGCAAGTCCTCCGCCGAAATCGCCGCCGACATTCGCCGCCTGAAGGACGACTTCGAGCGCGGCGTGAAGTCCGAGGCCGTAAGCCTTATCATGGATCGCACCGAGGCGCACAGCGGCGGCCTTTTCAGCGCGCTGTTCCGCCCGTCCAGGGTGAAGGCGGCGTTCATCTATCACCGGCCCATTGAGGACTCCGGCTGGAACTACTGGCACGAGCTGGGCCGCATCAACTGCGAAAACGCGCTGGGCGACAAGGTGGAGACCACCGTGTGCGTCACCACCGCGCAGGATCAGTTTGACGACGAAATCGACCGCATGATCAAAGAGGGCAACCGCGTCATCTTCGCCACCTCGCCCCTGATGATGAACGCCTGCGTGCGTCCGTCGCTGGAGCATCCCGACGTCGACATCCTGTGCTGCTCGCTGCTGTCGCCCTCGCATCACGTGCGCAGCTATTACCTGCGCATCTACGAGGCCAAGTTCCTGATCGGCATGATCGCCGGCATGATGGCGGAAAACGACAAAATCGGCTACATCGGCGATTATCCCATCTACGGCGCGCCCGCGTCGATCAACGCCTTCGCCATCGGCGCGCGCATGGTCAACCCGCGCGCGAAGGTTTATCTGCAATGGTCTACGCGCAGGGACTTCGACCCCGCGCATCCGTTCGCAGACGATTCCATCCGCGTGATCTCCAACCGCGACATCAACGCCCCGCGCTATTCCTCCATGGAATACGGCCTGTACGCGCTGAAGGACGGCGGCATGACCAACCTCGCCATTCCGGTGCTGGATTGGAGCAAGTTCTACCAGACGGTGATCGAGAGCGTTCTCGCCGGCACGTTCAATAACGACCACGACGGCCCGAGCGCGCTGGACTACTGGTGGGGCATGAGCTCGGACGCGCTGGACGTGGTGCTCTCCTCCCGCTTCGATCCGCACGCGGGACGGCTGATTCACGCCATACAGTCCGGCATACAGTCCGACGTGCTGTGGCCGTTTGAAGGCGAGATCCGCGCGCAGGACGGCCGCATCTGCTGCGGCCGCGAGGATCGCCTGACCCCCGCCCAGATTCTTCTGATGGATTATCTGGTAGACAACGTGGTGGGCGACATGCCCAAAATGGAAGAGCTGAAGGAAAGTGCGCGCCCGCTCGTGGACACCCTGGGACTGGGCTGCACCCTGAGACCCGATCTCTCGGAGATCAGCTGGAAATTTAACGAATAACAGGGCGGAATGAACGCGTGCCGACTGTGGCCGTTCTTCGGCAGACAACGCGGCGCGCGGCATTTCCAAACGAATGCGCGCCCGCTCTCGAATACACCGGGACTGGGCGACACCCTGAAACCCGATCTCTCGGAGATCAGCTGGAAATTTAACGGATGATAGGACGGGATGAACATGCGCGTGCTGGCCATCGCAGATGTGGCGGATAAACGGCTGTGGGATATGCTGGATCGCAGGCTTCTGGAGGGCGTGGAGCTGGTTCTTTCCTGCGGGGATCTGCCCGCGGAATACCTTTCGTTCCTCACCTGCTTCACCCGCGCCCCTATCCTCTACGTGCGCGGCAACCACGACGACCGCTATTTCAAAAAGCCGCCCGAGGGCTGTGAGTGCGCCGAGGATCGCATCATCAACGTGGGCGGCGTGCGCGTGCTCGGCCTTGGCGGCTCCATGCGCTACCGCGAAAGCGAGTGCATGTTCACCGAACGCGAAATGAAGGCGCGCATCCGTCGCCTGTACTGGAAGCTGCGCAAAAGCGGCGGCTTCGATATCCTGCTCACCCACGCCCCCGCCCTCGACTTCGGCGACGGCGATAATCTCCCCCACCGCGGCTTCCAGTGCTTCGTCGACCTGATGGATAAATACCACCCGCAGGTCATGGTGCACGGCCATATGCACCCCGAATACGCCGCCGCAACCTTCCGGCGCGAACTCCTCCACGGCGAAACCCGCATCATCAACGCCAACCAGCGCGTCTACTTCGACGTGGAACCCCGAGGAAAAATCAAACCCGTCT
>SFHK01000015.1 GCA_004556395.1 Clostridiales bacterium
CCGGATGAAATTGATGGCAAATATGCAATAAGTTTTTTGAGTCAGTATGATATTGATGAAAATACAATTTACATGATGGAATTTGTTGTGTCGGATAGTGCATTTGGAACTTATACATTTTCTGTTGGTTTTGATGATGTAGAACAAATGGATTCACTCTTAGACATCGTAAACACAATCATTTGGACGAAGTAAATGAAATGAGGTGAGGAGTATGTACGAATATAAAAGGCATGCGGCTCGTATAAAATGGCTGATTGTAACTATTGTAGGATTGTTTTTACCTAAAATTCTGACGTATATAAAATTTCGCGTGTTTAAAATTACACAGCAGGAAGTTATTGCGGCCGTGATCACATATGCGATTGTTTTCCTTATTATTCAAGTGGTGCACAATCCGAAACGTCATTATCCAGAGGAAGATGAGTGGGAAGAGAAGGAAAAGGAAAGAAAACAAAACGAATAATGAGAAAATCCTCGGGAGGAAGACAAAGAAACTTCTGCTGGGAGTATAGGAGTCTTGTTTGACCTGACGCAGGCGGACGCGCTCACTGAAATCGTCAACACCATCACCTGGACGAAGTAAGCGTAGTTTGCGAATTGTCCGCAGAGTCCTTCGGGGCTTTGCGGATTTTTTCATTTTTGGCTTGCAACGGGGCGGGATTCGTGTCATAATGCCAGCAGAGAAGAGATGGGCGGGTGAACGCATGGGGTATCGGATTGCCGTCTTAGACGACGAACGCGCACAGGCGGAGGCGCTGCGGGCGCTGGTTCTCGCGTGGGGAAAGGACGCGGGCGCGGACTGCGCGGTGGAGATTTTCGCGAGCGCGGAGGCGTTTCTGTTTGCCCGCGAGGGCGGCGGGGTGTTTGACATTCTGCTGCTGGACGTGGAAATGTCGGGCATGAGCGGGCTCGAGCTGGCTCGTAGGCTGCGGGCGGACGGGGATCACGCGCAGCTTGCGTTCATCACGTCTCATTTTGAATTTGTGGCCGAGGGCTACGAGGTGGAGGCGCTGAACTATCTGGTGAAGCCCGTGACGCGGGAAAAGCTGTTTGCGGTGCTGTCGCGCGCGGCCGAGCGGCTGGCGGTGGAGCCGCCGTATGTGCTGGCTGCGAGCGACGGGGAAACGGTGAAGCTGTATGAATCGGAGATTCTGTATGTGGAATCGTTTCTGCACGAGATGGTCATTCACGCCAAGGGGCGGGAGTATCGCGTTCGCGAGCCCATTTCCGCCTTTGAGGAACGGCTCAGCGCGGACTTCTTCCGCGTGCACCGGTCGTATCTGGTGAATCTGAAGGCCGTGCGCCGCATCGGGCGCACATCAGTCGCGCTGGAGGGCGGGGCAGAGGTTCCCGTCGCCCGCGGCAAGTATGACGACATCAACCGCGCGTTTATCGCGAGAAACTGAGGGCAGCATGCTGAAGCACACCTATCTGAAGCTGGTCGAGATGCAGGAGGAGCAGGCGAAGCGCCATCTGGAGGAGGTTCGCGTGATTCACAGCGAGATGCGCGGCTACAAGCACGATTTCCACCACCACCTGCAGGCGCTGAAGGGGCAGCTGGAAGCAGGCGAGGTGGAGCGCGCGCTCGCCTACATCGAGCAGCTTGACCGAAGCCTACAAAGCGTGGACACGCTTTTAAAAACCGGCAACGTGACCGTGGACGCGATTCTTTCGGCCAAGCTGGCGCAGGCGCGGTCGGAGGGCATTTCCGTGGACGTGCAGGCGAACCTGCCGGACACGCTGACGCTGACGGACGTGGAGCTGAGCATCGTCATTGGCAATCTGCTGGACAACGCCGTGGAGGCCTGCCGGGCGGCAGCGGGACGGAGGTTCATTCGCCTGTCCATCCGCATGAAGGGCGGCATGATGTATTTTTACCTTTTGAATTCCGCCGGCGCGAAGCAGAAAAAGGTCGGCTCGCTGTTCCGCACGGGAAAGAGCGGCGCGCACGGCTTCGGGCTGCACCGCGCCGAGGCGATTCTGAAAAAGCACGGCGGGTGGGTGAAGTACAACAGCGAGGACGGCGCGTTCACCTCCGAATTTCTGGTTCCCGCGGTTCGATGAATGCAATTCGTGCACTGACAGACGCAGTTGGTGCACGAACTGTGTTTTTTGCGGGGAATTGTGCTATCATGCGGACATACGGAAGAGGGGAGCGATGCGTTCTGAAACGCGAATCAAAAAAGAAGCCCTACCGCTCCGCGTGGAGCAACGCCATGTGGAGCTATCGCGAGATGCTGCGGGAAACGCCGCAGACGTTCTGGCTGATGGTCGGCTGCGTGCCGCTGGGCGTGTTTCTGGAATGGGCGGGCATTCAGCTGCCCGCGCTGGTGGTTGAGCAGGTTACGACGGGGCAGACGTTCGCCCACGCGGCGACGCTCGTCGGCATTCTGCTGGGCGCGACGCTGCTGGCGGCCGCGCTGCGCGATTTTCTGACGGCGGCGCTGCGGAGCGCGATGCAGATGTTTCGCTATCGGGAGAACACGGCGCTGTATCGAAAGGTCATGCGCTGCCTTTATCAGAAGTTTGAAAGCAAGTCCGTACGCGATCTGTATCAGCGCGCGATGTCGGCGCTGTGGATGAACAACGGCATCGTGAAGCTGCTGCAGGTGCCGCAGGAGAGCATGAATGTGATTCAGAACCTTCTGTGCTATTTCCTGTTCGGCACGGTGATTTCCTTCGTAAGCCCGTGGCTCGTGGTGCTTCTGACGGCGCTGCCGATGGTGAACTGGTTCTGCGTGCGCGCCTACAACCGCTATGAATATGGAACGCGCGAAGCGCGCGCCGATCTGGAAAAGAAGCTGTTCTACACCTCTAGGCGCGGCTCGGATTTCGCGACGGCGAAGGACGTTCGCGTGTACGGCATGACGGGCTGGCTGCGCGCGGTCTACCGCGATCTGACGAACCAGCTTCTCGGCTGGCAGAAGCGCCTGAGCGGACGGGAGCTGCTGACGCAGCTTGTCGATCTCGGCGTGATTCTCGTGCGCGACGGCGCGGCGTACTATGTGCTCATTCGCATGGCGGTGCGGGGCGAGCTGAGCGCCGACCAGTTTGTTTTGTACTTCGCGGCGATTTCCAGCTTCGCGACCTTCATCGGCAACATCATGACCGCGCTGGGCAAGGTGCAGGAGGCGAGTCTCAAGACCAGCGACTTCCGCGAATACATGGATTTGCCGGAGGGTGACGATGCGGGCACCGAGCGTGCGGACGCGCATCTGAACCACGCGCCGGAGATTCTCTTCGATCACGTTTCGTTCCGCTATGAGGGCGCGGAGCGGGACACGCTGCACGATTTGTCCTTCACCTTCCATCCCGGCGAACGCATCGCGCTGGTGGGCATGAACGGCGCGGGCAAGACGACGCTGGTGAAGCTGTTGTGCGGTCTGTACGCGCCGACCTCCGGGCAGATTCGAATCGACGGCGTTCCCGTGAGCGATTTTGTGCGGAAGGAATACTACCGGCTGTTCTCGCCGGTGTTCCAGGACGTGGAAACCTCGTTTTTCTCCTTGGCGGAGACGGTGGCTGCCGACTTTGGCGAGCATGTAGACCGTGCGCGCGCCGAGACGTGCATGCGCCGCGCGGGGCTTGGAAAGAAGCTGGACGCGCTGCCGCAGGGAATCGACAGCCGGCTGAACAAGCAGGTGAACGCGGACGGCGTCGAGCTGTCCGGCGGCGAGACGCAGAAGCTCATGATGGCGCGGGCGCTGTATAAGGACGCGCCGATTCTGGTGCTGGATGAGCCGACCGCCGCGCTCGACCCCATCGCGGAGAACGAAATCTATCTGCAATATCGCGACATGACCAAGGGAAAGACGTCGCTGTTCATTTCCCACCGTCTGGCTTCCACGCGCTTCTGCGACCGCATCCTGTTCCTGAGCGATGGAAGAATTGCCGAGGAAGGCACGCACGACGAGCTGATCGCGCGCGGCGGCGACTACGCGAAGCTGTTTGAGATTCAAAGCTGCTGGTATCGAGAGGACTACAAAGGAGGCGAAACGGCATGAAGCTGAGGGAGCATTTGCACATCATTCGCCGTTCCATACAGCTGCTGGATCGCCTGAGCCGACGGAATCTGCTGGGGCGCTCCCTCCACGCGCTGGTGGTGGCGCTCATGCCCTACGTGCCCATTTATTTCTCCGCGCGGCTGATCGACGCGCTGATTGCCGGAGCGCCGGTTCAGACGCTGGCGCTGTACGCCGGGCTGACGATCGGGCTGACGGCGCTTCTGAGCCTTGCGAAGGCGTTCCTTCTGGCGCAGTGTGAAATCGGCGCGCCGGAGATGGAGCTGGCGTACGAATGGATGCACGCGGAGAAGGCCGCGCAGCTTTCCTACGCGTCTATCGAGGATCACGAGGTCGCGCGGCTCAAGCAGCGCATTCGCTCGGAAACGCAGACCGGCTTCAATCTCTACTACTTCTATAGCTCCATGGAGCGGGTGATCCAGTTTTCTGTGCGGATTCTGGTGTCCATATCGCTGACGGCGTCCTTTTTTGCGGCGGACACGATCGCCCTTCCGGCGAAGCTGCTGTTCGCGGGCGGCGTGGTGCTGACGGTCGCGGTGAACATGCTGATTGGCCGCAGATCCGCGAAAATCAGAAGCGCCTTTTCGGCGGACTGCGTGCAGAGCAACATCATGCTGGGAGAGCTGGACGGTTATATAACCGATTATAAGCCCGGCAAGGACATTCGCCTGTACGCCATGGAGGAGCCGCTGGCCGCGCTGGATAAGCGGCTTCTGGATGAGCTTGGCGCGTATGAGATGCGCGTGTATCTGAAATGCGCGGGGCTGGAGCTGATCGCGACGGTGATGAATTACGCGCTGCGCTTTGGCGTGTATCTGCTGCTGATCTCCGGCGCGCTGATGGGCGGCGTGACGGTCGGTTCCATCGCGCAGTACGTTTCCAGCGTCATGCTGCTCCTGACGGCGGTCATGGAGCTCGTGCGCACGGCGCAGCAGCTGGCGCTGAACGACACGTATACCAGGCGATTCTTCTCCTACTTCGACATTCCCAACCCCATGTACAAGGGTTCGCTGTCCGTGGAGAAGCGGGACGACAACGAGTACTATATCGAGTTCTGCGACGTGACGTTCAAATATCCGAACACCGACGCGTACGCGCTCAGGCACGTGAACCTGCGCTTCCGGGTGGGAGAGAAGCTGGCCGTCGTCGGCATGAACGGCAGCGGCAAGACGACCTTCATCAAGCTGCTCTGCCGCCTGTACGACCCCACCGAGGGCGAGATTCGGCTCAACGGCGTGGATATTCGCAAGTACGACTACGATGAGTACATGGCCATTTTCTCCGTGGTGTTTCAGGATTTCCAGCTGTTCGCCTATTCGCTGGGACAGAGCGTGGCGGCCAGCGCGGAGTACGACGCCAAACGCGCGGAGGCCTGCCTGCGGGAAGCGGGCTTCGAGGAGCGGCTTTCCAGCATGCCGAAGGGACTGGACACCAGCCTGTATCAGGACTTCGATAAGAACGGCATAGAGATTTCCGGCGGCGAGGCGCAGAAGATCGCCATTGCACGCGCCCTGTACAAAAACGCGCCCTTCATCGTGCTCGACGAGCCGACGGCGGCGCTCGACCCGGTGTCCGAGTACGAGGTCTATCGCCGGTTCGGCGAAATCTCCGGCGGCAAGACGGCCATTTATATCAGCCACCGGCTCGCCTCCTGCCGCTTCTGCGACGAAATTCTGGTCTTCCATGAGGGACAGATCGTCCAGCATGGCGCGCACGAAGCCCTGCTCGCGCAGGAAAACGGCAAATACGCCGAGCTGTGGAACGCGCAGGCGCAGTACTACACCGAAACGGCATAAATCAAGGCGGCGGCTCCGGGCAATTCGGAGCCGCCGTTTTGGTTTATTCGGGCTTGGTTTCGAGCTTCAGCGGGTAGTCGCCGAGGTGCTTGAGCTTGAAGCCGTTGGCTTTATATTCCTCATAGTTGAAGGCTTCCAGCTCGTCGATGGCGAGCTTATGGAACTCGTAGAAGTTATGCCACCATTCGTAGCCGCTGCCGAGGGACGCGCCTAAGTAGGCGTCGGCGATGTCACAGCCCATCTGCGGGGCGACGTAGAACGCGCCCATCGCGAGCACGTTCACGCCGTTGCCGGTGATCGCGCGCAGCGCCGCGGGAACGGACTCGACCACGCCCGCGTGGACGTGCGGGCACTTGCTGGCGGCGATGTGAATGCCCATGCCGGTGCCGCAGAAGATCAGCGCGCGCTCGAATTCGCCCTCGGAGATCATTGAGCCGACGCGCAGGCCGATGCGGTGGAACATGAGGTCGGTGTCGTCGTCCTCAGGGGAGCGCACGCCCACGTCGGTAATCTTCCAGCCCTTCGCCTTCAGGTGCGCGACCACCGCTTCCTTCAGCGGAAAGCCCGCAAAGTCCGCGCCGACGAGCAGCTCCTTGTCCTTGATCATTTTCATACGGTAAACCCTCCATCTTATTCATCAATTCCCGGGTATGCCCGCCGGGAACGGTTTTCTGAATCCAGTATACCATAGAAGATAGAAAAACGCAACTTTGAATGGCGCGAACTATCTGGGGTTTCCTTCGTCGGCCTGACTGCATTCATTCATACAGAACTGAATGATGCGAAAGTGCCCGGCTGCGCTGCATTTACGGTACACGTCGACAAGAAGCGCTTCTTCTTCCGTAAGCGGATTTTCGGCGGACGGCGGTTCTGGCGAGTTGGTCAGACACAGAAGATAATCGGTGCTTACGCCAAAGAAGCGGGCAAGGCTTACGATGGCGGCCGTATTCGGAGAGTACTCGCGGTTCTTCCATTTTGTCATGCTTCCGTTGGATAGGCCAGCGGCTGTTTCGAGCGTTTTGTTTGTAATTCCGGCTTTCTTCTGCAAGGCGAGTATCCGTTCGATCGTGTCCATGGAAATCCCTCCCGAAGAAAATTAGAGAATCCTCAAACAAAGCTGTTGACAAATAGTGAAATCACTGTTATACTCAGAATTGCCAACAACAATTGCCTGATGGGTACAAAAAATCAACTCTCTCGGACGAGACCATTGCCCGGGGAGTTTGCAATGCTATGGGAGTGTCGCAGCTTCATTATAAGCAAGAGCGCCTGTCTTGTCAATTATTGTTTACAAGATTTCTGAAAAGGGGGGCAGGGGAGTGGAAGAGCCGGATGCGATGCGTGAGCGGTTGAAGCAGCACCGTTTATCCTTCGTATGGTTAATCTTCCAGCTGGAGCAAAGGGGCATTGTCACCGATAAGACCGAAGTGAGCTCCGTATTTGCCGGAACCCGAAAGGGCGCAAAGGCGCACGCCATCATCCAGTCAACGGCGGATATTCTGAACGATTACGAAAGAAAGTTTGTTCACAACGACGGATGAACGGCGGCAGGGGGATCTGCGCAAGGGGTTGACGGAGAGAATCGGAGCACGGAATCGAGGAAAGAGACAGGAGGCGCTCATATGACAAGAAGGATGGTTTCTCGAAGACTGGCGCTGGTAATGGCGATTATGCTGTTGCTTTCGACCGTTTGTCAGGCCGGCTATGCGGAAGCTTCGAAGACAGAGGCGGCTTATCAGAAGGCAATCGGCAGTCTGAGCCTGTACATGCGCGATGTTTCCGCGGCGGAGGTTGAACTTGCGGCACTGTACGAGGAATTTGACGGCATGCATCACTATCGGATGAGCACGGAGTTTTCTCTGTATGTACAGATATTGCAATACATTGAGGAAAACAATCTGAACGACGCGATGAGCTGGCTGAGCGTGCTCAAGTGCTATCCGGAATTTGACGAATACCTGAAGAAGGATGAGTTCAGCACGGTGTATCCGGAGATTCGCAGTCTGAGCGAGATGGAAGCGTATATCAACGCGCGTCGGGAAGAAAAAGCTCAGAATTACAATGCCGCGGCTGAATCGTATAAGCTTTGCCTGAAGTTTCTGGATGCGATGGATCGTTACAAAAGTCTGTACGTAGACTTGGACGGCATCGTGAAGCAGACGCTGGAGATGATCCGGGACGGCAAATACGACGAAGCGCTGAAGAACGCGGAGTATCTGGTCGCCGCCGATCATGAAAGCGGACAGACGCTGTATGACATGATCAAGTCCAGAATGGAAGAGACAAAGCCGACTCTAACGCCTGTCGTTCCTGTTGCGACGCCCGAACCGACGAAAAAACCTACGACGAAGAAAACTACAAAGCCCAAAACGGAGACAAAGGCGCCTGTGACACAGCCACCCGTGACACAACCACCCGTAACGCAACCGCCTGTAACGCAGCCGCCCGTGACACAGCCGCCCGTGACGCAACCACCTGTAACGCAGCCGCCGGAGATATGGGAGTGGACGGCATGGTCGGATTGGTCTGATACGAAGCCGGCGGAGAAGGAAAATCGGGAGATTCAGTCGACGCAGGAGCAATACCCTATCTACGACGTTCAGTATAAATACAGCCGGTGGTATTACTACAACACCGCGTGGGAGAAATGGACGCATTCGTACACGCAATATACCGGCAGCAACTATAAGTCCGGCAGCGGCACGTGGCAGTCGAAGACAACCAGCGAGCCTCTCCCGAAGGTGACGCCGGTTGACGGACACCAGCAGTACAATGGCGGCTGGTGGAACGAACAGGTAGAAGAAGTCATCACCGGCTATCAGACGATTACATTCTATCGGTACAGGGACAAGATAAGAGTGCAGTAACAACGAAGGAAATTCGTCCCGCCCGGCGACAAAAATTTACCGTGGCGGGGCGAATTCATGTATTGACATCGCGCGCGGGCAGAATTATAATGAAGGAAATTGAAGGAAGGGAGCGAGTAGATTGATCGGCATGAACAAGGTTGCGGCGTATTATTACTTTTACTTTATCGGCTTCCGATAAGGTATGTTTTGCTGCAACCGAATGGCGATGAATCGGGCCCGCTTCTCAATGAACGGCTTCGCAGTGAAACATCCTGCGAAGCCGTTTTTTCATTATTGAATGGAGGAATGACGGATGATTATTCTGCTGAAGGAAAACGCGAACGCCAGACAGGTGGACAACCTGAAGAAATTTCTCACGAACCGCGGCTTTGACCTGCACATTTCCGAGGGCACGCAGCACACGCTGATCGGCCTGATCGGCGACACCTCGAAGCTGGACATCGACCTGATTTCCTCCTTGGACGTGGTGGAGTCCGTGCGGCGCATTCAGGAGCCGTACAAAAACGCCAATCGCAAGTTCCACACGGCGGATACCGTGGTGGACGTGGGCGGCGCGAAGATCGGCGGCGGGCATTTCATGATGATCGCGGGGCCGTGCTCGGTGGAGACGCACGACCAGATTCTCTCCGTCGCCGAGTCCGTGAAGGCGTCGGGCGCGAACATGCTGCGCGGCGGCGCGTTCAAGCCGCGCACGTCGCCCTACGCGTTCCAGGGGCTGCACGAGAAGGGCATCGAGCTTCTGCGCGAGGCCAAGAAGCAGACGGGGCTGCCCATCATCACGGAAATCATGGACATCAACCATCTGCCGCTGTTCGAGGACGTGGACGTGATTCAGGTGGGCGCGCGCAACATGCAGAACTTTGAGCTTCTGAAGGAGCTGGGGCAGACCCGCAAGCCTATTCTGCTCAAGCGCGGACTGGCGAACACGATTGAGGAGCTTCTGATGAGCGCCGAATACATCATGGCTGGCGGAAACGAGCAGGTCATTCTGTGCGAGCGCGGCATCCGCACCTTCGAAACCGCCACGCGCAACACGCTCGATCTGTCCGCCGTGCCGGTGCTTCATAAGCTCACGCACCTGCCCGTGGTGGTGGATCCCAGCCACGGAACCGGCGTGAACGATCTGGTGCATCCCATGGCGCTGGCGGCCGTGGCGGCGGGCGCGGACGGTCTGATCATTGAGGTGCACAACGACCCGCCGCACGCGCTGTGCGACGGCAAGCAGTCGCTGACGCCGGAGCAGTTCGACCATCTGGCCAAGGCGGTGCGCGGCATTCTTCCGTTCGCGGCGAAGGAGATGACGTGGGAATGAACGTTGGCATCGTGGGTCTCGGCCTGATTGGCGGCTCTCTGGCCAAAAGCATCAAAAAGCACAGCGAGCATACCGTGTGGGGATTTGACATCGATTCGGACGCCGTGACGCAGGCGCTGATGTGCGGCGCGATTGACGAAACGCTGACGGACGCGCTGCTTCCGCAGTGCGACGTGGTGCTGGTGGCGCTGTATCCGGGCGCGTGCGTGCGCTATATTGAGACGCACGCGGAAGCGTTCGCGCCGGGCGCGTGGGTGATCGACTGCGCGGGCGTGAAGCGCAGCGTGTACGGGCCGGTTTCGAAGATTGCCGAGGGGCGCGGTTGGACGTACATCGGCGGGCATCCGATGGCGGGGCGGGAGTATTCCGGCTTCCGTCACGCGACGGGAACGCTGTTTGAGCGCGCCAGCATGATTCTTACGCCCATGCCGGACGTGGACATTGAAACGCTGGAAGCCGCGAAGGCATTCTTTCTGGAAACCGGCTTCAAAACCGTGCGCATCACTACGCCGGAGGAGCACGACCGCATGATCTCGTACACCTCCCAGCTGGCGCACATCGTTTCCAGTGCATATATCAAAAATCCGTGCTCCGCGCAGCACAAGGATTTTTCCGCCGGCAGCTTTCAGGACATGACGCGCGTGGCGCGGCTGAACGAAACCATGTGGACGGAGCTGTTTCTGGACAACGCCGACCTGCTGGTGCCGTCCATCGACGATTTGATTCTGCGCCTGACCCAGTATCGTCACGCGCTGGCGGAGGAAGACGCCGACGAGCTGCGCGAGCTTCTGAAGGAAGGGCGCATCATGCGCGAGAACCTCGATTAAAAAGGAGAAAGCCCATGCAAACCGTACATATTGGCGTTTCCGCTCCCTACGACGTGCTGGTGGGGCCGGGTCTTTTGTCCGAATGCGGCGCGCGCATGCGCGAGGCGGTCGGGCTGTGCCGCGTCGCGATCGTGAGCGATTCCACGGTGGACGCGCTTTGCGGCGATCCGGTGGAGCGCAGCCTGCGGGATGCGGGGTACGACGCGCTGCGGTGCGTCTTTCCCGCCGGAGAACGGAACAAGACGCTCGCGACGCTCGGCGGCATTCTGGAATTTCTGGCGGAGAACCATCTGACGCGCGCGGACGTGGTCGTGGCGCTGGGCGGCGGCGTGACCGGCGATATGGCGGGCTTCGCGGCGGCGGTGTACATGCGCGGCATTCGTTTTGTGCAGCTGCCCACCACGCTGCTGGCGGCGGTGGACGCTTCCGTGGGCGGGAAGACGGCGGTCGATCTGGCCGCGGGAAAGAACCTCGCGGGCGCGTTTCATCAGCCGTCGCTGGTGCTGACGGACGTGGACGTGCTTCGCGCGCTGCCCCAAACGCTGCTTTCGGACGGCGCGGCGGAGATCATCAAGCACGGCGTGCTCGCCGACGCGGAGCTGTTCGCGCGGATGTGCGAGCCGGACTGGACGCGCGAAATGGAGACGATCGTCGCGCGCAACGTCGCCATCAAGTGCGACGTGGTGGTCGCGGACGAGCGCGAAAACGGCGCGCGGCAGCTTCTGAACCTCGGGCACACCTTCGGGCACGCCGTCGAGAAATGCTCCGGCTACGCGATGAGCCACGGGCAGAGCGTGGCCGTGGGCATGGTCATCGCCGCGGGCGCGGCGGGGAACGAGGACGTGTGCCGGGCGATTATCGCCGCCAATCGGAACTGCGGGCTGCCGGTGACGGCGCCCTATTCCGCGAAAACGCTCGCGGAGGCGGCGCTTTCGGACAAGAAGCGTCGGGGCGGTCTTGTGACGCTGGTGCTGCCCGAGCGCATCGGCAGGTGCCGGCTTGAAAAGGTGGAGGTTTCCCGGCTGGAGAAATATTTCCAGAAGGGAATTTCCATGGCGGAGGCGGTTTCATGAATGCGGTGATTCATCCCGGGCTTTTGCGGGGCGGCGTGCGGGTACCGCCGTCCAAATCGGTGGCGCATCGCGTGCTGATTGCCGCGGCGCTGGCCGACGCGCCGACGGAAATCGAGATTTCCGCGCTGAACGAGGACATTCTGGCGACGATCGGCTGCCTGCGCGCGCTGGGCGCGGAGATCGAGCGCACGGACGCGGGACTGCGCGTGTCTCCGATTCAGAGAACGAGCTGCGCGGAATCTGCGGGCGAGGATGAGATTCGCGTGGCTTCGGACGGAGAATCAGTTTGCGCGGAGTCGGCGGGCGAGGATGGACTGCGCGTGCTGAACTGCGGGGAAAGCGGTTCGACGCTGCGGTTCATGCTGCCCGTGGCGGCGGTGCTGGGCGCGGATTGCGTGTTTACCGGCGGCGGGCGGCTTCCGGAAAGGCCGAACCGCATCCTGACCGACGCGCTCAACGCGCACGGCGTATGCGCGGACAGGGAGCTTCTGCCGATTCGACTTTCGGGGCGGCTGACCGGCGGCACGTATGCCGTGGCCGGGAATGTGAGCTCGCAGTACATCACCGGGCTTCTGCTGGCGCTGCCGCTGTGCGCGGAGGACAGTGAAATCGTGCTCACGAAGGCGCTGGAATCGGCGTCGTATGTGGGCGTCACGCTCGAAACGCTGGCGGCGTTTGGCGTCCGTGTGCTGGAAACGCCACGTGGGTGGCATGTGCCCGGCAGGCAGCGCTATAGAAGCCCCGGCCGCGTGCGCGTGGAGGGCGACTGGTCGGCGGCCGCGTTCTGGCTGACGGCGAACGCGCTTGGCGGCCGCGTGGAATGCGAGGGACTGAGCGCGGGCTCGGCGCAGGGCGACCGCGCGATTGCGCGAATGCTGAACGGGCTGGGCGGCGAAATCGACGTGTCAGACACGCCCGATCTGGTGCCCGCGCTGGCCGTCGCGGCGGCGGCGCATCCGGGACGGACGCATATTACCGGCGCGGCGCGGCTGCGGGTGAAGGAGAGCGACCGTCTGCGTGCCGTGGCGGAGCTTCTGCGCGCGCTGGGCGGGCAGGTTGAGGAGCTTTCGGACGGCCTGATCATCGACGGCGGGCGGCCGTTTACCGGCGGAACGGTGAACGGCGTGAACGATCATCGCATCGTAATGGCCGCCGCCGTTGCCGCGACCGCCGCGCAGGGCGACGTGACCATCACGGACGCGCAGGCCGTGGCGAAGTCCTATCCGGGCTTCTTTGAGGAATTCCGGCGGCTGGGCGCGCGCGGCGACATGACGATCACGGATGCGCAGGCCGTGGCGAAGTCCTACCCGGACTTCTTCGAGGAATTCCGGCGGCTTGGCGGGCGCTGCGACGCGGGCTGAAGAACGGCATATCCGGAGGAATTGGCCGCCGCCATTGCCGCGACCGCCGCGCAGGGCGACGTGACCATCACGGACGCGCAGGCCGTGGCGAAGTCCTATCCGGGCTTCTTTGAGGAATTCCGGCGGCTGGGCGAAACGACTCCGATGGCAGGGAGGACGGGAAAATGTCAAATCTGATCGGCAACCGGTTTCGCGTGCTCGTGTTCGGGCAATCGCATGCGCCGTCGATCGGCGCGGTGATCGAGGGACTTCCCGCCGGGTTTGCGCCCGACTGGGACGCGGTTTCCGCGTTTATGGCGCGGCGCGCGCCGGGCGGCAGCGCGCTTTCCACGGCGCGGAGGGAGGCGGACGCGCCGGAGATTCTGTCCGGATTGAATGAACGTGGGGAAACCTGCGGCGCGCCGCTGGCCATGCGCATCGTGAACGGCGATGCGCGCTCGCGGGATTACGAAAAGCTGCGGGACGTGCCGCGCCCGGGGCATGCGGATTATCCCGCGGGCGTGAAGTTTGCCGGGCACAACGACATTCGCGGCGGCGGGCAGTTTTCGGGACGCCTGACCGCGCCATTGTGCTTCGCGGGCGCGCTGGCAATGCAGCTTCTGGCGCGGGAGGGCGTGCGCGTGCGCGCGCATATCGCGCAGATTGAAAATGTGTTCGACGCGCCGATGGACTTCGCGAAGCCAAATCTGGACGCGATTGCGGCCGAGGGGCTGCCGGTTGTGGATTCGGCGGCGGGCGCGCGGATGGAGAACGCGATTCTTCAGGCGAAAGCCGAGGGCGATTCCGTGGGCGGCGTGATCGAGTGCTTCACCGCGGGTCTTCCCGCCGGGCTGGGCGAGCCGATGTTCGACGGCGTGGAAAACCGGCTCGCGCGGGCGCTGTGGGGCATTCCCGCCGTGCGCGGCGTGGAATTCGGCGCGGGCTTCGCCGCGGCCGGGATGCGCGGCAGCGCGCACAACGACGCGTACCGCGTGGAGGACGGCCGCGTGGTCACACAGACCAATCGGCACGGAGGCATTCTGGGCGGCATTACGACCGGCATGCCCATCATCGTGCGCGCGGCGATCAAGCCCACGCCGTCCATTGCGAAAACGCAGGAAAGCGTGTCCCTTTCCCGAAACGAAAATGAAACCCTGACCGTGGACGGACGGCACGATCCATGCATCGTCCCGCGCGCCGTGCCCTGCGTGGAGGCGGTTGTGGCCATGGCGCTGTATGACCTTCTTTTGGAGAGGAGCTGACGAAAATGGAACTGAATTCGGTTCGCGAGCGCATCGACGCGATTGACAACGAGCTTACGCGCCTGTTCACCGAGCGCATGCAGACGGTGGCGGAGGTGGCGCGGGTGAAAAAAGCGACGGGCAAGGTCGTGCGCGACCCTGCCCGGGAGCGCGCCGTGGTAAACCGCGTGACCGCGCAGGCGGGCGACGCCTTCGCACCTTATGTGAAGAACCTGTACGGGCTGATTTTTGAACTGAGCCGCAACTATGAGTCCATGCTGATGGGCGAGCGTTCGCCGCTGGGCGACCGGATTGAGCAGGCCTGCCGCGAGGGCGAGGGCAAGCGTCTGCCGGGGCGCGCGCTGGTGGCCTGTCAGGGTACGGAGGGCGCGTACGCGCAGCAGGCGTGCGAAAAGCTGTTCGAATACCCGGACATTCTGTACTTCGACAGCTTTGACGGCGTGTTCAACGCGGTGGAAAAGGGCATGTGCGAATTTGGCGTGCTGCCCATCGAAAACAGCACCGCGGGCTCCGTTACGCAGGTGTACGACCTGATGGAGAAGCATTCGTTCCACATCGTGGGCGCGCGCAGGCTGCGCATCGACCATCATCTGCTTCGCAAGCCCGGCGCGACGGGCCCGATTCGCAGGATTGTGTCCCACGAGCAGGCGCTTCGCCAGTGCAGCGAATTTCTGAGCGCGCATCCGGAGTATGAAGCGGTGGCGATGGCCAATACCGCCGTGGCGGCGCAGTTCGCGGCGGATTCCGAGCGCGACGACGTGGCGGTGATCGCCGCGAAAACGTGCGCGGAGCTGTACAATCTGGAGGTCGTCGGCGAATCCATCAGCAATGTGCAGAGCAACTACACGCGCTTCATCTGCATTTCCCGCAGGCTGGAAATCTATCGCGGGGCGCGGAAAATCTCCATCATGTGCAACCTGCCTCACGAGGCGGGCTCGCTGAACTCGGTCATTTCCCGGCTGGCCATCGCGGGCATCAACCTGTGCAAGCTGGAAAGCCGGCCGATTCCCGGGCGCGATTTCGAATTCCGCTTCTTCTTTGATCTGGAAGCCGACCCGCGCGACCCGGAGGTTGTGCAGCTTTTGTGCGAGCTGGAACGCAAGAGCGAGCATTTTGTGTTCCTGGGCGCGTATGAGGAGCGCTGACGGCTATGGAATACGGTCTGATCGGCGAGAAGCTGGGGCACAGCTATTCGCATATGATTCACGCGCGGCTGGCCGATTATCGGTATGAGCTGAAGGAGGTCGCGCCGGAGAGGCTGGACGCGTTCATCGAAGCGCGGAATTTCCGGGGGCTGAACGTCACCATTCCCTATAAGCAGGCGGTGATGAAGCATTGCGCCGAGCTGTCGCCGGAGGCGATGGAGGTGGGCAGCGTGAACACGCTCATCGTGCGCCCGGACGGCAGCCTGTTTGGACACAACACGGACATTGACGGCTTCATTTATATGCTGCGCCGGGGCGAAATCGATCCCGCCGGGGCGAAGGCCGTGATTCTCGGCAGCGGCGGCACGAGCCTGACCGCGCGCGCGGCGCTGACAAGGCTGGGCGCGCGGGAGATCGTGACGGTTTCCCGGAAGGGGCCGGTCGATTACGCGGCGCTGTACGCCGAGCATGCCGACGCGGAGATTTTGGTGAACGCCACGCCCGTGGGCATGTATCCGAAAAACGGCGCGTCGCCGGTGGAGCTCGACCGGCTGCCAAAAGTGCGCGGCGTGGCGGACGTGATTTATAATCCCGAAAAAACGGCGCTGATTCTCGCCGCGCAGGCGAAGGGCATCCCGGCCGTGTCGGGGCTGAGCATGCTGGTCGCGCAGGCGCGGGAAGCGGCGGAGCTGTTCGCGGGGCATGCGATTCCCGCCGGGCGCGTGGAGGACATTGTGTCCGAAATCGGCGCGCAGACGCTGAATCTGATTCTGGTCGGCATGCCCGGCTGCGGAAAGTCGACGCTGGGACAGGCCGTCGCCGCCGCGCTTCAGCGGGAATTTGTGGACTGCGACGCGGAAATCGTGCGCCGCGCGGGCAAATCCATTCCGGAAATCTTCGCGCAGGACGGCGAAGGCGCGTTCCGGGCATTGGAAAGCGGCGTGCTGACGGACGTATGCCGCGGCCATGGGCTGGTGATTTCCACCGGCGGCGGCGCGGTTTTGCGCGCGGAGAACCGGGACGCCATGCGCCAGAACGGGCGCGTCTGCCTGATTCGAAGGGCGCTTGCGCTTCTTCCGCGGGACGGGCGGCCGCTGTCCGCGTCGGAGGACGCGGTGGCGCGGCTGTGGGAAGCGCGCCGCGCGGCGTATGAGACTGCGGCGGATTTCCCGGTGGAAAACGACGGAACCGTCGAAGCGGCGGCGGAGAAGATAAGGGAGGGCTTTTATGAAGCTGCTCATCATTAACGGGCCGAACCTGAACATGCTCGGCATTCGGGAAAAGCATCTGTACGGCGCGCGGGATTACGCGGCGCTGTGCGAATACGTGAAGGAGCAGGGACGGCGGCTCGGCGTGGAGGTGGAACTGTTCCAGTCCAACCACGAGGGCGCGCTGGTCGACTGCATTCAGGCGGCGTACCAGCGGATCGACGGCATTGTGATTAACCCGGGCGCGTACACGCACACCAGCGTCGCGCTGCTGGACGCGCTGAAGGCCGTGGACATTCCCGCCTGCGAGGTGCATCTGACGGACGTGAACGCGCGCGAGGAATTTCGGAAGATTTCCTATGTGCGGCTGGCCTGTAAAAAGACGTTCGCGGGCTATGGCTTCGACGGTTATCGGATGGCGATGGAGTATCTGGCCGGCAAACAGGCGGAATAAAAAACGGCGGCGGGGAGCGATTTCCCCGCCGTCTCGCGTTTACAGGCTCTTTCCGGCGAACATGACGCTGACGTCGTCGGCGAACCAGTCGTAGTGGATTTCCCTGCCGTTCAGCAGCCAGCGCTCCGGGCAGATGTTTTCCATCCAGTCCAGCGGAATCAGCTTGTCCCGCTGCACGGAATTGCGCGCGTAGGCTTCGCGAAGCTCGGCAAGCTGCGCGTCCGTCAGTATGCCGGGCTTGCAGGATACGAACAGAGGCGTGCCGCTCCTGGACAGAATATCGAGCCACAGGCCGACCTGCGCCCACGGGATTTCCCCGGTGATGCCCACGCAGTCCGCGTCCACATCGTAGAACGCGCCGTGCTGCATCATGCGGAAGGCCAGCGTGTTCACGCCCATGCGGCGGGTGATGTCCCAGCTCATGCCGTTGACGTCCGCGCCCGTGCGTCCCAGCTCTACCAGCCCCGCGCTCAGGTGCGAAATGGTGGCGCAGCCGATGAGCACAGTGTCATCGCCCGCGGCCTCGCGAATCGCGCGGTAGAAGTTGGTGATGATTTCCGCGGAGGTCTTGGAGCGGTCGTGGAAGCGCCAGCCGTCCTCGGCGATGACGTAGGGAATCTTGTAGCCGCGGCGGCCCAGAATGTCCTGCGTGGAGCAGTCGAACTTGATCAGCTGATAGCCCCAGTCAACGAACCGGCGCGTCGTCTGCCGGATGTAGTCCAGCACGCCGGGGTGGGACGGATCCAGATAGTTCGCGTTATAGGAGAGATGCCAGCCGTCGGGCAGGCCGCACACGTGATCCTCGTCACAGATATAGCGAACCCAGATGCCTGGGCGCACGCCCTGCGCGCGGATGGACGCGGCCAGACCGGGTATGTCGGGAAACGCGGAATTGCCCCTGTCCCACGGGCCGTTCTTGGGATTGGGCGACCAGCCGTCGTCGATCACCATGTAGGGCGCGTTTTCGTTGCCCGCGCACAGCTCGGCGGCGATGCGCGCGTCCTCTAAAATCTGGTCGTGCGAGCTGACTCCGTAGGCATAGTACCAGTTGTTCGCGCCGTAAACGGGATGCTTCGGGAGGCGCGCGCCGCGCGACATTTCGCGGCAGAACCGCTGACCGGCCTCGAAGGCCGTGCAGTTTTCATAGGTGCGGAAGAGGATTTCCGCCGCACGAAGCGTGCGTCCGCCCAGAACTACGCCGCGGCCGCCGTTGCGCACGTCCATCCACAGCGTCACGCCGGACGCGTCGTACTGCCAGAAGCACATCGCGCCGGGCTGCGTCTTCACGCCGAAGCCCTCGGTTTTGCGCCCCTCGCGCGCCTGCTCCGCGTCGGTTCCATTGGAAACCAGCGCGAACCACGGCATGCAGCGCTCCGGCACGATGCCGCGCCATTCCAGATTGCCGCCCGCGCGCTCCCACGCGTCGCCGTAAATGCGAACGGGCTCCGCGCGCTTCTCTTCGGGCGTGAAATGCCAGCGCAGACGCAGATAGCAAAGCGGCGTCTGCTCCGCCGTCAGCTCGGCCAGAAGGAGATCGTCCTTCAGCGTCAGGATATAGCGCGCGTCCGCAAGCGCACCCTGCGCGCCGGTGAAGGCCTGCCGGCCTTCTTCCGTGTAGATGGTTATCAGATCGGGAAGCCGCGTAATCACTGCCGTCCCTTCCTTTCAAATGGAAACTTCCTATTGTTTATTATAGACGCGGCGGCGGTGAATTTCAATAGGCAACCGGGACAAAGCTTGTTCCGAACGGAACATATAACCGTTCCTTTGCTTGACAGGACGGGGCGTTTGTGGTCTCGCTGAATGTCTATGGATTAAGTGGGAATTGAGGAAAAAGGAAGGGATTCCGAATGACGAAGGCGGCGCTGCGCGAGACGTTCAGGCGCTCGATTCCGATTCTGTGCAGCTATGCGTTTGTGGGCATGGCGTATGGAATGATGATGACCGAGGCGGGGCAGAAATGGTATGTCGCGCTGCTGATTGCCTTGCGGTGTATACGGGCGCGTTTCAGTTTGTGCTGATTTCGTTTCTGGCGGGCGGCGTAAGCCTTGGCGTGATCGCGCTCACGGCGCTTCTGATGAACGGACGGCAGCTGTTTTATTCGATCACCTTTCTGGAGGATTTTTCGAGGACGGGCGCGCAGTCTCTTCATGATTCACTCGATGACGGACGAGACCTACGCCGTGAACCTGTCGCTTCCGGCGGACATGGAAAACCGGCGCGAGGTGATGTTCGGCGTGGCGCTGCTGAGCTGGCTGTACTGGGCGGCGGCGACGGTGTGCGGCTGCGTGATCGGGAACCTGATTCCGTGGGACATGGCGGGCATTGATTTCTGCATGACGGCGCTGTTTGTGATCATCCTGATCGACCAGTGGGAAAAGGTGAAGAACCATAGCCCGGCGCTTCTGGGCGGCGCGATCGCGCTGGTCTGTCTGGCGATTTTCGGCGGGCAGTCGTTCATGCTGCCGGCGCTGGTGCTTACGTCGGCCGTGCTGCTGATCCCGGGCAGGAAGGGGGCGCGGGCGAAATGAGCGGATATACGCTTGCGGCGATTCTGGTCTCGGTGGCCTGCACGCTGTCCCTGCGCGCGCTGCCGTTTCTGATTTTCACGAAAAACCGCCCGATGCCCGAATGGCTGCGCAGGCTGGGGAAGACCCTGCCGATGGCGATTATGGCGGTGCTGGTGGTGTATTGCCTGAAGGACGCCTTCGGCGACCCGGTGCATACCGGCATACCGCAGGCGCTTGGCGTGGCGGTGGCGGCGGCGAGCTATAAGTGGAAGCATTCCACGCTTCTGAGCATCCTGCTCGGAACGGCGACGGTCATGCTCCTGCTTCGGATTCTGTGACGGACATGAACGCGATTTTTTGATCGATTGTGCGGCGGTTGGAAGCATTTTCCACTGCCGTTTTGCTTTGATGTCCCGTTTGGATAAATTATTGTCTCGCCGACTGCTTGAAAAGCCGGGGGGAGTCGTGTATATTGATACCGGCGGCGGACGAGAGCGCCGGAGAGTCGAAACGCGGAAGGGGGAGGACGCATGGATCGCTCGATCATTTTTGAAAACGCCCAGACGCTCAACAAATTCATGACCAACGAGCGGATTCTCTACCGCGTCAACGATCTGACGCTGGAGCTTCTGTGGACGGCGTTTCCGGACAAAAACGAGAAGAGTATTCCGCATGCGGAGGGGCAGCGGCACGTGAAGAGCCACAGCCATTCCTTCTGCGAAACGCACCTGTGCACGCAGGGCACGGTGATTTACCGGCTCGCGGATGGCCGCGATTACACGATCAACGCGGGCGACACCATTTTCATCCGCGAAAACGTGGAGCACGAGCAGGTGTACGCCAGCCAGGACGCGCTGAAGATTTCCATGGCGTACCGGCTGATGGAGAACCAGTCGCTTTACAACCGTCCGGACAAGAAGACGCTTCTGGACGTGGTGGTGATTCCGCAGGCAGACCACATTTTCGAGCTGTACCGGCTTCTGAGCGAGGAGCTTCAGGAACTGCGGCTGGGCTATAAGGAAATGATCGGCTCTCTGCTGTTTCAGATTACCATGGAATACGAGCGCCAGATCAGCGCCGCGCCCAGCGAGGACTCGGTGATTCAGCGCATCGACCGGCGCGCCGACGAGATTGAGAACTTTATCAACGCCAATCTTTCCACCAATATCACTACCATGGACGTCGCGGATGTTCTGCATCTGAGCAAGCGGCAGATCAACCGCATCGTTTTCAAGGAATTCGGCACCTCCTGCTGCGGGTTGATCAAGCAGCTCAAGCACAAGAAGGCGCAGGAGTATCTGCTTTATTCGGACAAGAGCGTGCAGGAGATCGCCACCACGCTCGGCTACGGCAGTGTGTACAGCTTCAGCAAGTTTTTCAAAAGCCAGGAGGGCATGCCGCCCGCGCTTTTCCGGCGCTCCCACTATTCCTATTAAGGCACCGCCGCACAATTCGGCGGCGCGTCGGGCGATGTCTTTTCCGCCATCTGCGGCACGCAAATTCCTCGATTTACCTCCAGTAAACCTTCGAAATTTGCGTTATTCGGCGCTGAAATATTGAACAGACAGGGGATCAGGTACCATGGAGAAAATTGCAAAGGGCGTATATCCGGTTATGATCACGCCATTCACGGCGGACAACCAGGTGGACTGGGAAGCCGTGGATCAGATCGTCGAGTTCTACGCAAAGCTTGGCTGCGACGGCATCTTCGCGGTCTGTCAGTCCAGCGAAATGTTCTTCCTGACGGAGGACGAGCGTGAACAGCTGGCTGCGCGCGTGGTGAAGGCGTCCGCCGGGCGGATGTGCGTGGTCGCGTCCGGCCATATCTCGGACGCCATTGAGGATCAGATTTGCGAGCTGCGCCGCGTGGCCGCCACGGGCGTGAATGCTGTCGTGATGATCTCGAACCGCCTTGCCGCGAAGGACGAGAGCGACGACGTGCTGATTGCCAACATGCACAGGATTCTGGACGAGGTTCCGGACGTGCCCTTCGGCATGTACGAGTGTCCCTGCCCCTATAAGCGCCTGCTTACGCCGAAGGTGCTGGAGGCGATGGCGGAAACCGGCCGCTTCCGCTTCATCAAGGACACCTGCTGCGACGCGAAGCTGATCGCCGAGCGTGTGCGCCTGCTGAACGGCCGCATTCAGCTGTTCAACGCCAACTGTGCCACGTTCCTCGAAACGCTGAAGGACGGCGCGGACGGCTTCAGCGGCATCATGGCTAACTATCATCCCGACCTGTTGGTGTGGCTGTATCAGAACTATCAGAAGCAGCCCGAGAAGGCGCGGGAGCTGTCGTCCATGCTGTCTGTCATGTCGCTGGTGGAGGGCTGCGGCCATCCGGCGGCGGTCAAGTATCATATGAACCTGATCGGCATCCCCATGGAGCTGAAGTGCCGCTCCATCGACGCGGAAACGCATTTCGGCCCGCTCGACCGGCATGCCATCGATGATCTGCTGGTGATGGAAGGAGTCGTCCGCGAATGGCTGAAGCACTGAAAAAAGACCGTGGTCTGTTTGACGGCGTGCTGCTGGCAAGCGACTACGACGGCACGCTCGTGCCGGATACGAAGATCGTTACCCCGGGCGTGAAGAAGGCGCTGCAGTTCTTTGAGGAAAACGGCGGGCGCTTCACGGTATGCACCGGACGGTGCTATCTGGGCTTTCATTCGTATTCCCGCGACATCATCAACGCGCCCGTGCTGCTGGCCAACGGCGGCATGGCGTATGACTACGAAAAGGCGGCCGTGACGGTTGACAACGGCATCGGCGACGAGGGCATCGTGCCGCTGCGCGCCGTGGCGGAGCGGTTTCCGGACGTGACGATCGAGTTTTACCCGCTCGAAAAGTCCTATGCCATCCACCTGCTGCCGAAGTCCGAGCATCACTTTACCAGCCAGTTTATCCCCTTTGAGGTCATCGACGATCCGACGCAGGCGCCGCGGAGGTGGGCAAAGGTGATGATCGGCGGCACGCCCGAGCGCATCGGCGAGGTGCAGGCGTTCCTGCGGGACTATCCTGAAATTTCGTTCCTTCCCACCACCGGCGGGTTCCTCGAGGTGCTGCGCCGTGGCGTGGACAAGGGCATGGCGCTTCTGCAGCTGGCGGACGCGCTGGGCATTCGCCACGAGGATACCTATGCCGTCGGTGACGGTTATAACGACGTAGAGATGCTTCAGGCCGCGGCGGCGGGCTTCGTGCCCGCGAACGGCGACGAGCGCGCGATGGCGTGCGCCGATTACGTGGTGCGCTCCAACGAGGAGGACGCGGTCGCGCGCGTGGTGGAGATTCTGACGGAGATGTACCGCGCGCGCCGCTGACTTGCAGCCAAAGCCGCCGTCACGGCGGGAGAAAGTCTCGGTCAAATCTGCAAAAGTGTCCCGTTCGATTAAAACAATGGCTCGCACGGTGGTTGTGCAGCACGTTGATTGTAGTATATAATGATACCAGAAACGGACGGTAGATAGGCAAAAACCGCAGGCGTATGACTGTGCAGATTGCCGTTCAGATGTAGATTCTGTGAAATCCAAGGGCTTTTCTGTGCGATGCGCTGCGTTCGGCTTGTCCCGGATGCGCAACTGTTTTAACCGATCGACCCATGCGGCTAATTCGCAGGCGGACACGCCTGGGAAGATAAAAAAGGAGGTAACCACATGAAACTCAACCGTCTCGTGGCTCTGGTTGTGGCGCTGTGCCTGATGCTTGGCTGCACCGCTATCGCCGAGCAGTTTCCCCTGGTAGACGAGCCCACCACGCTGCATATCATGGCGCAGGTCGGCTCCTACTACCCGGATCAGAAGCTGGACAACGTACATGGTCTTCAGAAGTACGAGGAGATGTCCGGCGTGCACATCGAGTGGGATAATGTCAGCAACTCCGTGTTCGGCGACACGCTGGCGGCCCGCATCGCGGACTCCGGCACCAAGCTGCCCGACATCATCCTGCGCGGCAAGATCGGCAACGACAAGCTCGCGTCCTGGGGCGAGCAGGGCATCATCGTTGACCTGCGTCCCTACCTCGAGGAGAATGCACCCAACTTCTGGAAGCTTTTCAACGAGGAATCCACCATCTCTGGCGCCATCGTCGGTGCCAACGGCGAAATCTGGGGTCTGCCCCAGGTCATCCTGGGCGCTGAAATGCGCACCCCCACCAAGCTGTGGCTGAACAAGAACGCCATGGAAGCCATCGGCATGGACGACCCCAAGACCCTGGACGATTACGTGAAGGTCATGACCGCCATCCGTGACAGCGACTGGAACGGCAACGGCGAGAACGACGAAATCACTACCATCGCCAGCGCCAACAACATGCACAACTACTTCTACGGCTCCTTCGGCCTGCGCACCCGCGGCGCGCATCACGACGTTGTGGACGTGGATCCCGAGACGGGCGAGCTTCGCGTGTATTTCCAGCACGAGAACTTCCGCAAGTACGTCGAGTTCATGACCATGATGTATCAGGAGAAGCTGATCTATCAGGAAATCTTCACCGAAGGCGACAAGCAGTCTGACGTGTTCAACCAGACCAACCGCCTGAGCATGCTGCTCAACACCATCGCTCCCGGCAACGGCGGCGACAACTGGTACACCGTGAACTGGTCTCTGGAAGGCCCCGACGGCTACGCCTTCCACACTCAGACCCGCGGCGCGATCCACTCCACCGGCAACTTCGTCATCACCTGCGACTGCCCCGAGGAGCTCATCCCCGTGGCCCTCAAATGGGTTGACTACTTCTACTCCGAGGAAGGCTCCGCGCTGGCTCTGATCGGCGTTGAGGGCGAGGACTGGGAAGTCAAGGAAGACGGCACCCGCAGCTGGACCGACGCCGCGCTGGCGACCCGCACCGAGGACATGAGCAATGACGCGTTCCGCGCTCAGTTCGGCATGTGGCCGGGCGGAGGCGTGCCCGCCTGCTTCTTCTCCAACCTGCTGGACGCCGAGTACGGCCCCATCCCGTCCGCTTGCGCGCAGGCTCTGCTGAAGGACTATGCCCCCAAGAAGATCTGGCCCATCATCACCTTCACGGCTGATGAGAGCGCCGTCGTTTCTCAGCTGGGCAGCGACATCAACAACTTCGCCAAGAACTTCGCCGCTCAGGTTATGACCGGTGAAAAGGAACTGACGGACGATACCTGGGCCGCGTTCCAGGATGAACTCGCCAAGATGAATCCCGAGAAGCTGATCGACGCGTATGAGTCCGCTCTGACCCGCGTCTATGGCGAAGGCGCTGAGTTCTAAGCTGGGGCACCACCGCACAATTCGGCGGCACGTCAGGCGATGTCTTTTCCGTCCTCTGCGGCATGCAAATTCCTCGATTTACATCCAGTAAACCTTCGAAATTTGCACTTGTATCGGACGAAAAATCCATTCGCCGGCCGACTACCTCATTTGTGCGTCGTCACCCGGAGTTTTCCACTGCGACTCAAAGCCGCACGGAAGGGGGAGCCCTGCGGGGCTCCCCTCTTCACAGGCGGCGCTTCCGGCGCTTTGTGTTTACGCCAGAAACTGACCGCATATTTTCAAGAGAGGTGCGTCCCTATGATGCAGAAATCCGTTCGTTCCCCGCGCATCGTGCATCACAATACCTGGCGTAAAGCAATCACGCGGTATTGGCAGATGTATCTGCTGCTGATTCCGGTGATCGTCTATTTCATTCTGTTCAAATACAAGCCCATGCTCGGCATTCAGATTGCCTTTAAGGACTACAAGCTGCGCGTCGGTATGTGGGGCAGCGACTGGCTGGGATTGAAGCACTTCCAGTACTTCTTTGAAAGCTATCAGAGCCGCCGCGTCATTTCGAACACGCTGTATATCAGCTTCCTCTCGCTTCTGTTCTGTTTCCCGTTCCCGATCATTCTGGCGCTGGTGTTCAACGAGCTGAAAACGGACAAGGCCAAGCGCATGGTTCGCACCATTACCTACGCGCCGCACTTCGTTTCCACCGTCGTCGTCGTCGGCATGATGGTTTCCATGTGCGCCATGGAAACGGGTATCGTCAATAAGGCGCTCATTGCCTTCGGTCTCACGAAGGAGCCGCTCTACCTGATGGGCAGCGGCAAGTACTTCCGCATGATGTATATCCTGTCGGATATCTGGAAGGATTCCGGCTGGAACGCGATTATCTTTATTTCCGCGCTTTCCGCCATTGACGCTTCGCTCTATGAGGCCGCGAGGGTGGATGGCGCAAGCCGCTGGCAGCAGCTGATTTACATCACGCTTCCCAGCATCGTGCCCACCATCGTAATCATGTTGATTCTGCGCTGCGGCAGTCTGATGAGCGTGGGACACGAAAAGGTGTATGCCATGCAGACCGACCTGAACCTCAACGTTTCCGAGGTCATCTCGACATTTACGTACAAGCAGGGCATTCTTGATCTGAAATATGACTACGCCACGGCCGTAGATTTGTTTAACTCGCTGATCAACATCCTGATGCTTACGACGGTTAACGCCATCTCGAAGAAGGTCTCCGAGACCAGCCTGTGGTAAGGAGGTGCGGCTCATGAAAAGCAAAAATGACGCGATCTTTCAGGGAATCGTTTATGTGCTGACGGCGCTGGTGTGCATCGTCACGCTGTACCCGCTGATTTACGTGCTGAGCGCTTCCTTCTCCAACCCGGCGCGCATTCTGGGCGGCGACGTGGTGCTCTGGCCGGTGGAATTCACGCTGAATTCCTATAAGCGCGTGTTCGCCAGTTCCGACATCCTGACCGGCTACCGGAACACACTGATTTACACCGCGACCGGCACCACGCTCAACATGATCGCCACGATCATGGCGGCCTATCCGCTGTCGCTGCCGGATCTCAAGGGCAAGAACGCGATTACGATCTTCATCACCTTCACCATGTTCTTTGGCGCGGGCATGATCCCGAATTACCTGAACATCAAGAGCCTCGGCCTTCTGAACAACCCGCTGGTCATCATCGTTCCCGGCGCCATCAGCGTGAGCAACATGCTGATCATGCGCAACTACTTCATCAACTCCGTGCCTTCCGCGCTGCGCGAGGCCGCGTCCATCGATGGCGCGTCGCCGTTCGCCACCATGGTGCGCATCGTGCTGCCGCTGAGCAAATCCATCCTCATCGTCATCATCCTGTACTACATGGTCGGCCACTGGAACAGCTACTTCAGCGCCATGATGTACCTGCCCGGCAAGCGCAGCCTGCAGCCCCTGCAGGTATTCCTGCGCGAGATTCTGGTGCTTACGCAGATGGGCGACATGGAGGAGCAGACCGGCGTGGACGACTTGGGCGTCTACCTGCTGTACGCCTCCCTGAAGTACGCCATCATCGTCGTGTCCGCCGTGCCGCTGCTGGTTCTCTACCCGATGGTGCAGAAGTTCTTCGAGCGCGGCATCATGATGGGCTCCATCAAGGGCTGATCCCAGCTTTCCCCCACAAAAACGCCGCGACGCCGGTTCATCCGACGCCGCGGTGTTTTCCATAAGCAAAAAGCAGAAGGCTTATTCATCCTCCTGCCGCAAGAGCCATTCCACGGAGACCTCCAGCGCCCGCGCGAGAATGGGAATTTCGAAATCCTGCACCAGACGGGTCTGTCCTTCCAGACGGGACATGCTGGTGTCGCTGATGTCCATGCCCATGCTTTGCAGCTTCGCGACCAGCTCCTTCTGCTTGATATTCCGCTCCCTGCGCAGCCGGACGATTTTCGCTCCGACGATGTTTCGGTGCCCGACGGGCACCCTGCGCGGCTTCGACATCTGCGCCACCTCCTTCCCGCTGAAAAGTATATTGACCAAAGGCCTTGAAATAATGCAAGTACCGCAGTATAATAAATTTAATTCATAAATCGCAGTAAAACGCGGCGGAAATGGGGGGCGCGCATGGAATGGCGGCAGGGCGGCACCGGGGAGACCGTATTTGTGAAGTTCGAGCCGAGCCTTTCACGCATCCGCGCCGCCTGCGGGCGCGCCCTCCGGGAACGGAGGAAGCCGCGGAAATTCACGATCGCGTATGAAAATCTCTACTATGGAAACCTGCTGAGCGCCACGCTCGCCCGCGAAGCGGAGCTTTCCGCGCTCGTTCGGGAGCTGAAGCCGCGAATGACTTCGGAAGCGGAGGGCGTGTGGCAGTGCGCGGCGATGCTTCAGGCGGACACGAACGACGGCATTCTGCTGCACGGCGACGAAGAACGGCTGTGGTGCGCGTATCTTCCGCTGCGCACGCGGGCGCAGGTGATGGAGGCGCACGAAATCGCCGCGCGCCTGTCGCGCCTTGCGCAGAGCGCGGACGGGGTTCTTTTGCCAATGGAGGAACAGATTCTTCGCGCCGGAACGTATAGCCTGAAGGAGATCCTGACGGCGCTTGCGGAAAGGGTGGATTCATAGCGCGTTCGCCCGCAGACTGCCGCGCGCGTCCCTTGCATACGCTGAAAGCGACAGGGAGGGGAGCACGACATGCAGCGAACCGTGATTGAGCGAAGATTTGTGGAGCCGGGGAATCCGGCGGCGGGAGAAGTGATTCTGAGCGGGATTCAGAGAGAGGACAGCGTCGCGTGGACGGAGATTCGGCTCACGTTTGAAAACGGCGCGTCGCAGGAGCTGCCGGTGCCGGAGGACGCGGGCTATCAGCCGCGCCTGTGGATTGGCAGCCTGACCGGAGCGGGGAAGCGGGATATTCTGCTTTCGATCGATTCCGGCGGCAGCGGCGCGATCGGCTATTACACGGTGTACGCGGAGCAGGGCGACGGCTACGCGCTCGTGTTTTCCAGCGACGCATATCAGCCGCGCTACGCGATTACCTATGAAAACGGCCGCCGCGTTCGCGCGGACAGCCTTGAAAACGGGAAAACCTATCTGATTGATTTGAGCGACCTCGACCGGACGTATCTGGACGCGCTGTACGACGCGAATGGCAGGCTCAAAGCGCCGCGGTCGGGCGACGTGAACCCGCTGAGCGCGCTTCTGCCCATCGACCCGGACGGCGACGGCGTATATGATCTGCTCGGCTTCCAGCGCATTACCGGCTTGTATAACGCCGATGGACTGGGTGATTTCATGAATCAGCTCAGCTGGCGCACCGGCGCGTTCGCACTGGTCAACCAGTGGGTGGGGATTTTCGGCGCGCGCATCTGAAGATGGAGTGATAGCGAATGACGCGCTCAACGTGAATCCGCTGAGCGCGCTTCTGTCTGTCGACCCGGATGGCGATGGTATCTATGATCTGCTCGGCTTCCAGCGCATTACCGGTCTGTATAACGCCGACGGGGTGGGCGATTTCATGAATCAGCTCAGTTGGCGTACCGGCGCGTTCGCGCTGGTCAACCAGTGGGTGGGGATTTTCGGCACACGTATCTGAAAAGCGAAAGACGGGCAGGTCTGTATGCGTTCAGAAGAGCAGAAAATCGGAGCGGGGACAAACGGTGCGTTCGTCCTCGCTCCGATTCGTTTCAGGCGTTTTTGAGATAATAGCCGACAACATGGTCATTGCTGCCGGGGGCGAGCTTCAGCACGACGGCGGTATGGATGGGCTTTGTCTGGCCGTTTTCGTTCAGAAAGACGAAGTGGCGGCAGAAAAGCTGGTCGCCGACGCGGAACATGCTCATCGGGTCATAACCGCAGATGAAGGCGTTACACGCGGTGTAGGCGGCGTCTGCGGTGTACTGTGCGATTTCATCCGTTCGCTTTCTGGTCAGCGCGGCGAATTCGAGGGCGACGAAATCGAAGCTCGGCACATCGGCGGTCAGGTTTGCCGCGTCGATGGGGTTCTGGTCGTAGGCAGTCAGCGGGCTGCGCAGGTCGTTGACAATGGGAAGCCCCAGCCGCTCGAGGGTCAGAAAATAGACCGCGCCGCTGAAATAGCCGATGCGGCGCAGGTCGAACAGCTGCGCGTCCTCTGCCCGCAGGCGCTGAAGATAGCCCGCGAGCTGCCGTTCGAACGCCGCCGGGTTCAGGCGCGCCAGCGCCCGCAGGCTCACGTATTCCGCCATGCCCTCGATGGTTTCCACTTTTAATTCCTGCTCCACCATGTCCGGATGCACCTTGCGCCGCTCGCCGCGGATCTCCGCGAACCTCTTCAGGCAGGAAAGCGATTTCTGTTCGCACGCGTCGGCAAGCAGAAGGTTCTCGGCGTGCTTCGCTTCGAAGCTCCGCGCGTCGCCGGGGTCGGCGAGCAGTGCGAGATCGGAGGGAAAGCGCGTTTCGCCGCAGGCAAACTGGTGGCAGTGGAACATTTCATGAACCAGCGACGCGGCCAGCCGGTCAACGTCCTCGATCGGGTCGGCGTCCATGCTCCAGATGGCGACGAATTCGCCCTCGCAGGGAACGGCTGTGTTGCCGAGAAAGCCGTCCGGACGGGGCAGCAGCGCGCCGTCCAGACAGGCCTCGCGCTCGGTATACAGCGCGAAGCGATACCGGCGGAAGCCGTTCGTCAGCGCGGAGAAATCAAGCTGGTTCAGGCGATCGTCTACAGCGTGCCAAAGAGTCGTCAGGTTCATGAAATCCGCTCCTTTCATGCTTTTGGGAGGGCGAGCGTTCGAATGTTCTGCTGCACGAGCGCCAGAAAGCGCCCTGCGTGCGCGCCGTCCATCTGCGTGTGGTGGAACTGGAAGGAGATGGGCAGCACCGTTTTCAGGAGCTTCCGGCGGTAGCGTCCCCAGATGAGAAAGGGATTGTTGAAGATGCCGCTGTTCATGCCCACCGCGCCGTCAATATCCGCGTCCACGATGGCGCTCGTGCCGATGACCATGCGCCCGGTCAGGTCGTGGTCGGCGCAGGTTTCGGCCACCTCGCGCGTAAGGCGCAGATAGTCCGCCTGAAAGCGCGCAAAGTCGCCGTCAAACGGCACGTCGCAGGAGCTGACCTCGCCGGTGCGGTTCTTCACGATGGTGTTCACGGCCAGCGCGTCGTAGCGCATCAGCTCGCGCCCCACCGGGAGCAGGTAGAATTCTTCCACCTCGGCGGCGGCCTTCCCGATGCACCAGCACAGCAGCAGGTTGAACTTCACGCCGTGTCTTCGGCTCAGGCGCACAAGGCGCGTCACGTCCATCGTTTTGAAAAACGTTAACATGGGGTTCGGCGCGTTCATCCACAGCGCGTAGGCGGACGCGCGCTTCGTCGTGCTCGGGTCTACGGCAACCGGCTTCATGCGTTTTTCTCCAATTCGTCCAGTCGTCCGTTCTGAATCGCGACGATGCTGCGGGCGATCTTCTCGCGCTCCCAGTCCCACCAGCGCAGATTCTCCAGCGCGCGGATGGTCTTGTCGTCGAAGCGCTTGCGGATGGGTTTGGCCGGAACGCCGCCCACGATGGTGTACGGCGGCACATCCTTCGTGACCACGGCGCGCGTGCCGATGATCGCGCCGTTTCCGATGGTCACGCCGGACATGATCACGGCTTCATAGCCGACCCACACGTCGTTGCCGAGCACGATGTCGCCCTTGTTGTCCCACGCGCTGCAAATGTTCTTCGCGTCCAGATTCCATTCGTCGAAGAAGATGGGGAAGGTGTAGTTCGAAAGCGAGCGCATGGTGTGATTCCCGCTGGTGAACAGGAACTTCGCGCCGCAGGCGATGGAGCAGAACCTGCCGATTTTCAACTTGTCGCCGTTGATGGGGTAGTGATAGAGCACGTTGTTCTTCTCGAAGTCGCGGGGATCGTTCGCGAAGTCGTTGTAGATGGTGTAGTCGCCCACCTCGATGTTTTCGCCGGTCACGACGCTGTTCAGATACACGGTCTGCCTGTCGTGCGGGCGGGGATAAATCTTGTCCATGGCGGTTTCCTTTCCGATTGAGTTTCTAAAAAAGGGGCAACCGATCGGGCTACCTATTATAGCGGCCGACCGGTTGCCTGTCAAGGAATTTCAGGAAATATCGCGCGAGGGTGGAAAATCAGCGGTTATGCTTCATGTCGGTATAGTGTCTGGCACAGTAGCCATAGGCTCCGCTGCTGTACACGACGCGCCGGCTTCCGCAAATGGTACAGCGCGAGGTGTCGCCTTTGTGACTCGGATTGCCGCAGCCGGAAAACAGAGACTTGCAGCCGACGAACAGAACGCAAATGAGAATGACAAGCGCAACGAGACCGAGAGTTTGCTTTTTCATGAGGATTTATCCTTTCTTTTGTTGGGGATTAGAAGACCTGCGTGAGATCGCTCTCAACCACGCCCCAGCGGTTGTCGCGCTCCAGCGCCAGTGTGCCGTCCGCCGCGATTCTGTAGTCCTGAATTCGCTCCAGACAGACGGTACCGTCCAGCTCGATCAGCTTCCAATAGCTTCCGTCCTTCACGAAGATGCGGCCGTTGGTGAACGAGCCGATTTCTGAATAGCGGCATTCCACGAGCACTTTGCCCTCCGTGTTCATCAGACCCCACTTGCCGTTCGCGTTCTCGACGGCGTACAGGTTCTCGCCGACGCGCTGGATGGACTGGCAGGCGGCTTCCACGGCCATTTCGCCCTTCGTGTTCAGCAGGCCGTAAAGCTCATCCTGCGTCTGCACGATGGCTACGCCGTCGGAGGTGAAGTCGCGCACGTAGCGGAAGCACAGGCCGTCGCTGACGAACTGACCGTTCAGGTCGATGAAGCCGTAGCTGTTGCTTCGGTAGCTTTCCTTCCCCACCGAGATAAGGCCGCAGGTATTGGCAGGATTCGAAGCGTCATAGCTTTCATTCGCGCCGCACAGGAAATCCCACTGCATTGCGGTGATCAGCCGGAGAGAACGATTGGAAAGGCTTCCCCGCAGTTCATACAGACCCTTGCCATTCTTCGCGTCGTCGACCAGCAGGTATCGGTAGCTGATCATATAAAATGGATTCGCTAAATAATCGTCGGTTGAGTTTACATTTTCCAGAAGCAGTGTGTCGCTGAAGTTGTAGAGATCGCGCCCTGAATTCCAGGAATTATAACTCTCGTAGACGAGGCCGCAGGAGAGAGCTTCGTAGTGATCGCTATCCTTCAGATTGCCGATGATGCGCTCGGCGTCCATATCCAGAATGTCGGTGTCCGCTGTTTCGATGGAAGCACGAATCGTGTCCACGAAGCGCCACGTGCGATCCAGAAAACGGCGGCCCTCCCGATTGATATAGCCCTCTTCCTTGTCAGAAAAGTCCACCTGCAGCCAGCCGTGGCTGAAACGGTAAGAATAGGAACCCGGCTTCCAGCCGTCGGAACGCAGAAGGATGTTGCCCTGCGTATCGAGCACGAGCCAGTCGCCCTCCACGGAGGTGTACAGGCCGTTGATCATCTGCATGGAATCGGGAAGCTGCGCGAGAACCAAGCCCTCGGACGCGTCGTACAGCTGTCCGTATTGGGGTTCGATGACGAACTGCCCGTTTCGGTCGATGGCGCCCCAGAGACCATCCTTCCTCACGACGGCAATATTTTCAAAGAAACGCGGCAATTCACGTCCGTAGGATTCGAACTTTTGAAAGCCCACGGACGGCTCCATGAGCACGGTGCCGTCTTCAGCGGCCAGACCGTACAGCCTGTCCTTACTCAGCCAGATAGCTTCCAGCGTCTTCTGGCCGTTTTCATCCTTTCTATAATCTATGCGCGCGTCGTACCCGTCGAACGCGATCACATTTCCGTCCTCGTCCTGAATGCCGGTTACGCCGGAGACGCTGGCGAAGTCACCATTGCCGAAGGGAGAGACAGCGGCGCTGTCGCCAAAGACGAGCGTGTATTCCCTGCCGTCCGCGCCGGTGTAGCGGGAGTAGTCCACAGGGTCGTTCTCGAAGCCCACATACCGACTGTAGAGCACGTCGCTGTATTTGCCGGAAAAGCGCAGGAAGCCGCTTGCGGTCCGTACGGTATCCGCGTCGGAGATGCTGTTCAGATGCCAGCACTCGTAGGTGCGCGCCTCGTTGCCCGCATAGCGGTAGTAGGTCGCCGCGGTGGAATAGTTTCTTTCCGCCGCGAACGCGTCGGCGGCGTGACCGGCGGCGGTTTCCGCGCGGCGCGGCGCGTCCGAATAGTTCTTCGCGGCGGCGAATTCGTCATACGCCCGCGCGTAAAGATTCGCGCTGTTCAGCGCCTGCGCGGATTCGGACAGTCTCAGCCCCTCGCTGTAATGCGACTTCGGAATGATCTGCGTCAGCAGAAGGAAGACGAACGCGCCCAGCACTGCCAGAGAAACGGCGGACGCGAGAATGGCGGTTCGCCTGCGCTTCTGCCTGCGCTGCTTTTGAAGGGCGGCTTTCTGCGCCGCGCGCGTGCGCTCCTCCGCGATGGCGGCGAGCTGCGCCTGCGCGATGGGGCGGAAAACGTCCATGTCGGCGAGCACCTGCTGCCGCGAAAGCGACGCGCCGCAGATGCGGCAGCAGTCACTGCCCTGCGGATTCCACGCGCCGCAGCCGCAGCGCCACGCGCCGTCCAGCACCAGTGGAGAGAAGCGCAGCGCGTCGCTGCCCAGTTCGCGGCGGTAGGCGGCCAGCAGCTCGTCGGTCAGCGGCAGCGGTTCCGGCGCGGGCGTGGGCGCGGTCGTGGCGTTGCCGGTTTTCCAATGGCTGCCGTCCGCGAAGTCGACGGAAACGACGCTCGCGCGGAAGTATCGAACGTCGCAGCTTCCCAGCGGAATGGGCGAAGCGCCGCCGAAATCCTGATACGGTTCCGCGTTCAGACCGGGATACTGGAAATCCGTCGCTGCGAGAGAGACGCGGTTCCCCTGCGCGTCCAGCGCGTCGATGTGCACCACCAGCGCGGCAATGCGCGTTTCGGAGAGGGATGTAAACGTCAGCCGGGCGAACACCGGCCCCATGCCCTGCCGCCAGAGAGACCCCGCCGAGATGGCCACCGGACACCCGGGGCGATATTGCCCGCCGGGCCATTCGCAGATGCAGGTAAGCTTTGATTGTGCCATATCTGTTCCTCCGTTCGTTGTGAAAATCGATTTGTGACAGGAATATTTTGAACGATATTCCTCCAAAAGTCACGCTCAGATCCTGAGCATTTGGCGTTCTGAGCGCTCAGATTCTGAGCATTTTGGGTTTACATCCCGATTTTCCGAAAAATCTGCATATTTTGCATATGCAGATTTTTCGGAAGGCCGTTTTAGATAAAAAACGCGGCCAAAAGCGCAAAAAAAGACATGCGCGGCGGCGCATGCCTTTTCGAGGGGAAGAGGTCAGCCGGTATAGGGCAGAAGCTGGATGGATGCGCCCTGAATGTCGAGACGGTCGCCGTCCGCAAGGGTGAGCTTGCCGATTTCGGACACGCCGTGGTAGTTCCCGAGCGGGTAGAAATGCTTGTAGTCGTACCATGCATCCGCGCCGGATGCGTAGACGTAGATGAACGCGGAGTCGACGGTATCGTCCACCGTCAGGCGGTATTCGCCCGCGGCGAGATCTCGGCCGACGGTGTACACGCCCGGCGAGAGCGTCTTTTCCGTGACGCCGGTCAGCGCCAGCCGGCGGGCGGTCAGTGTGTCGATCCATTCGGCGAGCTGCTCCGCTGTGGCGGTTTCCAGATCGACGACGATCGTTTCCGCACACACGGGCAGGGCGAGAAGCAGAAGAACGAGGGTCAGTGCTGCAATCCGTTTCATGAGTACGCCTCCTGTCTGTCTTAATACATGTTCTATTATAGTATTCATTAACGATTTCGTCAATATGAAGATTTTCAGGCTAAAGGATATTCACAAAGAACGGAATGTAAACCGGCGATTTCAAAAAAAGAGCGCCCGACGAACGGACGCTCTCTCGATGGGAAAAATTACGGGTTGAACTGCACCAGCTCTTCCTCGGGCTTTTCGGCGGGCTCGCTCTTGATTTCGAGCAGGATGACGGCGTCGCGGTTGTGAATCACGCTGAAGCCGCTTTCCACCTTCGCGGTGAGGTAGAACCACGTGTCGGTCTTGGGACGCTTGTCGGCGTAGCGGCAAAGGAAGCCGATGCCGCCGACGTCCGCGGCGCAGCAGGTCATGGCGTAGCGGCCAAAGACGAACGTCTTTTTGGGCAGGTTCTGCATGTTGAAGCACTGCCCCTTGACGCGCACCGTGCGGCCGTCGTAGCGATTCGGATGCTCCATGCAGTCGAGATACCAGGTGCCGAAGTCCTCGTCCTTGATCTCGATCACGTCGGCCTTCATATCGTAGGGAAGGTCTTCCTCGCCCACGCCGTCGTCGCTGGTGCCGTCCTTGTTTTCGAAAATGATCGTGCAGGTGTTGTTCATCGCCTTGATCAGGCGGCGATAGGGGCTTTTGCGCGTGTTCTCGTCGCAGCGGTTGAAGATGACCAGATCCGCCAGCTTGGGCGCTTCGGACATCAGCTGCCGCATGTTGACCATGTAGTTTTCAAACGTCGTCGCGTCGATCAGCGCGACCATCTGCGCGAGTTCCCAGTCGTCCGGCTTTTTCACGCGGAACAGGTTTTCAATGCCCCACATGCTGTTGTATTCGATGATCACGCGCTCCGGCAGGATGCGCTGATTCAGGGAATTCAGCAGATTGGGCGTAAGGTCCTCGAACGATTCGACCTCCTGCAGGACGGTGTTCGCCTTGCGCAGGAGCTTCGCGTCGTATTCCTCTTCGCCCTCCTCGCACACGATGAGCAGCGTGCGCTCGCCGGCGGAGAAGTCCTCGTCCTCCAGCATGTTCTTGATGAGGCTGGTTTTGCCGCTCTCAAGGAAGCCGGTCACGAGGTATATGGGGGTTTTGTATTCTTCTGCCTGCTGAGACATATTCCAATCCTCACATGCCCAGAAGGGCCTTGATTTCGTCTTCCTTCAGGTCGCAGCCGATTACACACAGGCGGCCGGTGTAGTCGGCGCTGCCGCTGCGGATCTCGCTTTCGCCGGGCGTGTAGTCGAAGTGAATCCAGCTGCCGTCCGTGCTCTGCAGGATGCCCTTCATGCGCAGAACGGTGCCGTACTTCTCCTCGTTCTCGATCTCCTTGAGCGCCTTTTCCAGCTGCGCGCGGTCGATCCTGCGGACGGTCTCGATGCCGATGTTCTCGAACACCTCGTCGGCATCGTGATCCTCGTGGTCGTGATCGTGGCCGCAGCAGCAGTGGCCGTGGTGATGATGATGCTCGTGCTCGTCGTGGTCATGTTCGTCGTGATCGTGGTCATGGTCGCAATGATCGTGATCATGGTCGCAATGATCGTGATCATGCTCGTCATGGTCGTGTTCGTCATGGTCATGGTCGTGTTCGTCATGATCGTGATCATGCTCCTCGTGGTCATGATCGTGGTGATGGTGATGATGCTCGTGATGCGGGCACACGCTGTCCACGTCGATCAGGGAGGTGGGATGCTCGATCGCGTCCATGATTACCTGGCCGGTGATGTCGTCCCACGGGGTGGTGATCAGGCGCGCGTCGGCGTTCTGCTCGCGCACCAGCTCGACGGCCTTTTCCAGCTTTTCCTCGCTGACCAGCTGCGTGCGGCTGAGAATGACGGTCTCCGCGCACTTGATCTGGTCGATGAAGAATTCGGCAAAGTTCTTGAGATACATTTTGCACTTTCCGGCGTCCACGATGGTGGCGCAGCCGGTGAGATGGATTTCGCCGTGCTCCTTTTCCTCCTGCTCCACCACGCGGCGGATGTCGGACAGTTTGCCCACGCCGCTGGGCTCGATGATCAGGCGGTCGGGATGATATTTTTCAACCAGCTCGCCGATGGCCTTGGTGAAATCGCCCGCCAGCGTGCAGCAGATGCAGCCGGAGTTCAGCTCGGAAATCTGAATGCCGCTGTCCTTCATGAAGCCGCCGTCAATGCCGACCTCGCCGTATTCGTTTTCGAGCAGGACGCACTTTTCGCCCGCGAACGCTTCCTTCAGCAGTTTTTTGATCAGCGTCGTTTTTCCCGCGCCCAGGAAGCCGGAAATGATGGTAACTTTCGTCATAAGAACACCCTCTTTGAACCTTTCAAAATGGTATCCTATATTGTAGCACGTCAAATGCGAAATTTATAGCCCCGTAAATGTAAACCTTTGAATCGATTGGAAAAATCTTTTCGACCGGAGGGAATCTGTGCTATAATGGGAGGGACTGAGAGGGGAGAGGCGAATGAAGTCGATTGTGGAAACATACGACCTGACGGGAAAAGCGCTTCCGACCATTCCCGTGCCGCACGATTGCGCGATCAGGGAAATTTCGCTGGCGGACGGCTGGCTGGTTTTGTCGTTTGAGGAAAATATAGCCTGCCACGAATCCGTGCAATATAGTCACCCGAACGCGCGGACGCTGCGGATGCGGATTCACCTTCTGGACGAGGAATTCAACCTGCTCGCTCATGAGCGCAGAAGGTATGAGAACGTTTACGTGGAGCGGAAGCCGAAGGAGCTGTTCGAGCTTGCGCGGAGGGAAAAACGGCTGGAATATCTGAGTCACCTCGTCGGGTACGGAGAGATGCAGATCGAGCTGTTCCAGTCGGCGGGCAGCGTCCTCGTCGACCTGTGCGCGGATCGGGTTGAAATGGAATGGTTTGAATAAATGGGCGATGCCTTTAGAAGAATGTGTCTGCTGGAAGAAGGGCTTGTATGAACGTTACGCTGTCCATGTATCTGATTGTGTGCCCGCTGGTGTTTCTGGCCGCGGTGGTCGATGCTATCGGCGGGGGCGGAGGGCTGATTTCGCTGCCCGCGTATTATCTGGCGGGGCTCTCGCCCACGCTGGCGGCGGGCACAAACAAGATGTCCGCCTGCTGTGGCTCGCTTTCGGCGACGCTGAAATACATGAAAAGCGGCAAGGTGCTGTGGAAGCCGGCGCTGTGCGCCATACTGGGCGCGCTGCCGGGCGCGTATCTGGGCGCGGAGGTGCTGAAGCTTTTAAACGAGCAGACTGTGCGCGTGCTGATGACGGTGCTGGTGCCGCTGGTGGCGCTGATCGTGGCGTTTCGCGGCAGCAGGCAGCCGGAACCGCGCCCGGTCACGGCGCGCACGCTCTGGCTGTGCGCGGGCACGGGGCTGGTGATCGGCTTCTACGACGGCTTTTTCGGCCCCGGAACCGGCACGTTCCTGACGCTGGCGTTCACGTGGCTGTGCGGCATGGAGGGCGTGACGGCCTCCGGCACGTCCAAGCCGGTAAACACCGCGTCCAACCTCGCGTCGCTCGCGTCCTTCATCCTGAACGGCAAGGTGCTGTATTCGCTGGCGCTGCCCGCCCTTGCGTTCTCCACGCTGGGCGGCTGGGTCGGCTCGCGGCTGGCCGTGCGGCGCGGCGCGAAGTTCATCCGCTACGTCATGCTGGGCGTGATGGGATTGATTATCGTGAAGCTCGCGTATGAATGGTTTGCATAAAAATATAATCAGATAAAATGAAATGGAACCGGCTTCGTCCATGCGTCACCGGTTCTATTTTTCTGCATTTTTGGCAGAAATACGGGTATTTTAGTCGGATTTGCGTCCAAAAAATGTGGAGTATTGCAAGTTAGGTACGTTAAATATTGCGTTTGTTACTGCATTATTCATGGGGATATGGTATAATGAAATGCGGCGAGTCATGCGCTCGTCCCTGCATGATCTATCCATTTCTGATAGGGAGGTTTCGTCTATGCCGGTCAATCAGGAAAAGTATGCTCAGCTCGATAAGATTATCGCTGCGAACAAGGGGCAGGAAGGCGCCGTCATGAGAACGCTGCAGTCCGCCCAGGATCTGTTCGGCCACGTGCCGAAGGATGTTCAGATCCGCATCGCCGAAGGTCTTGGCACCACGCTGAGCGAGGTTTACGGCGTCGCTACGTTCTATTCCCAGTTCGCGCTGGATCCGCGCGGCGAATACGTCATCGGCGTGTGCCTGGGCACCGCCTGCTACGTAAAGGGCTCCAAGGACGTGCTCGACCGCGTCTGCAAGGAACTGGATACCAAGGTTGGCAAGACCAGCGCGGACGGTCTGTTCACGATCAAGGACACCCGCTGCCTGGGCGCCTGCGGTCTGGCTCCCGTAATGATGATCAACGACGATGTGTACGGAAATCTGATTCCGGACATGATTCCCGGCATTCTGGCCAAGTATCGTCAGAACTAAGGCATGAACGAGCTTTCACTCTACATTCTTGATTTGACGCAGAACTCCGTAACGGCGGGCGCGAAGAATATCCGTATCACCGTTTCGGTTCAGCCGGAATCCGACAGGATTGTCATCGTTATCGAGGACGATGGCTGCGGCATGGACGAGGCGATGCTGGCGCGCGTATCGAGTCCGTTTACGACCACGCGCAAAACGCGCAAGGTTGGCCTTGGCGTCCCCATGGCGCGACAGATCTGTGAAATGTGCGAAGGCTCCTTTGCCATTGAAAGCAAGGTGGGCGTGGGCACAAAGCTCAGAATGGAGATGCGCGCCTCGCATGTCGACTGCCCGCCCATGGGCGATCTCGCGCAGACCGTATTTGCGCTGGTCGCCGCGTCCGGCGGAGGGACGGATTTCGTATTCGTCTACGCCTTCGGCGAGGGCAGGTTTGAGTTTTCAACGGGCGAGCTTCGCGCGACGCTGGGGAGCGAGGTTCCGCTGGATACGCCTGAGGTGCTTATGTGGATTCGCGATTATCTGAAGGAAGGAATAGAGGAAGCCGGTCAATCAAACGATCAATAAACCGTGGAGGTGTAGGTATTCATGAAGTCCATTGCTGATCTGGAAGCGATTCGTCAGAAGACGCTGAGCAAGGTGAATCTCCGCCGTGAGCATGAGGGTGTGCGAATTGTAGTCGGTATGGCGACCTGCGGCATCGCTGCCGGCGCTCGTCCGGTTATGAATGCGTTTATTGACGAGGTCGGCAAGCGCAACCTGCTGAACGTGGTGGTCGCTCAGACCGGCTGCATCGGTATGTGCCGTTACGAACCGATCGTCGAGGTCATGCGCCCCGGCGAGGAAAAGGTCACATACGTGAATGTGAAGCCCGAGATGGCCGCGCGCATCGTAGCCGACCATGTCGTCAATGGCAAGCCAGTTGTCGAATACACCATAAGCGAGGCGGAATAAAGTCTTCGCGCACACAAGGAGGTAGACATTATGGAGCTTTTCCGTTCCACGATTCTGGTATGCGGCGGTACCGGCTGTACGTCCTCCGGTTCCATGAAGCTGTATGAGCGCTTTGAACAGCTGCTCGCTGAAAACGGACTGGACAAGGAAATCAAACTGGTCAGAACCGGCTGCTTCGGCCTTTGCGCCGCGGGACCGGTCGTTATTGTGTATCCCGAGGGCGCGTTCTACAGCCATGTGAAGCTGGAGGACGTGGACGAAATCGTTTCCGAGCATCTGGTAAAGGGCCGCGTCGTGCAGCGTTTGCTTTACAAGGACTCCGCCGACGAGGAAACGAGAAAGATCAAGCCCCTCGACGAGATCAACTTCTATGGCAAGCAGAAGCGCGTCGCGCTGAGAAACTGCGGCGTCATCGATCCCGAAAACATCGACGAGTATATTGCCTTCAACGGCTATAAGGCGCTGGCCAAGGTGCTGACCGAGATGAGCCGCGAGGACGTCGTGGACACCGTTCTGAAATCCGGCCTGCGCGGGCGCGGCGGCGGAGGATTCCCCACCGGTCTCAAGTGGAAGTTCGCCATGCCGTCCACCGGCAAGAAGTACGTCTGCTGCAACGCGGACGAGGGCGACCCGGGCGCGTTCATGGATCGTTCCGTTCTGGAAGGCGACCCGCACTGCGTGCTGGAAGCCATGGCCATCGCCGGCTACGCCATCGGCTCGGACGAGGGCTACATTTACGTGCGCGCGGAGTACCCGATCGCCGTAAAACGCCTTGAAATCGCCATCGAGCAGGCGCACGAGTACGGCCTGCTGGGCAACAACATCTTCGGCACCGGCTTCAACTTCGACGTGCACATCCGTCTGGGCGCCGGCGCGTTCGTCTGCGGCGAGGAAACCGCTCTGATGAACTCCATCGAAGGCATGCGCGGCGAGCCGCGTCCCCGTCCGCCGTTCCCGGCTGTGAAGGGTCTGTTCGGCAAGCCCACCATCCTGAACAACGTTGAAACCTACGCCAACATCGCGCAGATCATCCTCAACGGCGCAGACTGGTTCGCCTCCATGGGCACCGAGAAGTCCAAGGGCACCAAGGTCTTCGCGCTGGGCGGAAAGATCAACAACGCGGGTCTGGTCGAGGTTCCCATGGGCACCTCCCTGCGCGAGATCATCTACGACATCGGCGGCGGCTGCCCCAACGGCAAGGCCTTCAAGGCCGTGCAGACCGGCGGTCCCTCCGGCGGATGCCTCCCGGCCTCCATGCTGGACACCCCGATCGACTACGACAACCTGATCGCGGCCGGCTCCATGATGGGCTCCGGCGGCATGATCGTCATGGACGAGGACAACTGCATGGTTGACATCGCCCGCTTCTTCCTCGACTTCACCGTGGACGAGTCCTGCGGAAAGTGCACGCCCTGCCGCGTCGGCACCCGCCGCATGCTGGATATCCTCAACCGCATCTGCGACGGCAAGGGCGAAGACGGCGATATCGAGCGCCTGGAGGATCTGGCGCAGTCCATCAAGGCCAGCGCGCTGTGCGGCCTGGGCCAGACCGCGCCCAACCCGGTGCTGAGCACCATCCGCCAGTTCCGCAACGAATATGAAGCGCACATCTACGAGAAGCGCTGCCCCGCCGGCGTCTGCAAGCACCTTCTGCAGTTCCACATCGATCCTGAGAAGTGCAAGGGTTGCACGCTGTGCGCGAGAAACTGCCCCGTGAACGCGATTTCCGGCGCCGTCCGCCAGCCGCACACCATCGATCAGTCCAAGTGCCTCAAGTGCGGCGCCTGCATGGAGAAGTGCAAGTTCGGCGCGATCTCCAAGAAGTAAGCCGTTCGCGAATGATCCAAGAGTTTAGGAGGAAGCCAAATGAATATGGTCAATTTCAAAATTGATGGCATTCCCGTAAGCGTTCCTGCCGGAACCACGATCCTTGAGGCGGCGAAGCAGGCGGGCATCAAAATTCCCACCCTTTGCTATATGAAGGATATCAACGAAATCGGCGCGTGCCGTATGTGCGTCGTCGAGGCTGGCGGCCGCGCGCTGCAGGCTGCCTGCGTGTATCCCGTGGAGGCGCTGCCGAAGAACCGCGTGACCGGCGAGGTCGTCGAAGTAAAGACGAACACGCCCGCGATCCGCAAGGCCCGCCGCGTGAACCTTGAGCTTTTGCTCTCCAACCATGACAAGCGCTGTCTGAGCTGCGTGCGTTCCACCAACTGCGAGCTGCAGGCGCTGTGCCGCGAGTATGGCGTTGAGGACGAAGCCCGCTTCGCCGGCCCCATGACCGAGACCGAGGTGGACAACTCCTCCGTGGCCATCGTGCGCAACAACGCGAAGTGCGTGCTGTGCCGCCGCTGCGTCGCCGTCTGCAACAAGGTGCAGTCCGTCGGCGTCATCGGCCCCGTGAAGCGCGGCTTCAAAACGCAGATTCTGCCCGCTTGGAACATGGGTCTGGCCGAGACCGGCTGCATCAACTGCGGCCAGTGCATCGCCGTGTGCCCGACCGGCGCGCTCACCGAGAAGGACGATACCGCCGAGGTCTTCGAGGCGCTGTCCGATCCGGATAAGTACGTCGTCGTGCAGCCCGCTCCCGCCGTGCGCGCCGCGCTGGGCGAGGAATTCGGCATCCCGATGGGTACCTCCGTCACCGGCAAGATGGCCGCCGCGCTGCGCCGTCTGGGCTTCAAAAAGGTGTTCGACACCGACTTCGCCGCCGACCTCACCATCATGGAAGAGGCGACCGAGCTGGTCGGCCGCGTGAACAACGGCGGCGTGCTGCCGATGATCACGTCCTGCTCGCCGGGCTGGATCAAGTTCTGCGAGACCTATTATCCGGAGTTCATTCCGAACCTGTCCTCCTGCAAGTCTCCTCACGAGATGGAAGGCGCAGTCATTAAGAGCTACTTCGCCGAGAAGGAAGGCATCGATCCCGAGAAGATCGTGGTCGTGTCCGTCATGCCCTGCACCGCGAAGAAGTATGAGTGCAAGCGCCCCGAGCTGGGACACAACGGCCTGAGCGACGTCGATATCGTTATCACCACCCGTGAGCTCGCCCGCATGATCAAGATGAGCGGCATCAACTTCACCGCTCTGCCCGACGAGGACTTCGATCCCATCCTGGGCGAATCCTCCGGCGCGGCCGTCATCTTCGGCGTGACCGGCGGCGTTATGGAAGCGGCGCTGCGCACGGCCTACGAAGTCATCACCGGCGAAACGCTCGAGAAGCTCGAGTTCACCGATGTTCGCGGCTTCGAGGGCGTGAAGGAAGCCAGCTACAACCTCAAGGGTCTGGAAGTGTCCGTGGCCGTGGCGCACTCTACCGGCGCTGCCGCGAAGCTGCTCGACGCCATCAAGGCCGGCGAGAAGAAGTATACCTTTATCGAGGTCATGGGCTGCCCCGGCGGCTGCGTGAACGGCGGCGGCCAGCCGATCGTTTCCCCGATCGTCCGCGAGGATGTGGACGTGAAGGGTCTGCGCGCCAAGGCGCTCTACGACGAGGACGCGGCGAAGCCCGTGCGAAAGTCCCACGAGCTGCCCGCCATCAAGCAGCTGTACGATGAGTACTTCGAGAAGCCCAATAGCCATAAGGCGCACGAGCTGCTCCATACCACGTACACCAAGCGCCCCCTGTACGAATAAATCCCTTATGAAAGCTGCCCTGCCTTCACTGGCGGGGCAGCCTTTTCGAAAACGGGAACCGTTATGGGTAGGTCCACGTCAGACAGGTTTTGAAAGGACTGTGTTTTCTTCTATATACACAATGAGATTTCCGAAACGCGGATAATAGATGTAGCCGATTTATAAATATGTTCCGTTTCGAATTACGCCGCCATGCGGCTTGGCATGGCTGTTTTCAGAGTACTCAAAATAGATTCCATCAATGTCAAACGATTCCTGTGCATGCTCGCCTTCAGGCATCGGAGCAAAGTTTTTGACGTACCCTTCTACGATTTCACAGTCTCCGTTTCTGTAGGCATTAACGGTTGTATTGCACCTATCGATGTCGTTTGAAAGGAAATCTGAGAAGAAGATTCTCGCCATGATCATGCATCCTCCTCGTTTCCCGACAGGCGATTTTCGGGAAACGAGAAGCAACGGAAAGACGGAAACCTCCCATAGAGCCGCGCGGCTCTATGGGAGGCTGTGGTCAGCGTGCGGTGCCGGTAGCGAAGCCTTCGTAGTCGGTCAGGAACCATTCGGCGTGCTTACGGGCGTTGAGGGTTACGCTGTCGCCTTCGAAGGTGAAGGCGATGCGCAGGTTGGCGAGGTGGATATCGATGATCTGCGTATAGAGCATCAGCTCGTTCGGCAGCCGCCATGCGACGGCGGTCAGGCTGTCATAGCCGCGGTGGCAGGGTGTGCCGATGCGGCGGCCGTAGTATTCCGTCTCCGGGAATGGGCCGCGGTGATAATGGCCCGCGCCGAAGGGAAGCACGTGAACGCCGGATGCGTTTTCGTAGGTCAGCGTGCCGCCGTCCTCGGTGAAGTCGAAGCGCAGCGTCTTCACGCCAAGGCGGTTCTCGGCCATTTCATAGGTGCGCCCGCTGATTTTGGCTTCCGTGGCGGAATGCGGCTCGCCCGGCGGCGTGGGTACGGACAGGCAGTTCGTGCGCGCGGTCAGCTGCGCGTGGGCGGCAGGCTCCTCGGGCAGCGGCGCGGAAGAGAGGTTTGGATCGATTTCCTCCCAGAACGCGTCGAAGACCGTGCACAGCGCGTGGGCGTTCAATTCGTCGTAAGCGTTGGTGATCAGCGTGAGCGATTTGTCCGGCAGGCACAGAGCAAACTGCCCGCCCATGCCGTGCATGGCGAAGCCGCCGTTTCGCATCGGCCAGAACTGGTAGCCGTAGCCCTCGTCCTCGTCGGCGTGCGCATGGAACGCGCCGTTGTCGATCTGTTTCGTTGTCGCCTCGCGCATGTAGACCTCCGGCAAAAGCTGTTTGCCGTGATACGCGCCGTAATGCGTGCACAGGTCGGCGAATTTGAGAAATTCGCGCGCGGTCAGGCACACACCGGAGCCGCCCCATTCGTGTCCGCAGGGCGTTTCCACGCAGAAGGCGTCCCGCGAAACGCCGATTTCATCGAACACCGGGCGCAGAACGGACATGAATTCCTGCCCGCAGGCCTTTTGAATGATCATGCACAGCATCGTGGTGGCGGTGGTGCAATAGGCGTAGACCTGCCCGGGCTTGTGGGTGACCTCGGCGGTGAAGAACGTCCTTGCCCAGTCCGGGTCGGTGGGCTTATAGGACGAGCCCGCTTCGTAGCAGGTGGCCATGCGCAGACAGTCGCGGATGGTCATTTCCTTCAGCCATGGATGAACGTCCGCGGGCGCGACGTCCGCGAAGAAGTCCACGCAGCGATCCTCCATATGCAGCCTGCCCCACTCGATCAGCAGGCCGACCGCGACGGAAACGAAGCTCTTCGAACAGGAATATTCCCTGTGGCGGAAGCTTTCGTCGATCGGCTTCCAGTAGGCCTCGCAGATCAGCGCGCCGTTTCGGGCGATCAGCACGTCGTGCATCAGAAGCCTCGCGTCGGTCAGGCGCTGAATGTAGCGCTCGATTGCGCCGGAGGGGACGCCCGCCGCTTCGGGCGTGCATACCGGCATGGGATTGCGTTCGGTCATCGTCGTGTCACCTCATTATATATGTTGGTTCCGCGTATGGGAAAGCCGGGTCAAGCCTTCGCGTATGCGGAGGATGCCCGGCCTGTTCTTTGTATGAAATTAGTCGAAGTAGTGGAAATTGATGTAGATCACGGGACGAACGCCAAGGTTGTTCTGCGTGGCTTCGGCGCCGCTGTAGTGCAGGTGACCATTTTCGCCGACGGTCGCCGCGTTGGAGCGCGACGCACCGGCCGTGCGCAGCCACCAGAGACCATAGCCGCGATAGTCGCCGCGCGGGCTCTCCCACGCGCCGCGGCTCAGGGCGTAGCGGGTAGGCGCGGTGATGCGGGTTTTGCCCCTGCCGAGATACTTCTCCACCTCGTCCGCGCTCAGCAGGAACACCTGATCATAGGTCTCCGGGCCGCTGCGGGTATTGTAGCTGGCGTTGCGCGGGTTGTCGCGCTTCATGTTGAGCACGTAGGGGCGCTCTTCCTCGTTGAACGCGGTGTTCAGAAATTCGTCGTTCAGCCATTTGCGAATCGAGCTCTTCGCCCATGTGATCTCGCCGCTGTCGCTGTTGTAGGGCTGTGCGTCCAGTATGTAGCGGGAAACCGCCAGCACGGTGCTGCCCCTGCGCCACAGGATGATCCACTCGATCGGCTCCAGACCGTTGTCCGGGTTGCCGTCCTGCTCATACGCGCCGAACTTGAACGTGCCATCAAAGCCCGTCACGTCGGTCTCGACAGACGTGTAGCGCTCGCCCGGAATCTCCGTGCGTACGGTGGGCGCGGGCGTGGCCTCGGCCTCGGGCACCGGCGTGGGTGTGACGGGCACCTCGCCCTGCTTCAGCCCGCACTTTGCGCACGCGCCGTTTTCAAACGCGTGCTTTTCGTTCACGCGCACCTCCTGCGTGCGCAAAAAGTGCTTGCCGCAATCCTTGCAGACGTAGTCCACCCAGCTGTATTTTTCGTGCTCCTTTTCGCTTACGGGCGTATATGATTCGTCGTGAATTTCGTCCAGCTCGCGGTGTGCGCATTGCGCTTCCGCAAAGGCATATACGTTCAAAAGCATCAGAAGCGCCAGCAGGAGCGCGCAGACGGCGCGCGGATATGTCCTTCTCATGGAATCCCTCCCCGGTTTCTGTATGCGGCGCGCACAGTCGCGCGCCCGGTTTGCGAGACCATTATAGCGCACAGACGGGAGACTTGTCAAATTTTCCGCCCCTCAGGACTCGAACTGCGCCTGATACAGCTTCTTATAGAACCCGCCGCGCGCCATCAGTTCGTCATGCGTACCCTGCTCCACGATGTCGCCGTGGTCGAGCACCAGGATGTTGTCGGCGTTCTGAATCGTGGACAGGCGATGGGCGATGACGAAGCAGGTTTTGTTCTTCATCAGCTGAAGCATCGCGTCCTGAATGCGAATCTCCGTCTGCGTGTCCACGTTGCTGGTGGCTTCGTCCAGAATCAGCATGCTGGCGTCCAGCAGCATGGCGCGCGCGATGGTCAGAAGCTGCTTCTGTCCCTTGGAAATGTTCCCGCCGTTTTCCGTGAGCACGGTATCGTAGCCGTTGGGCAGCTGCTCGATGAAATACGAGATGCGGGCGCGTTCCGCCGCGCGCTTCACGTCCTCAAGCGTGGCGGCCGGGTTGCCGTAGGCGATATTCTCGTACACCGTGCCGCCGAACAGCCACGTGTCCTGCAGAACCATGGCGAAATTCCTGCGCAGGCTTTTGCGCGTGTATTTCTCGATGGGACGGCCGTCGATGAGGATTTCGCCGCTCAGCCGGTCGTAGAAGCGCATCAGCAGGTTGATGATCGTCGTTTTGCCCGCACCGGTCGGACCGACGATGGCGGTCACGCTGCCGGGCTTCGCCACAAGGCTCAGGTCGTGCAGGATGACGCGGTTCTTCTCGTAGCCGAAGGACACGTTCTTCATCTCCACAAGCCCCTGTGCGTTTTCCAGCTCGACGGCGTCGGGCGCGTCGGGCATCTCCGGCGGCTCGTCGATCAGGCGGAACACGCGCTCGCCCGCGGCCAGCGCGCTCTGCAGCTCCGCGATGATGTTCGCCACCTCGTTGATGGGGCCGGAGAACTTGCGCGAATACAGCACGAACGACGAAACATCGCCCAGCGACATGTAGCGCCACAGATACAGGAGCGCGCCGAACACGCTCACCAGCGACAGCGACAGGTTGTTGACGAAGCTGACCGACGGTCCGGTGGTGGAGCCGTAGTATTCGCTCTTGTAGTACGCCTGCACGGCTTCCTCGTTCTTTTTATCGAAGCGGTCGATGGTGTAGTCCTCGCGGTTATAGGCCTTGGCGGTCTTGAGGCCGGAGAGCATTTCCTCGACAAAGCCGTTCAGCTCGCCCAGCTTGCGCGAGCGCGCGCGGAACAGCGGCCGCGTGCGGCTGGTAATGAAGCGCGTGATGAACACGGAAAGCGGAATCGTGACCGCGAACACCAGAATGAGCAGCGGCGAAATGGTGAGCATCATATACAGCGAGCCCACGACCGTCACCACGGAGGACAGAATCTGCACCACGTCGTGCGCCAGCGAGGTGGACAGCGTGTCGATGTCGTAGGAGATGACGGAGAGAATGTCGCCGATGGCGTGGCGGTCGGTGAAGCCGACCGGCAGCCGCGAGATGCTCTGGAAAGCGTCGCAGCGCATCGCGGAAACGATCTTCTGCGACAGGCGAACCATGTATACCGAAATCAGGAAGCTGAGCCCGGCCGAGACGGCGTAGAAGGCCAGCATTAGAAGCGCATAGCGGTATACGCTTGGGAAATTGACGTGCTCGCCGCCGGTAATCGCGTCGATGGCTGCGCCGGAAAGCCGGGGGCCGAGCAGCGCCAGCACGTTTGAAAGCAGCGAAAGCGCCAGCACGGCGAACATGCCGAAGCGGTAGCGATACAGGTATTTCCACAGATTGCGCAGGACGTACCGGACGTCGTGCGTGTGATTGTCCTCGACGTGCGTTTTCACGCCGCCCATCGGTGAACGCGGAGGCATCAGGCCATCCCTCCCATCTGCGTTTCGGCGATCTGCCGGTAGTCCGGGCTGGTTTTCATTAACAGGTCATGCGGGCCCTGCGCAATGGCGCGCCCCTCGTCCAGCACGATGATTTCTGTCATGTGCGCGATGGACGACACGCGCGACGCGACCACGATGGACGTGGCGTTTCCATGTCCGGTGCGCAGCGCCATGCGCAGGTTTGCGTCGGTGCGGTAGTCGAGTGCGCTGGACGCGTCGTCCAGCAGCAGAATTTCCGGGTTGCCGGCCAGCGCGCGGGCGATCAGCAGGCGCTGCCGCTGTCCGCCGGACAGGTTCGTGCCCTGCGAGTTCAGGTGCGCGTTCAATCCGTCCGCCAGCTCCAGCAGATACGCCGCCTGCGCGTTGTGAACCGCCCGGTCTACGCTCTCCTCGGAAATCTCGCGTCCCAGCACGATGTTCTCGTGCGCGGTGTCGGCGTACACCACGTCGGACTGGAACGTAACGCCGAACATGCGGTGCAGCGTCTCGGCGGGAATCTGCTTGATGTTCACGCCGTCGATCAGAATTTCGCCCTCGTCCACGTCGTAGAAGCGCATCAGCAGAAGCAGAATCGTGCTCTTGCCGGAGCCGGTCGCGCCGATCAGACCCAGCGATTCGCCGCGCTTCAGCCGGAAGCTGATGTTCGAAAGCGTGGGCTTGCGCTTGTTGTAGGAGAAGGTGACGTTTCGGAACTCGATATGATACGGGCTCTCGGGCGCGTCGCCGGCGGGCAGCACGGCGAGATCCTCCGGCGCGGTCAGCACCTCTTCGATGCGGTTCGCCGAAGCGCTGGCGCGGGACACAATCACAAAAATGCGCGACAGCCCCAGCATGCCGTTGGAAACGATGGTGAAATAGTTCAGAAACGCCATGATCTTGCCCGGCTTCGCCAGTCCCCACTCCACGCGGTATGCGCCCACGATCAGCACGACGACCAGACCCAGATTCAGAAACAGCGTGGTGAACGGCGACGAAAGGCTCATCACCGCGTTGGCGCGCACGTTGTCGCGCGCGGCGCGGTCGGACTGCCTGCGGAAGCGGTCGTTTTCATAATCGCCCTTGGACAGCGCCTTGATCACGCGCGCGCCGGTGATGTTCTCGCGCACGATGCGCACCAGCTCGTCCAGCGATTCCTGAAGCCTTCGAAACAGCGGAATGCCCTTCACGGAAACCATCGTCACCGACACGCCGATCAGCGGCATGGTCGCCAGCAGCACCAGCGCCATCGCTACGTCCTGAAACAGCGTGATGATGATGCCGCCGAGCAGCAGAATCGGCGCGCGCACGCCCAGCCGCTGTACCATGCCCACCATCTGATGCACGTTATAGGTGTCCGTTGTCAGGCGGGAAACCAGCGACGGCACCGAAAACGCGTCCACCTGCGCGCCGGAGAGATACGCGATGCGGGCGTACAGGTCATGGCGCACGGAGCGCGTCACGTCGCGCGCGACGGCGGCGGAGTTGCGGTTGGCGATCACGTTGCCCGCGACGCACAGAAGCGCGAAGAAGATCATCGCGCCGCCCCAGAGGAAGATTTTTCCCACGCTTTCCTGCGGCACAATATCGTCAATAATATAGGAAAGAAGCCACGGAAGCATCAGCTCGCTGGCCGTGCCGATCAGCTTGATCAGCATGCCGACCGCGACGCGCCCGGTCAGCGGACGCACGTATTTCAGAATCGTTCTCATGCTATTCGTTTATGCCTCCCGGTTCGTGATTCATGGCCTCCATGGCGTTGTCGCACAGCCGCTTCAGAAGGGCGGACGCCGCTTCCTTGTCCGCCTCCGAAAATCCCTCGGTGATGCGCACGCGCCATTCGCGCTTCATCTCGCGAATCAGCGCCACGACCGGCTCCGCCTTCTCGGTGGCGTACAGCCGCTTGACCCGGCCGTCGCATTCGTCCGGCACGATGGTCACATAGCCCTCGTCGGCCAGCTTTTTGACCGCCCGCGCGCTGGTTCCGTTGTCGAATACCGCCGTCTGCGCCAGCTTCGTCACGGCGATGCCGGGGCAGCGCGCGATCCGGTCGAGAAAATACTGCTGCCCCGCGCCGATGCCGGTGTCCTTCAGGCGCTCGTTGAAATACGCCTGCGTCAGCCGATAGAAGATGGAGCCGTATTTCAGCAGGTGATAGTGCTTTTCCGTCTGCTCCATGAGAACGCTCCTTTGCAGATATGTACGTTCACTGTCAAATATCTATTATACGCGAAATAGTTGCGTTTGCAAGTAAAATTTCCTTGCAGACGCAACTATTTCAAAATTTGACGGAAAATTGAACCAAACGGGAGGGAGCTGCGTCCAAAGGACAGGAAAACCCGAAGGGGGCGAAAAACATGAAGAAACTGATTTCAATGGTGCTGGTTCTCGCGCTTCTGTCCGTGGTGTTTGCCGCCGCGGGAATGGCCGCGACGCTGCGCGGCACGGTTCGCACGCCCACGTCCGACGGCACGGTATATGTCCGCACACAGGCGGGCGAGGGAAAGCCGGTTGCCGGCGTGGCCCGCAATGGGGATTCGCTGGTGATTCTGAAAAAGGGGAACACGTGGCATAAGGTGCGCGTGGTTCGCACGGGTGTGGAGGGCTGGATCTATGGCCGCTACGTCCGCTTCACGACTACCTCGACCGATACCAGCGGCGAATGGGGCGGCAATCCCGGCACGTCGAACGACGATTGGAACAACCGCCGAAATTATACGCGCGACGCTTCCGTGACCGACACGGACTCGGTTGTGAACGTGAACGCCTATGTAACCTCGTCCGACGGCTACGCCAACCTGCGCTGGGCGCCCAGCCTGGACAGCGGCGTCATTGATGAAATCGCCGACGGTACGATGGTGTGGGCGCTGGAACGCAACGGCAGCTTCTACCGCTGCTGCACCCGCGACGGCCGAATCGGTTACATTCATAAAAACCTTTTGCGGCTGAAGGATACCGCCGACGGCGTGTGGAACAAAACCGGCGTCGTGCGCTCCTCCGACGGCACCGCCGTCGTCCGCGACCGCGCAAGCAAGTCCGGCTACGCCCTGTACGAACTGAAGGTGGGCGACCGCGTGCGTATCGGCGGCTCGTCCGGCGAGTGGCTGCGCCTGAGCGGCGATAGCTCCTATATGTACCGCACGCTCGTGCGCTTCCTCTCCAGAGCTGAAACCACCGGCAACGTAAACGTCCGCAGCGGCCCCGGCACGCGCTATGGCATCCTGCGTACCCTCTCCAACGGCGAAGCCGTAACCCTCCTCGCCACCGACGGCAACTTCTGCCGAGTAGACACCGGCACAGAAATCGCCTACGTGAGCCGGAAATACCTCAGATACTGACGCGGCGATAGACGAAGCGGGTCGTACCCCCACATTTGGGTGCGGCCCGCCTCGTTTTGACGGACGGGGGAAAATGCGAACGCCGCGGGTTGCAAAATGGGGTGGGGTTTGTTATAATAGGACGGATACTGAGGGAGAAGAGGAAGAAATGTGAGTTCAATCGGAGAGCGGATTTCGGATGTGCGCAAGGCCAGAGGCTACACGCAGGATCAACTCGCGGAGCGGATACACGTATCGCGGCAGACGATTTCGCATTGGGAGAATGAGCGTGCCCTGCCGGATTTTGAAAGCATTAAGCAGCTTTCCCAGGTGCTCGGGTATGACTTTTCTTCCGAGAATGAAGGGATTGCAAGTCGGTTCGAGTCGAACGTCTCGGGAGCGGACAATCCGCTATCGGGTGATTTTTCTTCTGAAAATGGAGAAACTACGGAGAAGCGGTTCGAGCCGAAGACTGCCGGAACGGGCGGTTTGCCGCCGGCGGATGGGTCTCGGCGTGGGCGGCGCGGAAAATGGTGGGCGCTGGCTGGCGTGGTCTGTCTGCTTATGGTGGCCGCGGTCGCGGGCTGGAGGTTCTCGAAGCGCGCCGTGGCGGAGATTGCGGTTCGGCCGCTGTCGCCCGTTGCGTATCTCACGACGCTGGACGAAGGCCCGGAGGGCTGGGCGGCGACGTTTGTGTTTGAAAACGAGAGCGACGTTCCCTTCCTGCCCGACCACGTGATGGCGCTGTATTACGCGGGCGACAGGCTGGAAAACAAAATTAAGATACCGTACAGCGAGCTTTCGCAGTGGATGGACGGCGACAAGATGTGCAGGGGCGACACGCCGCTTCAGCGGACGTTCAGCACCGACCATATGAATATGACGCGCATCGAATGCGTGCTTCAGGGAACGGACGACAACGGGCACAAGCTTTCGGCGCACGCCAGCGTGGAGCTTGTGAAGCGGTATCCGGAGGACGCGCAGCCGCAGGAGACGCTCGGTCTGCCGACGTTCGAGGACTATAAGACGCAGTATGCCTGCGGCTTGGAGGAAACGGCTGCGGGGCAGGCATATCTGAACGTGCATTGCACAGAGAACCCGGTCAGACCCTCGTTCATTGAGGAAACGGGCGACATGCCGATGTGGACGTATACCATCCGCGCGGAGGAACTGTGCGGCGCGCCGTTCACGGTGGAGAAGGTGCAGGAGGCGTTCTTTGCGGACGGCGGCTATGTCGACCGCAAGGAATACACGGCTGCCGACCTGAACTGGGGCGACGGCGTGATCGGCGCGAATGCTTATAAAGAGTGGATGGGCGGGCTTCCCGTGCAGTCGCTCCTGGGCATCGGCATCACCGTGTCCGGCGTGGACGCGAACGGGAATCGACAGGCGTTCTATGGCTATGTGGAGTTCTCGAACGAATAGGGAACCGCATTGCGGCGAAAGTTGAATCGGAGATTTGTGGCGGCCGTCTTCCGCGAGGAGGACGGCTTTGCCTGTTTTGGAGTCTGTCTGTTCGGATGACACGGTGATGCATCGGCCGCCTTTCATGTGGAGGGCGGCTTTTCCCGTTTTGGCGTATTCCTGCGGAGGACGCTTTTTTATGCTTGTGGGGTTCGAAAATGTGCAGATTTTTTGCAAGATGTGCAGGATTTTTTCAATGTAATCCAAATGCTCAGAATCTGAGCGCTCGAACGGGCAAATGCTCAGGATCTGAGCGTGACTTTTGAAAGAATATCCTTCAAAATAGAGGACATCAAGGGCGATTGGCCGACGAAGGAAGGGAGGATTCGTGCTGTATCTGGGTTGGATTGTGGCGGCGTTTCTGGCGGGCGGCATTGTGAGCTACGCGTTGCTTCACAGGCAGCGCGCGAAATCGCTGCAGGCGCGGCTGTCGGACGTGGACGGTTTCAGCGGTCGGAGCTACGCGCAGGTGCTAGGACTGGCCAAGGCGAAGCCGCAGAGAATGGAGCGCCTGCCGGACGGTCGGACGCTGAGAGTCTGGGTCGACGGCGGCTACTCGATCGCGCTGCTGTTCGACGCGGGAGAGGTTTGCCTTGGCGTGCAGGATGAACGGATGGGCTGAGAACGAAATGGAGGAATCGGTGTGACGAAGAAACGGAACATTTCGGCAATGATCGCGTTTTGCGTGCTCGCTGTCGGGTTTGTCGTGATGAACTGGCTGGACAGCGAGTACCTGTGGGATACGCTGATGGGGGCGAGATATAGGGGGCTGTGGCAGGCGTGGTGGAATAGGAATGTCGGCTTCAATGGCGGCTTCAGAAGCTTCATGCACATCATATACAGAATCGGTGACGCGGGAACTGTGTACAGCGCCTTTACCAGTTTTCCGGGCTGCTTCTTTACGGTGCTTCCGCTGCTGGCGGTTGTGTTCACGGTGATGAAAAAGAAGATCCCGGCGGGAATTTTTGTGAACGGGTAACCGCGCTACGGGAGAACAAAGAAAGGAAGAACGGAATCATGAAACGAACGCTGAAAATTCTTTTGCTGGCGGTTCTGGCGAGCCTGCTGGCGGTGCAGGCGGTATGCGCCGAGGGCAAGCTGGTGTTTGAACGGGGCAAGCAGGTGGTGCTCTTCGAGCAGGACGGCGTGAAGCTCACGCTGAATGGCGAGGTGCAGGACGACGGCGTGATGTCCGTGCAGCTTTCCGGCGTGCTGGAAAACAAGAGCGGACACAGTATTTCCGTGTTCTACGGTGGCACGTGCAACGGCTGGTCGCTGAGCCGGTTCGTGCTTGGCAATGCGAACGACGTCGCGTCGAACAGCAAGGCGAAGACGTATCTGTCGCTGCCGTATGAGGACTTGGAAGTGAAGCGCTATGCCGATCTGGAGGAGGCGAATTTCACCTTCTTCATCAGCGACAGCAAGACGGGCGAAGCGCTGGCGACCATCGAAGACGTGCGCGTGGTGTTCTCGCAGAGCGGCAAGGCGGCAATGACGTACTTTGAGGAATGTCCCGCGCTGCCGGAGCCGACGTTCTGCGGCGCGATGTACCAGTCGAGAAAGAGCGGCATGATCAAGGTAAACGGCATCGACTCTTCCAGCGCGAAGTACACCTACACCAGCAGTCAGGAGCTGCGCCCGGCGTTTGACGAGTACATTCAGGCGCTTCAGAAAATGGGCTTCACGGTTTCCGGATCCGGCACGTCGTACACGATTTCGAAGGGCGGCGAGAAGCTGGCGAAGGTGAGCTGCGACAAGGACATCCATGTGGAGGTGCTGCCCGGCCACGCCAATATGACGGCCTCCGGTACGACTCCACAGACGACCGCGTCCTCCGGCTACCCGAAGAAGAAGCTGGGCGACACCCTGAAGACGGACACCATGCAGCTTCGCCTGACGGACAGCGGCGTGACGGACAGGGTGAATTCCTATGAGGGCGCGCAGCCGAGCCTGTATTTCATGCTGGAACCGCAGAACGGCAACCGCTTCCTGTATCTGAAGGGCACGTTCAAGAACGCCGGCAGCCGCGAGGTGGACATTCGCAACGTCTACGCGCAGGTGGTGGTGGACGGAAAATACACCTACGAGGGCGATGTGCACGGCCTGCAGCCGGACGGCCGCGACTTCCAGAACTATGTGAGCGCGCAGGCGAGCGTGGGATGCTATGTGGTCTTTGAGATTCCGTCGCAGGTGGTGAACAGCTATAAGAGCGCCACCGTCACGCTCGGCTTCACGGACAGCTTCAACACGAAGATCACCAGCGCCGTGACCGGCTACAATTTCGACTACTGCGACAACGTGTTCGAAATTACGCTGGGCAAGACGGAAACCGCTACCGCACAGCCGTCCGCGAAGGGCAATGATGCGCAGAGCACGACGGAGAGCGGCAGCGACGCGCGCGGCGTGATTACCTTCCAGGAGATTCCGTGGGATTCCAATCCCAAGGAGGCGCGCAAGATTCTGTTTGAGAAGGGCTACGTTTCCTCCAGGCATGTAAGCTCCTTCAATGACAGCTCGACCTGCATGCTTTCGGACGGCGCATCTTCGTTCTACGAGCTTGCGCAGTATTACGAGAAGGTGCTCTACGGCGATACGTCCTTCTACGACGACAATAAAAAGAAGATCGCCGGATACGACGTGGACACCATCGCGCTGTGCTACACCTATGGCATCAAGAACGGCAAGCTGGACAAGAAGACGCAGAAGCTGATTTCCGTGAACGTGGAGCTGAACGCGCCGGACACGGATGCGGCGATGAAGGATCTTCTTGCCAAGCTGACCAAGGTGTACGGAAAGCCGGACGCGGAGGGCTACAGCTCCTACGTATGGTACGGCGCGGACGACAGCATGCTGCTTCTGTATGACTTCGCGAGCCCGACGCTTCTGTATTCCAAGAACAACAACAAGGCATACGTCCAGCAGATGTACGCGGAGCTGGGCTATGTCGCCGACGAAGACGACGTGGACGGACTTTAATTGAGAATTCTAATTAGAAGAAGGAGAGTATCAAAATGGAAAGAAAATCGAAGACCGCTTCCTGGCTGCTGGCGTTTTTTCTGGGGACGACGGGCGCGCATCGGTATTATCTGGGTTATGTGAAGCAGGGCGTGGCGCAGAGCATCGGCTTTGTGAGCCTGCTCATCGGATGGAGTATCCTCGCGGTGACCACGACGCCCTTCGCCGTACTTCTGCTGATGTACGGCGCGGCGGTGAGCATCTGGGCGTTTGTGGATTTCATCCGCATCCTGACCGGCGGGCTGGTTCCGGCCAACGGCATGGGCTATAAGGAGGATCAACCCGTGATGGTGCAGGCGGTTCCGGCGGCTCCCGCGCAGTCCGCGGCGAACGACAGCCTTGAAGCGCTGGAGCGGCTGGCGAAGCTGCACGAACAGGGCATCCTGACCGACGAGGAATTCCAGCAGAAGAAAAAAGACCTGCTTGGAAAGCTGTAAGCGGACAGACCGGCGCGACCCGACGAGCCCTGAAGCCGCCGGGTCGCGCGGAATGCACACGGGAACAAAAACGAATGGAGGAACGGATGAAATGAAGAAACTGATTTGCTGGGCATGCATCCTTGTAATGTTCATGACGGCGTTGCCGGCGATGGCCGATAATGCGAGGAAAAGCGGACAATATACCTATCAGATCAAAGGCAACGGCACGATCACGATTACCAAGTTCCACTGGGGAATGAACAATAGGGATATTTATATCCCAAACATGATCGACGGCTATACCGTTACAGCGATTGGCGATGAGGCGTTCAAGCGTGACGTTATGCGGCGTGACGGCTTTGGCAGACCTGAAAATGATTTTGAAACTGTGTCTTTGACAATTCCAGATTCCATCAAGAGTATTGGCCAAAAGGCATTTTGGAATGCTACGCTGTCAGAGATTAATCTGCCAGATAATGTGCAAAGTATCGGTTACGGAGCTTTTGTCGGTAATCCATCCATACAATTCAAAATAAGCAGCAAGCATCCTTACTTTGCCGTGATTAACGGAGCGCTTTACAGCAAGGCCAATAAGGAGCTTCTTGCTTATACACATATGGATGAGACATATAGTGAGTATAACCATTATTCTTATGTCGTTCCTGATGGCATTCTTTCCATTGGTGATTATGCTTTTTATCGGGACTATCAGGCTGAAGCAGCGGTTGCTTACAAGAATGAGTATT